>NZ_JYNS01000003.1 GCF_000934725.1 Methyloterricola oryzae
CGGATCGGCACGAAATCGATCGTTTCGACCGCCGGATATCTGGAGGCACTTACGCTGCCCGATTCGCGCAGCCAACGCCGCGCCAGGTTGGCGTTGATGCCGTGTGCCAGCGCGACCGCGGCAATTGAGGCACCGGGCTGTCGGCAGGCGTCCACCACCTGCCGCTTGAAAGCAACGCTATGGAAGCGCCGGGTACGCTTGGGAGATGAGTCCATGAAAGTGTCCACTAAAAACTGAAGTGGACACTATCTTGCGCAATCCATCGGGCGCCTTACAGATGGGATTACCGGACGGATACAGCGGGACGACAATGAGTGAGCCGTTCTGACTATCCCGCCGGCATCGCGACGGGGGCCGGATTCAGCAGTGACTGGGTCATGGCATCCAGACCTTGCCCATCCACGAAGGCACGTCCATAGGCGCGCAGATCGGCGTAACTCAACTGCAGGATACCGGCCTGGTTCAAGCGCTCCAGTTGGCGGCGCTCACGCCAGGAAACGCTGCCATCCAGCAGGAAACCCAGCACGATGACCAGCCGGCAGATGTCCGCCACCTCGCGCCGCGCGATCTTCAGCTTGTCCAGGTAATCATCCGGCAGCCGGTGCGCCTCTTCCAAGGGGATTCCGTAACGGTCGATGATGGCCTTGCTGAGGTGGTAGTGATTGGCGTGGTAATCCCGCTTGTTCACCGCGATGTACTGCAGGGTGTCGTAGATCAGGGAACGCTCGTCCTGGGAAAGCTGGAGGTCCGGCAACTGGCGGCACACCATTTCCACGGAGGTCTGCCCCATGATCACCACGCGGGCGTTGCGCAGGATGGCCCGGCAGGTCAGGACGTTGATCAGCATATAGAGCGGCATCCCGGAAAAATCCAGGTAGACCCGCAGGATCTCGCGCCCGAACAGGTTCACCAGCACGGCGCGGATGATGGCGCCTCCGATCAGGCCCTTCAGACGGTTCACCGCCAGGTAGAGGAACAGCACCCAGGGATGCATGCGCTCGAACGGATCGATGCCAAAGCGTTGCTGGTCCGCGAAACGGCTTTCCACGGCGATGCGCACCAGTTCGGTCGCGCGGGCCGCCTCCCGGCGGCGGTGAATATAGCCGGTGGCCACGGCAATGCCATGCACGGCGGCCAGGTTCACCAGCAGCAGCAGGTACAGTTCCCCCACCGTCACCACCAGCATCCAGGCGTTGCGCAGCAGGGGCAGCCCGTCGGTGGCGTGCACGAAGGGCCCCCCCAGATGCACGACGCTGGCCTCGAAAAACGCGGGGAAGCTGTAGATGGGAAGAAAGATCGTGAGGTAGGCGATCAGTTCCATCAGCACGGCGGCGGCCATGGCGTAGCGCTCGGTGCGCAGGACCAGGCGAAGCTCCTCGGGATTGAGCAGGCGCAGGTCATCGTCACCCGCGACCACTCGGATGGGCAATGCCTGAAAGATGCGCAGGTACAGTCGCTCCATGGGAGCTTGATTGTGCCGCCTTGCCGGCGGCGCGGCAAGACATCCCGGCGGCCTTCGGCCCTGTGGCTTAGTCCTCGCGGATCAAGCTGTGCCGGGCGGTGTCGCGCATGCGCACATAGACCAGCAGGGACAGGCCGATCATGGCGGTGACATACCAGTAAAAGCCACTCTCCAGCCCTTGCTGCTTCAGCCAAAGCGCCAAATATTCGGCCGTGCCGCCGAATAGCGCATTGGCCAGCGCGTAGGGCAAGGCAACGCCCAGCGCCCGGATGTGCGCGGGGAACAACTCCGCTTTCACCACCGCGTTGATGGCGGTGTAGCCGCTGACGATGGCCAGCGCCGCCAACACCAGAAAAAAGGCCACGAGCGGCTCGCGCACAGCGGCAAGGGTGCTGAAGATGGGATAGGTGAAGATCAGCCCCAGCACCCCGAAGGCCACCATCACCGGCTTGCGGCCGATGCGGTCGGACAGCGCGCCCACCCCCGGCTGAAGCAGCATGTAGACGAACAGCGCGGCTGCGGTGATGCGGGTGGCAGACTCGCGGCTGAAGCCCGAGGTGTTCACCAGAAACTTCTGCATGTAGGTGGTGTAAGCGTAGAACGCCAAGGTGCCGCCGGCGGTCAGCGCCATCACCAGCAAGGCCTGGCGCGGATGATGGCGCAGCAGCCGCCAACCGCTGGATTTCGGCCCGCCGCTGGACTGGGCCATGCGAAAGCTCTCGGTTTCCGCCAGTCGCCGGCGCAGCCGGAACACGAACAAGGCCAGCCCCCCGCCAATGGCGAAGGGCACGCGCCAGCCCCAGGCTTCCAGATCCGCTTCTGGCAAGCCCGCTTGCAAGGCCAAAAGCACGCCCAGCGCCAGTAACTGGCCCAGGATCAGGGTCACGTATTGGAAGCTGGAATAGAAGCCGCGCGCCTGACGCCCCGCCATCTCGCTGAGATAGGTCGCGCTGGCGCCGTATTCGCCGCCGACGCTGAGCCCCTGCATCAGCCTGGCCAGAACCAGCAACGCGGGCGCCAGGTCGCCGATCATGGCGTGGCCGGGCGTGACGGCAATCAACAGCGAGCCGCCGCACATGAGGGAGACCGAGAGGGTCAAGCCGGCCTTGCGGCCCTGCCGGTCGGCGTACATGCCCATCAGCCAGGCGCCGAAGGGGCGCATTACGAAACCCACGGCGAACACCGCCGCCGCGTTCAGGAGTTGGGCGGTCGGGTCATCCTGGGGAAAGAAAACCGGCGCGAAATACAGCGAAAAAGCGGAATAGACATACCAGTCATACCATTCCACCAGATTGCCGGCCGCGCCGCCGAAGATGTGCCGAAGGCGCTCGCCGCGGCTCGCACCCTGATTCAGAGCCCGAGCCACCGCCAACTCCGGCGGCTCTCTCAAGGGGATTTCTCCACCAGCAGCCTGCTGATATCGGTCTGGGCGTGGTATAGCACCAGGGCCGTGACATCCCGCCGCTCCACCGTCGCCACCATGCCAACGCCCTTGGCGAAAAAACGGTACTGGGTGTCGGCCACCGTCGCCGGCCCGATCCGCCCCTTGAAAATGGATCTGACCAGCACCGCATCGAAGCTGCCCGCCGGCACCGCGACCTTGACGACCCCCAGGTAGCGATACGTCACGTCGATCCGCCCCTCATGCTTGAGCGTGTCGGGCTGATCGAGTTCGTAGACCTTCACCTTCATGCGCACCCTATGCTCCTGCCCCGCCGTTACTCCCTTAATCAATACTGGTTCCGGTGGGTCGTAGCGGGTGACCACGCCCTCGTTCAGATCTTCGATCCCCGCCATGACCAAGCTGCCGTCCCCGGTCTTCTTCAACACTCCCACCTCGGGACTGCCGATCCCCACGCGCCAGACGCTGCCCCCCGAGGCATCCTTCTCGACACGGGAGCGGTGGCTCTCATGCCGCTCGCCTTCAGGGCGCAGAATGACCCGATAGCGGCGGTTGCTGACACCCAGGCCTAGATAAGGCTCCGGATCGTCCATGGCCGGCGCGCCCACGAACGGGCCGAGCACGCCTTCGCCCAAGCCATGTACGATGGCTTTGCGGTCTTCATCGGCCAGACCCTGCGGAGCGGCCTCGCCGGCAGCCTGAGCCAAGGCGGGCAAGGCTGCCAGCAGGGCCGCGCGGAGCAGGCTCAGACCGGTAGTTGCCCTGCCATCTTGGACCCGCTTCTGAACTATCGAAAATTCAGGCCTCATCGCGTCGAAAGAGTGTTCCCATGTTCAGTCAGTTCAGGCCGCAAGCCGTATCACCCACCTCAAAACCCGCCGCACAGCGTCGGGTTAACAGTGTCTCCTCTGGGCGCAGCCTTGTCCAACCCACGACAGCCTGTCTATCAGTGCTGTGCCTGCCGCCGCCGATGGGCGACAATGCCTTTTTGGGCACAGGAAAGCCTCCATGATGCAGCCTGCGATTACAGTCGATCGACTGGTCTTCGAATACCCAGGAGTCCGAGCTCTCGACGACGTCAGCTTCTCCATCGAGCGGGGCAGCATCACGGCGCTGGTAGGGCCCAATGGCGCGGGCAAGACCACCCTGCTGCGCTGCATAGCCGGCCTGGACCTACCCTTGTCGGGCGACGTCCGTGTCGATGGCATCGATGTGCAGCGGGAACCCCGCGCCTGCCACCGCCACCTGGGCTATCTCTCCGACAGCTTCGGCCTGTACGAGAACCTGAGCGTCCGGCGCTGCCTGCGTTATTCCGCCGAGGCCAATGGCCTTGCACCTGCCAGCGTGGAGCCGGCGGTGAAACAAACGGCCGAAAGGCTGGGCCTCGCCGACCGCCTGGAACAAAAGGCGGGCGAACTTTCGCGCGGCTTACAGCAGCGGGTAGCCATCGGCCAGGCTATCATTCACGGCCCCCTGATGGTACTGCTGGACGAGCCCGCCGCCGGCCTGGACCCGGAGGCGCGTCACGAGCTCAGTAGCCTGTTCCGCCACTTGCGGGCGGATGGGTTGACCTTGCTGGTGTCCTCGCACATCCTGGCGGAACTGGCCGAGTATTCCACCCACATGCTGGTACTGCAGGCCGGCCGGCTGGTGGACCATCGAACGGTCATTGGGCAGGCCAGCGCTTCAACGACACTGGAGCTTCAGTTAAGTGCGGCGGTAGCCGACGCGAGACGCCGTTTGGAAGTTCTGCCAGGGGTCTCGAATGTCCGGGCGGATACCGAAAATCGGGTCTGCTTTGACTTTGCGGGCAATCTCGATGCCCGCCACCAGCTCCTGCGTACCCTGATCGATGCCGGCCTGCCCATCTGCGGCCTGCAGGAGGTGGCGCCAGACATGCAATCCGCCTATCTGGACAGTATTTGCGCAGCGCGCAGGAACGAATCATGATCCGCAATCCCGAATTGCTGCGCAACGCCTGGCTGGAACTGACGGCCCACCGCCTCATAGCCACGCCGCTGGTGATACTGCTCCTGATCGCACTACTGGCCAGTTCGGACGCTGAGGATTGGAAGCGCACGGCAGCGCCCATCGCGATCGCGGGATTTGTGCTGGCATCGGTGCTATGGGGCGGACGCCGGGCTTACGACACCATCGTCGAGGAAGTGCGGGCGCATACCTGGGACATCCAGCGCATGTCGGCCGTGTCGCCCTGGTCCATGACCTGGGGGAAGATTCTGGGCGGCAACCTCTACACCTGGTACGTAGGGACCTGCTGCCTTGCGACCTTCATGTTCACTTACGACGCCTCGGCGGGTGGCGGGTACGCCAACTGGCCAGCTCCCAGCCTGTGCCTGTTGCTGGTTCTGAGTGCGCTGTTCGCCCACGGCGCAGGGCTACTGTCGGGGCTCAACGCGGTGCGCTCGGGCCGCCTCGTGAAGCCCGCCCGCAATCTGCCCATCACCGTCCTCGGCCTTCTGCTGCTGTTCTGGTTAGGACAGGTACTGCTGCATCAGGCGGATAGTCCGGTGTTGTGGTATGGCATCCCGTGGCCGGCGCATGACTTCGTGCTCGGCAGTGTGGGTGTGTTCGCGGCCTGGTCCTGGTTCGGGGCTTACCGGCTGATGTCGCAGGCGCTGGCCGTACGCCTGCTACCCTGGGGTAGCCTGGCCTTCGTCCTGTTCCTGACCTTCTACCTGTGCGGTTTCGTGGATTCGGCCACATGGAGCTATCCGAGCCGCTTCGCGGCCCTCGGTGCCCTGATCGGGAGCGCCGCCACCTATGTGGAAGCATGGAAGGAGCGCCGCGACTGGATCGCCGTCAGGCGTTTCCTGCGCAGCTGGCGCGCCGGCTCGATCGACGAGGCCCTGTTGGATACGCCTTCCTGGTTGGTCGTGGCGGCTTTTACCCTGCTGATGTCCGCGCTGACGGGGCTGCTTCCAGACAACCAGCCGCCATCATCACTGCCTGGCATGTCGCAGGAATTGTTCACGACGCTGGCGCTGTCGCCCACCGTTTTCGCCCTGCTGATGCTGCGCGACATTGGCCTGCTTTACTTTTTCAGCCTGGGCCGGCGCCCGGAGCGCGCTGCCTCGACGACCCTGGTCTACCTGCTCCTGCTGTACATCGTGCTGCCTGGCCTGCTGAACCTGATCGGGCTCGGCTTTCTGGCTTTTCCTGCCGCCTTTCCGCTGCAGCCCGGTGCAACATGGCTAGCCCCGATGATCGCAGCCGGCCATCTAGCGGCGGTAGGCTGGCTGCTAAAAATTCGTCTGCAAGAGCTGGGTCGCCATGGCACCCCGGCACCTTCGTGAGACAATGACCGCGGGGCATGATCGCAAGCAGGACATAGACCTAGAACTCGTCTCTTCCCAGGACTCGCCGTAGCGCCCTGACTACAGTATCCCGAAGTATCCAGGCCACGATGTGCGGTTTCCTGACAGCCTGGGACAGCGCGTAGGGCAGATAGGCCTCCCCATACGGGACATAGAGCCTGACACCGACGCCCATTTCCCGGGCAACGGCGCGCGCGGCCGCCGTGGGAAGACCGTACAACAGCTCCAACTCACAGGACGTGCCGGCCGCTTGCAGTCGGCGCAGCGCCTCGCGCACGAGCCACGCATCATGCGTTGCAACCGCCACATGCTGCGCACCGCCCGCTAAGCGGTCAATGACTGCAAGGTAACCCTGCCGCAGGTCAATGTCGGGAGCATCAGGATCCTTCCATTGGCCCTTCACGACTCGCACGTTCAGGCCCAATTCCACCGCCCGCTGCGCGTCGTCGAGGCTCCGCCGCCATCGGCCTGGCAGCGTACATCCAATCCGGGGAAAACGCTGGACGGCGGAAGAGATCATCTCGAAAGTCGCATCCGCCGCTTCCGGCCCAAGGGAATCGAAGTGGATACCGACATTGGCCTCGCGCGCCTGCTCGACCACCTCGGTCATCAAAGCGAACGAAAATGCCACGGTGGGGGCTTTTACCGACACGTAGGAATCCAGTCCTTCCGCACTGACCGCAGTCACGGTGGCAAGATAGGCGTCGGTGACTGACCGGGAATCTTCGTCTGCCTCGTTCCAGTAACCCACCGTGCTGGCAATTCCCTGCCCAGAGAACTTATGACAGGCAGCAATCGCATCCTCGAGCTTCGGACCCGCTATATAGGCCTGCCGCACACGCTCAGGCAACCGACGGTCGATGAAACGAGCCGCCCGACGTCTGATGGGCCTGGAGCGCCGCAGAATCGACTGCTTTAGACGCGGCAGGAAATTGGTAAGGCCGCTGCGATTGAATGGATAAACCCGGACCTCGACGCAGTCCCGCTTGAGCGGTGTCCACACGTTCGTCCAACTTTCGGCGTAGCCGAGAAACTCATAGGATAGGCAGCCCCTTTCGGCAGCATAACGCAAGGTATGCAGCATCAGCAGATGGCCGGCGGAGCAGCTTGCGTAGCTTTCGTCGTAGCCGACCTTGAGGAGCCAGAATCGGCCCCCGTGCTCTGCGGCAATCTGCGTTGCAACCGCCGTGCCGGCGATGCGCATGAAGCCGATGCGGAGAATTCCCTGCTCACAGGCCATGCGCGCATAATGCCGATAAAATTCACCGAGGGGCTCATCCCGTTGGAGTGAAGTACCCCGAATTCCCTTCCAGCCCAGTCCCTCAACCCGAAATGCCTCAGCCAGCAAGGGATCCAACTGGCTGGGCGTCGGCGCGTGAATTTCGAACGTAACCGTACCCAAGGCTTCAGCGCGGCGCCGGGCCCTTCGAAAATCAGAACGTCGACCGGCATTAAACCGCTGCTCAGGCTCCAGCCAACCCTCGTCGAGCGGAATGTAAGGACACGCCCCTTGAGGGACAAGGTGCACCCAGCCCCGCCCCTTGAAAGCCTGCGTCAAGGCGGCAATGACAGGAGAATCTGCGAAGACCCTTTCAAGGGCGATGGCACAGCCCTCTCGGCAGAGCTTGTTAGCCAGCCCGGCAAGCGCCGAAGCATCCGTGTAGAGGAAATCCATGGGCTCACCCAGCCGCCTCACCCCCAGCATATTCAGCAGCCGCGGAGACTCAGGACTATGGGTCAGGGGTGCGATGGCAAAGGAACCGTCCGGCTCACGGTGGACAAAAATGCGCAGTTGATCGCCAGCACTGATGGTCTCCAAGGCGGCCTTTGACCAGATCAGATCCTGAATGGGACTGTCCAACTGACAGGCGGAAGACTTCCAGATGTCGACCAACCCATGCACTGATTCGAGACCATCGACCGCATCGGCCTTGCTGCAGCCCCCATCAGGCCCGCCATCAGACGCTGAGCGGATCGTCCCGCGTGTCGTTTTCCAATCGTTCACTGTCATCAAATACCTTATCAGTCTGCTGCTGCGATAAGCCCGCGGAGTAAGATCTTGGGCCTCACTCGCTGCGCTATCGAATTCACTCGGGGGCTTACGCCTTTGTCCGAGATCAACAGGGATTCCCCAAGCTGCCGATCACATCTCTCTGACACCGGTATCGTCATTGGCGCCCAATTCACAGCGCCAAACCATACGACCTTGACCTACAGAAAGCGCCTTAACGATCTCTAAAATGGCCCAGCTTGATAAGCTTTATAGTTATTTCAGCGAAAAGCCAATTAATATTAAGTTAATGATTTTATTAAATAAAATAGTCATTAATAATCTGTAGTTTTACTTAATGTGCGCCAATGATGCTAGACAGCACCTAAATTTGATAAGGCAATTAGCCTTGCACGGGAGAGAAGTTGAGAGCTATTATCAAAAACACATCTTTCGTGACCGCTCCTCTCAATGCAAAAAGCAGTATTCAAGGCCCTAATGGCCGCCGTTCTCGGACTCACCCTGGCCACACCTTCGCATGCACAGCGCTTCTTGCGGAATTTCGGACTCACGGCCAAGGAGGATCTGGGCAGGCGCATCTTCTTCGACACTAGCCTGTCCTCACCGCCGGGCCAGGCCTGCTCCAGTTGCCACGACCCGGCGTTTGCCTTTTCGGACCCCAACGCCGCCTCGCCCACCTCAAAAGGTGCCAATCCGGAAATTAGAGGCAGCCGCAACGCGCCTTCGATCATGTACGCCAGTTTCAGCCCGCGATTTCACTTCGATCGTGACGAAGGCTTATTCATCGGCGGGCAGTTTCTCGACGGCCGCTCGCCTACCGTCAATGACCAGGCCAAACAGCCGTTCCTGAACCCCATCGAGATGGGCAACGCCAGCGGCGACGAAGTCGTCGAGAAAATCCGCCAGGCAGACTACGCCCACCTGTTCGAGCGGGTATTTGGAGCCGGCGCCCTCGCCAATCCGAAGTCCGCCTACAACAAGGTGGGCGACGCCCTGGCCGCTTTCGAGCGCAGTCCGGCCCTGCGTCGCTTCACCTCAAAGTACGATTACGCCCTAAAGGGACGCGCCAGACTGACGGCTCAGGAGACCCGCGGTCGCAAGCTCTACGAAGCGGCCGACAAGGGCAATTGCGCCGCCTGCCATCCGAATCGGCCCGGCGCGGACAGCTCGCCGCCCTTGTTCACCGATTTCACCTACGACAACCTGGGCGTTCCGAGCAACCCGGACAACCCGTTTTACTCGCAACCCGGCGCGGTCAATCCGCTCGGAAAGCAATTCGTGGACAAGGGGCTAGGCGGCAGGCTGGACGTATTCGCCGAAAACGGCAAGTTCAAGGTACCGACCCTGCGCAATATCGCCGTAACCGGCCCTTACATGCACAACGGCTATTTCACCAACTTGCGCAGCGTCGTCGAGTTCTACAGCAACCGCGATGTCAAACCGGTTTGCCCCAACCGATTTACCCGGACAGGAGAGGCGCAAAAGCTCAACTGCTGGCCGGAACCCGAGGTGAAGGAGAACCTCAATCGCGACGAGTTGGGCGCCTTGAATCTGAGCAATCAGGAAATCGACGATCTGGTCGCATTTCTGAAAACCCTGACCGACGGCTACAAACCTAAGTGACGGTTCTCCTTTTGACGGACCGTCACGGATCGACCCGCAATCATGGCCCGCCCAAAGTCTCGGGCTTAGCGAAGGGATGCTGTCCCGTGAGCGGCACGAAAGCGACTCCGAGAATTTTCCGACTCGCATAGGAGCCATCCTCGGCCTTTTCTATCAGCCGCAATTCCTGATATTGATAGGGCGGTCCAATCGGGATCACCAAGCGTCCGCCAGGCTTCAGCTGTTCGAGCAGCGGCTCCGGCACCTCCGGCGCCGCCGCCGTCACGATGATGCCGTCATAGGGCGCATGCTCCGGCCATCCGTAATAGCCGTCACCCAGACAGGCGGAAACATTGCGGTAACCCAGCCCGTCCAGACGCTCCCGCGCTTGCCGCGCCAGTTCGGGAATGATCTCGACCGAATACACCTGCCTAACTAGGAGCGAGAGAACAGCGGCTTGGTAACAAGACCCGGTGCCGATTTCGAGCACGCTGTGCTCGGGCTCGGGCTGCAACAAGTCCGTCATCAGCGCCACGATGAATGGTTGCGAAATGGTTTGGCCGAAGCCAATGGGGACCGGTCCATCATAGAAGGCGTAGGCGCGGGTTTCCTCCGGCAGAAACTGATCCCGCGGCACCTGCCGAATGGCTTGTATCACCCGTGGCGCCAACGCCTCCATGCCCGTATAGGGCCGCGTCAATTTCATTTCGGCATCGATGTCGAGCATCATGCGGGTCATGTCATTCATCGCCACCTCGCCGCTCAGGGAGGGCCTGTAAGGGCAGACATTCAGCCTATTCTTAGCACCTTGGCGCCACGGACCTCGCGCTGCTTCAACTCCACCAAAGCGCGATTCGCCTCCTCCAGCGGAAATTCCTCCACATCCGGGCGAATCGGGATCTGCGCCGCCAGGACCAGAAACTCCCGCACGTCGGCCCGCGTCACGTTGGCGACGCTCTTGATCTCCTTCTCCAGCCACAGATGGGCCGGGTAATCGAGGCGCAACAAGGCGTTCTTATCGGAATCTTCCTTGCGGATCGCGTTGATCACCAGCCGGCCCCCGGGTTCCAGATGCCCCAAGGCGGAAACCACCGTGTTCCAAACCGGCGTGGTGTCGATGATACTCGCCAGTTTCTGCGGCGGTGCGTCATCGCTGCCACCGGCCCAACTTGCGCCCAATTCTAGCGCGAAGGCGCGCTCCTTCGGATTACGCGCGAACACGTATACCTTCAGATCCGGGTGAAGATGGCGCAGCACTTTCAAGACTAGATGGGCCGAGGCACCGAAGCCGGTCAGCCCGATCGCCTTCCCCGCCACCGGTGCAGCCAGCCGGATCGAACGGTAGCCGATGGCTCCCGCGCACAGCAGCGGTGCCGCTTCCACGTCGCTGAAGACATCGGGCACCGGGTGGGCGAAAGCGGCGGGAACTGTCATGTATTCCGCATAACCGCCGTTGACGTCCCGTCCCGTGGCGCGGAACCGGCTGCAGAGGTTTTCGTTACCGCCCAGACAGTGATGGCAGACACCGCAAGCCGAATGAATCCAGGCCACGCCCACGCGCTGTCCACACGCGAAGCCAACCGTACCGGCGCCCAGCGCGGCCACGCGGCCCACCACCTGATGCCCTGGCACCGTCGGCAAATTGGGCGGTGGGGTTCTGCCCTCGATTTCGTCCAGTTCGGTGTGGCACACGCCGCAGGTGACGACGCGAACCAACAGTTCACCGGGCCCCGGCTCCGGAATCGGAAGATCAGCTAAGGTCAGTGGCTCGCGGCATTGTTCCAGACTGACGATCTGCTTCATCACCATGGCTCGCATGAAAGCTCCCCTCCTATGTTGTTGTTCGTTGTCGTCTCGGACAAAAGAACGATCGATTCAATCATCCACAATCGATGTCTGAGAAACAATTTGTAGGACTACGCTTACGAAGCAGCGTCAATGGCTTATCTATGTTTCTGAAATGTCAAGACTAATTTCGGGTCAAAAATTAACCGATCTAAGGTTTGTACCCGAAAAATCAATAATTAGCCTGATCAAGCCGCAGCTTATGCACGGAGTTATCCACAGCTTCTGTGAATTTCCGCGGAGGTGTGGACCGCAGTAAGGGCGGCCACGAATCGAATGGTGGGTTGCGGCGTCGAACGCCGCCATTTTGGGTCAGACCGAGGTCATTGGCTCTGTAAATGCGCGCGACACATCAGCCAGTTCATCACTGACCGCATGAGCGAACTCGAGCGACTGCAGTATCTGTCCAATTTCTGCCTGAACGCGCCCGTTGGTGCGCTGCAGCGTTTGCCCGTAGACACTCAACCGCTGGGTCACCGCCTTGAATTCCTCGATCATGCGGTCGATGGAAGCAGCAATGGTGCTGATCGCCTCGGCGTCGCGCCGCATCAGTTCCGAGGACAGTTCCACGGTGGTCTTGATCGCCTCGTTGATGGTGGAAGCAATCTGCCCCATCTTGCTGCTGGTCTCGGCAGAATAGACCGCGAGCAGATGTATCTCTCCGGCGATAACCGCCAGGGCTAATCCATGCCGGCCCGCGTGGGCAGCCTTGATAGCCGAATTCAGGGCCAGCATCTTAGTCTGCCACGCGATCGCATGCATCTGCGTGGCCATGGTGTCCAGATCCCCGGTAAACCGCATCAGTCCATTGAGCTGCTCGACGATGACTGCCTGTCCGGCACGAGCACCGCGCAGCGTCTCCACCACCTCGCCCAGTTCACGCTGACTCTCGGCGACGACGGCCAAGGGGTTGCCCCAGCCATGGGCCCGGGCCAGATCGGATGCCGCGACGCCCTGGTTCAGGTCAGCCAGAATGCGCTGAAATTCCCCGGCTATGGCGGCCACCGCCTCGTCCATCTGGCTGCGCACGGTATCGATCTGACGGGACCAGATGGGCAAGGCCTCGCGGCAGATAGCTTGGCGCACCTGCTCGGCATCGTTCGCGAAGGCATCGGAATCCGCCGCCATCACTGCGTCAGCAAGCGAGGCTGCCTCGCCTTGAGCCACGACGGTCAGGCCCAATTTTCCGGCTGCAGCGGTAATCGCATCCTGGGATAGTGACGGTGAAGTGATCAGGAGACAGGTTCGGGACATGCTTGCATTCCCTCTCAAAAGAACGTTATGTCGGAATCTGCAGGTGACTCCTGGGAAGCACCCACGTGGTCGTAGTGCTGCTCCTGGGTGGTGTAACTCTGCTTCATCCGATCCAGCCAGGCGGAGGCGTCCAGCGACGCCAATTCGGAGGCTGCGGTTTCGTCACCCAGCAGGCGTTGCAGTTCCTGCATGTGTTCCATCACGTGCTCGAGGATCTGGGCGATCCGGTCCTCGAACTGGAGCGAGACCAGCACCTCGCTTATATCGTCGCCCACCCGCGCGTGCGCCTCATGCAGGATTTGCGACGCCATGTGCAGGCCTTTGGAGATCTCGCTGAAATTGCCTAGCACCTTGGACACAGCGGTCTCGGTCTCGCTCACCACGGCCGCGTCCCGCCGGGTCCACTCTGCCGAAACCTGCGAGGTATTCTTCAATGCATCGGCGACGAGGCGCACATCGTGGTTCATCTTCTGACTGGTTTCTGCCGTGTGCGCCGACAGCTTGCGCACTTCCTCGATCACCACGGCGAAGCCCTTGCCCGACTCGGCCGCGTGCGCCACCTCGATGGCGGCATTCATGGCCAGCAGATTAGTCTGCATCGCGATATTGGCCATCTGCGCGGACATGTCGGTCAATTCCGCGATGTAGCGGCGCATGCCCGCGATATCCTCGGCAATCCCCAGTCGCCCCTTACGTATCTGCTCCAAGGTGTCCATCAGGGCTTCCAACTCCCTGCTGCTGCGCTCCATTGCATCCGCGGCGCTGTCCTGGGCGCCGTCTTCGCCGCCGCCAGGCAGATGCGCTGCCTGCAGCAAATTGATCAAAGAACTGAAGCGAGCGGCGAGGGCCGTCACCTTCTCGCGGGTTTCGGTCCGGGCGGACTGCAGTTGTTCGCGACAGGCGCCAAGCTTCTCCACAGGACAGGTAGGCACCGGCCCACCCGATTCAACCCGGGCCCGCATCCAGGCGGCCGGCTGCCTCGCTTCCGGCAGGGCTTCAAGCATGGGCTCTGTGATCTCCTGAACCTCCCAGCCTACAGTCTGCATTCGAGCGCATAGGCCCCTGGCATCTACCCCGTCAGTGTCTTCGAGGATCAGCAGAATTTGATGCATGCCTTCGCTGGCTGTTGTATGCATCTTGGGTATCCTTATCGAACCGGGTTCGATCGCTATCAATCAGACGAGACCCGGCGAGTGCGCCGACTGCCGGGCAAACGTAACGATTTCCGTGGGAATCTGGCTCAGGCTGACGATCCTGTCCACCGCGCCGAGCTTCACCGCTTCCTTGGGCATGCCGTAGACCACGCAGCTCTCCTCGTCCTGCGCCAAGGTCTTCGCCCCCATGTCGTGCATTTCCTTCATGCCTTTGGCACCGTCATCGCCCATCCCGGTCATGATGATGCCCAAGGCATTGCGGCCGGCGTATTTGGCCACGGAACGAAACAGCACATCCACCGAGGGACGGTGCCGGCTCACTAGCGGGCCATCCACTACCTCCACGTAATACTGCGCGCCACTGCGCTTGACCAGGACATGCCGGCCGCCTGGCGCAATCAGGGCCAATCCCGGCACCACGGTATCGCCATTTTTCGCTTCCCGCACCGAAATCTGACAAAGGCTGTCAAGGCGTTTGGCGAAGGCCTCGGTGAAACGCTCCGGCATGTGCTGCACGATGACGATGCCAGGGCATAGCCGTGGCAAGGCGGTCAGCACCGCCTCCAGCGCCTGGGTGCCCCCGGTCGAAGTGCCGATGGCGACGACGGAATGGGTGGTCTGTGCCAATGCCGCGGTGGGCGCCGACAGGATGGCGTCGGCCGAAAGCTTGGGCGCGGGCGTGGCAGCGGACGCAGGCGCCAGGCGTCTGACGTTGGCCCGGGCCGCCGCGCGGACAGCGCTTACCAGATCCTCGGAGGCTTCCTCGAGGAACCGCTTGAGCGCGTTCTTCGGTTTGGTGATGATGCTGACGGCGCCGGCGGCGAGAGCCTGCATGGTGGTTTCGGCGCCGCGCTCCGTGAGAGTCGAACAGATCACGACCGGGGTGGGATGTTCCGCCATGATCTTGCGCAGGAAAGTCAGCCCGTCCATGCGCGGCATTTCCACGTCCAGCACGATCACGTCCGGCCACTGCAGTTTCATCTTTTCTAGCGCGAACACGGGATCAGCCGCCACGCCGATCACCTCGATGCCCACTTCGTCGGCAAACTTGGCACTCAGTACCTGCCGGACGACCGCCGAATCATCGATGATCAAAACCTTGATCTTGGACATGCAGACAGCCTTTTCCGAATGCTAGGAGTCACACGGTTCCTGATGCTTGAGCCAGACGTGCCCGCTCCAGACATCGAATATCACATTGCGGTGACCGATACCCTCCAGGTGCTCGCCCACGCAATTCAGGTTATAGCGCTTGATCAGATCCCGGGCGGCTTCCACATTGCGGCGTCCCACCTGGGTCGCGGGAATCTTGGGCGATTTGGGAAACATGTCGCCGCCACCGAACAGCTTCACCTGATATTCGCCTGGCAGGGTTCCACAACGGCGGATCTCCCTGAGCAGCAATTCCAAGGCCTCATCAGCATAACGCCCGTCAAGCTCGCCGGACTTGGCATTGCCATTGCGCGAGGGCAGCAAGTAGTGACACATTCCGCCCACATGGCGATCCGGATGCCAGAACACCAGGGAAACGCAGGAGCCGAGCACCGTGCGAATGCGTTTGTCCGGACCACCGAAATGGAACTCACCGGGCTTCAGGAAAATTTCGACGAGATCGTCGGGCTTGGGCGCAGACTTCATGGCTTTCGGTAGATGGACGGGGAAATGAACTCGAAGGCATCGCTGACGCCATTGAGACTTTCCGAATGACTGATGATGAAATAGCCTCCTTTCCTTAGTAGCGGCAGCATTCTGGAAATTACGCGGCGCTTGGTCGCGATGTCGAAATAAATCATCACATTCCGCAGGAAGATCGTATCGAATTGCCCGAGTTCCGGCAGGTCTTCAATCAGGTTCACATAGAGGAATCGGACCCTCTCGCGCAAACCGCGTTCAATCAGAAATTGGCCCGACTGGCTGCCCACGCCCCTGAGGCAAAACCTGCGGAGGTAATCCTTGGGAATCTCCGCCGCGCGCTGCATCGCATACAAGCCGCCGCGCGCCTTTTCCAGGCAGCGCATGCTGATGTCCGAACCCGTAATTTCCCAGGGCCCATTACCGAGCGTATCCGCCAGCACCATGGCCAGGGTGTAGGGTTCCTCGCCGGTGGAACTGGCCGCGCACCAGAGACGGAAGGACTGGCTCGGCCTCCAGCCGCTCAACACATGGTCACGCAGAAACTCCATGTGCTTGGGCTCGCGGAAGAAGTGCGTTTCGTTGGTGGTCAGCAGGTCGATCGCCGTCTGCAACTCGTCAGCGTACTCGCCGCCCGAGATCAAACGGAAGTAATCGCCGTAGCTCTCCAGTTGGTAGTGCTGAATTCGCTTTGCCAGCCGGCCGCTGACCAGCGCCATCTTGGAGTCCGGCATGTGAATGCCGGCACGGTCGTAAATGAGCTTGCTGAACTGCGAGAATTCACGCTCGGTGATCGAGGCAGGCTTCGGGCTCACGACGGTCTCTCCTTGGCGCGGCGAAGCCTGCGGTGATCAGTCGACAGTAGCCGGAACCGTCGGTTCTCCACCCAGGCCGGCCAGCAAGGCCATCTCGTCCAGAGACAGCACCGCTTCGATGTTGAGGATGATCACAAAGCCGTCATCCACCTTGCCCATGCCGCGTATGTAATCGGCACGGATCTTCGCTCCGAAGGCAGGCGCGGGTTCCACCGAATCCTCCGGAATTTCCAGGACCTCGTAGACCGCATCCACCATCACGCCAATATCGTGCTTTTCGTCCTCGATGGCTATCTCCACAATGATGATGCAGGTGCGGCGCGTGATTTCCCGGGTAGGCTTGCCGAAACAGGCGCCCAGGTCGATGACCGGCACCACGGCGCCGCGCAGGTTGATCACGCCGCGGATGAACTGCGGCATGCGCGGCACTTCGGTCACTTGGCCGTACTCGATGATCTCCTTGATGTTCAGTATGCCAATGGCGAAGGTTTCCTTGCCGACCAGGAAGGACAAGTACTGCTGCTGCCCCTCCATGGCCGGCTTCGCCGTTTTGGTCTCCACGCTGGCGATGGCTTTCATGTCGCCGCCTCCCTAGAACCTGACGAATTCGGACTCATCGGGATGGGACGTTAGTTCCACCTCGCGATGCGCCGGCTTTTTCGCCTTCCCCGGTTTATTGCCGGCCACCGAGACGCGGGTCGGGCGCGGAGCGGCGCTGTCGAACTCGGTCGCCACCTTGAAGAAGGCCATGAGGTTCTGCAGCTTCTCCGCCTGACCACTCATCTCCTCTGCCGTTGCCGCCAACTCTTCCGATGCCGAGGCGTTCTGCTGGGTGATCTGGTTGAGTTGGGACATGGCATTGTTGATCTGGCCAACCCCGGAGGATTGTTCCTCGGACGCGGAGGAGATTTCCTGGACCAGATCGGAGGTCTTGCCGATGCTGGGTACGATCTCGTCCAGCAGCTTGCCGGCCTTTTCCGCCATGCCAACGCTGCTCCCCGCCAGTTCGCCGATCTCCTGGGCCGCGACCTGGCTGCGCTCCGCCAGCTTGCGCACTTCCGCGGCAACCACGGCGAAACCCTTGCCGTGTTCGCCGGCGCGGGCCGCCTCGATGGCCGCGTTCAAAGCCAGCAGGTTGGTCTGATAGGCAATGTCGTCGATGATGCCGATCTTGCCGGCGATCTGCTTCATGGCGTCCACCGTCTGGGTCACCGCCTGACCGCCTTCCTTCGCCTCCTTCGAAGCCTTGCTGGCCATGTCATCGGTGATCTTGGCATTCTCGGTGTTCTGCGAGATGGAGGCGCTCATCTCCTCCAGGGATGCGCTGGTTTCCTCCACGCTGGCCGCCTGTTCGGTGGAAGACTGCGATAGCGACTGCGCCGTAGCGCTCACTTCAGAGGTTGCCTCCGCAAGGGAATTGGCCGTATTGCGAACCTCCGTCATGGTCTGCGCCAGCTTGGCGACGGTGTTGTTGACCGTATCCCGCAACTGACCGAGGGTACCGCGATACTCGGCGTCGATGCGCTGACGCATGTCGCCATTTTCCAGCGCCACCAGGATCTTCATCACCTCGTTGACCGGCCCGATGATGGCGTCCAGGGTGCCGTTGATGCCCTGGATGATCTTGTGGAACTCGCCGTGGTGGCGGGCTGCCTCTGCGCGGATATCCAGTTTGCCGTCCTGCGCCGAGCGAGCGAGCATGTCAGTGTCGTCCACCAGCGCCTTGATGTTGTTCTTCATCAACACCAGCCACTCGTGAATCTGATCCTCGTCCGAGGCCTTGGCCATCTCCGCCGTCATGTCGCCGTTGGCAATCTTGGTGACATAGGCAATCAGATCCGACAGCCACGCATGCACGCCATTGATGGCGTTCTTCATCTGCTCGTGGTCGCCTTTGCAGGCGATATCCACCCGCTCGCGCAAATTTCCGCCGCGGATCAGGCGCAGAACGCGGTTGCCCTCGCCGATGGGCAGCAGGATGGCATCCAGCATATCGTTGGTGCCCCGCACGATGTCCGCGTAAGCCCCCTTGAATTGCTCCGGCTTGCCGCGCTCCGACAACTGGCCGTCCCGCGAGGCCGCCGTCAGTCGCTGTAATTCCTTCTGCAGGCCCTGCACCACGACCGCGACATTGTTCACCGCCTGCTTCATCTTCTCGTGGTCGCCCTTGTAGGTAGCGGCGATCAACTCGTCGATCTTGCCGTCGGAAATCTGCGCCAGGATGCGGTTGCCCTCGCCGATGGGCAGCAGGATGGCATCCAGCATCTCGTTGTTGCCCCTCACGATGTCCGCGTAAGCACCCTTGAATTGTTCCGGCTTGCCGCGCTCCGACAGCTGGCCGTCCTTGGAAGCCACGGTCAGGCGTTGCATCTCCGTTTGCAGGCCTTTCAGGGCATCGACC
Organism: Methyloterricola oryzae; assembly: GCF_000934725.1. Taxonomy (NCBI): domain Bacteria; kingdom Pseudomonadati; phylum Pseudomonadota; class Gammaproteobacteria; order Methylococcales; family Methylococcaceae; genus Methyloterricola; species Methyloterricola oryzae. The sequence goes on from NZ_JYNS01000003.1 coordinate 18,914, forward strand.
ACCTGAATCAGGCTCTTGGCCACCACGTCCTTGTCGGAACGGACTTCGATCCTGGTGGAGAAATCACCGGCGGCAATGGCCTGCGCCGCCAGGCCCTGTTGCGCAATGCCATCGATGGCCAGGTTGAAATTGTTCTTCAGTATGTTGAAGTCGCCGTTGTAACTGTCGGTGATCTTGGGCGGCGTATCGCCCTTGGCGATCTGGCTGATGTAGTCAGCCGCCAGGTTCAAGGGAGCGACAAAGGTGTCCACGGTCTTGTTGATGCCCTCGACGATGGCCTTGTAGTCGCCCTGATGCTTGCTGGTGTCGGCGCGCACGTTCAGCTTGCCTTCCAGTCCCGCCTTGGTCAGCGTCGCCGTGTCATCGATCAATGCGCGCAGCGCTTGTGACATTTGCTTCATCCTGGCCAGCACGCTGGTGGCGTCGCCAGCGCGCAGATCGATCTGGCTGGAGAGGTCGCCCACAGCAATGCGGTCGGCGATGGCCGCCGCCAGGGCCGGCTCGCCGCCCAATTGCGCCATGATGCTGCGGATCATGAAATAGGCCACCGCGACCGCGATCAAAGCAGCCAGGACACTCAGGACGATGATCTGCTGCCGCGCGGCCTGATAATTCGCCGTGGCGACCTTGAGACCCTCATCCTTCAGCTCGATCTGGTAATCGCTGAGCGCCTTGAGCGCCTCGATGAAGCGGGTGTTGGCCGGCCCCCAGGTGTTCAGGAGCAGATCCTGCGCCTTGGTGCGATCGGTCTTGAGGGTGGTGATCACGGCGTCGTAGTCGAGCTGGTTGCGCTTCTGATTGATGTTCTCCAGCAGGCGCTTGCCTTTGTCGCTGACGACTTGATCTTCCAGGAGCTTGAGCGCCTCCGAGTTTTTGTCGCGGTTTTCCTGGATCGTCCGCCGCGCGGCCTCGACGTCATCGTTGTCGGTCGCCAGGAACAACTGGCGCATCCAGCGTCCGTTGTCGACCGAGCGGGTCGTCATGTCCGCCAGGGCCAACACCTTGGGGAAGCGGTCATTGGCGATCTTCTCGCTGGCTTCGTCCTGCTCGGACATGGTCGTGATGCCCTTCCATGAAATTATGCACAACAGGACGACCATCACGCCAAAGCTCAGCGCGAGGCGCACTTTCAAAGACATATTACCTAACATGTTTGCTCTCCCTCACCAAAGTTGCTCACCACGCGAGGACTTTCTCTTGTCTTCGGCCCGACGTGGTACCGAATCGCTTCCGCGACGCCGCGACCTAAGCCCGGCTCGTCGCATGATTCAAATGGGCATTGTCGTGCTCTTCGATCCGGACGATCTGCCGTATCAAGCCCGGCACATCCAGGATCAGCCCGACCTGCCCGCTGCCCAGTATCGTGAACCCGCCCAGCCCCTGGGTCTGGCTGAACAGCCGGCCCAATGGCTTGATGACTGTCTGGAACTCGCCCAGCAGGCGGTCCACCACCAGGCCCGCTCGCTGCGCGCCGTGGCGCACGACCACCACGTTCTCGCGCCGGGGCACCGGCCCTTTCACGTCGAACAGGTCGCGCAAGCGAATGCACGGCAGCACTTCTCCGCGCAGGTTGATGTAGTCCGTCTCCGAATCCTGCGCCAGTTCGATGCACTCCATGACCATGTCCAGCGGCACCACGTAGGTGGCGTCGCCCACCGCCACCATGAAGCCGTCAATGATGGCCAGGGTCAGGGGTAGCCGGATGCGGACCGTCGCTCCGTAGCCTTCTTCGCTTTCCAGCTCGATGCCGCCTCTCAGGGCCTGGATATTGCGGCGCACCACATCCATGCCGACGCCGCGGCCGGACAGGTTGCTGACCTTCTCGACGGTGGAAAAGCCCGGCTCGAAAATCAGCTGGTAGATCTCCTGATCCGTCAGTGCCTGATCCGGCTTGACCAGATCCTTTTCCAAGGCCTTTTCCAGAATGCGTTGCTTGTTGAAACCGGCGCCATCGTCCGCCACCTCGATGACGATGCTTCCGGCATCGTGAAAGGCATTGAGCTTGAGGCTGCCGCGCTCCGGCTTCCCGCGCGAGCGGCGCACATCGGCCGGCTCGATGCCATGATCCATGGCATTGCGCACCAGATGCGTCAGCGGGTCGCCGATTTTTTCCACCACGGTCTTGTCCAGTTCGGTCTCCGCGCCGCTGATGGTCAGCTCGATGTCCTTGCCCAGTTCCTTGCTGACATCGTGAACCACCCGTTGGAACCGGTTGAAGGTGGCGCCGATGGGAACCATGCGCAAGGTCAACGCGGAATCGCGCACTTCTTCCACGAGCCGCGACAGGGTAGCCGTCGCTTCGAACAGCTCCGCCGCCCCGACGCTCTTGGCAATCAGGTTGACGCCGGCACCGGCGATGATCAGTTCGCCAATGAGGTTGATCAGGCCGTCAAGCCGCTCCGCATCCACCCGGATCAAGCGGCTTTCGCTGCTCCTGCTTTCCCGTACCTGCTCCTGCCGTTCCAGGGCCGTGGCCACCACGGAAGGGCGAACCAGGCCTTGCTCCACCACCACTTCGCCGATGGGCGACGGCGGCACCTTGTCGTCGGCGGCCTGGAGCTGCAAGGCGACCTTGAGTTCCTCTTCCGTCAAAGTCCCGCAGCGGACCAGGATCTCTCCCAGCCGCATGTCTTCTTCCGGCAGGTTCTGGATCAGTTCCTGATACTCGGCGATCTTGCTGTGCGGGGGCAGTATGCGCACCACGCTGTCGTCGCGGACGAACTCGAAGGCATTTTCGATGGTGGCCTTGTCGGCATCGGTCTGATAATCCAGTTCGAAGCCGAGATAGCACGATTCCGGGTCCATCTCGTCCGCAGGCGGCATGTCGTCCGTCAGTGTCACGATGCGCACAATGCGGCCGAAGGTGTTCAAAAAGCGTAGGAACGACATGGGATCCATGCCGTTGCGCAGAACGTCCGGACCGAAGCGCAAGGAAATGTGCCAATGATTGCTTTCCACCGCGTCATGAGCGACTTCGCGCTCGACCCTGGCTTCTTGCACGGTGGGCAAGCCTTGCGTGCCTGCTCGCTCCGAAGCGGGAGCGCCCAGATACGCCTTGAGACTGGCCGCCAGGCCATCGCTGCATGCCTGGATCGCGGTGTCGGGCTGTTCCCCCTTGGCGATCAGATCGATCAGCACGCCAAGCTGATCACACACCTTGAGCAGCAGGGCGACCAGGTCGGGAGTCACGGAGAGCTGGCCACCGCGCACCCGGTCCAGCACGCTTTCCCCTGCATGGGTAAAGCGCACCACGTGGTCGAACCCGAACAGACCGGCAGTACCCTTGATGGTATGCGCGGCGCGAAAGATGGCGTTGATCAGGTCAGTGTCGTCGGGCCGCTCCTCGATCAGCAGCAGGGAATCTTCCATGTCCCGCAGCAGTTCTTTGGATTCGGCGACGAATGTGGGTAATGCTTCTTCCAGTTCCATGGCAGTCCTCGCTAGACGGTCGTGCCGCCGGAGCGGATTACGACGGGGTCGCCAAGCCGGCCGCTCAATTCGAACAGTTCCAGGGCATCCACCACTGCCTGGCTGTGTTCCACGAAGCGGAAGGTTTTAGCCCGCGCGGCCGCCTCGCGCTTGGCCAGCACCATGAGTTGAAGCCCTGAGGTATCGATTTCCTCGACCTGGGACAGATTGACTTCCAACTCGGCGTTTTGCTCGAGGGCGTTCAACAGCACGCCCTTCAACTCCATCGCGCGGTAGATGGTCATCTCTCCTTCGATGTCCAGCCGCGCTGGCTTTTGCGGCGGTCCATGATGCTTGGCCATGCACGCCCCCTTATTGTTTTTGGACAGAATCGCTACGGCAGGATCAGCTTCGATACCGCCATGAGCATCTGTGCAGGTTGAAATGGCTTGACGACCCAGGCTTTGGCGCCGGCAGCCTGGCCGGCACGCTTCTTTTCTTCCTGGCTCTCCGTGGTCAACATGATGACCGGGGTGAACTTGTAGGCAGGTAGTTGCTTCATCTCCTTGACAAAAGTAATGCCGTCCATCCTGGGCATGTTGACATCGCAGATGATGAGATGGATCTTCGTGCCGTTCAGCTTGGCCAATGCATCCACGCCGTCGCAAGCCTCCATGACGGCATAGCCGGCGCCCCTGAGTGCGATGCTGACGACTTGCCTCAGGGAAGCCGAGTCATCCACAATCAGGATTGTCTTCGCCATCACGACCTCGGGCACCTGGTTTTGATAGGCAAAGTGTAGACAAAGCCACCAGAAAATTTGTCGCAGCAGAAGCTTTGAGGCCTGAGCGCAGACTTCTTCCTGAAGCGAAACAGAAGCTTACTCAGGCAAAAATACTTATATTCCGATGAACACTGAAGATCGCCGGATCAAGGACAAGCAGTCCTATTTCGTTGCTTGCATAAGGTACAGATGGGGCACGAACATCTGCTTGTGGCGGGCGTCAAAGCGAAAAAAAGCCCCGGCGCGGACAGCGAAACCGGGGCGTCATTGACCCCTGAAACTGAAAAGCAGGGGTACACACACTCAACTCACTCACCAGTCACTCTAGACCCGGCCGGGAGAATCGGACTCTCGTGGGTGCCGGCGCTAGCCAGTGATCCGCCCCGGGGTAGGGAGCGGACGGGATAAATATAGCGGGAAAGACAAGCGTGACTGAACCGTAGTTATACGTATGTGGCAAGCATGGGAAGGAGGCCGCATTCGGCTTGCCGCGGGGAATGGCGCCTGAACCTGGCTAAGCTCGGTTGGCCAGGTAAACCACTGCGACGCCACTTAGGATCAACGCGGCGCCAAGAACGGTCATCGCGTTGAATTGCACTTCACGAAAAAAGGCCCAGGCGAAGAAGGCGACGAACAACGGATAGGAAATTTCGATGAGCGACGCCAGCGTCGCGTTCTTTTCGCCGATGGCCAGGTAGATCAGCAAGGCCCCAACGCCGGAGGTAACGACGGCGACAACCAGCCAGACCCAATCATCGCCGATAACACCCCTGATGCGAAACAACATGCCCAACCTGCCGGTGGCCAGCAAGGCCGCGAGGCCCATGACGGTAGCAACCGCTGCGTAAAGCGTGAAGAAGAGTACCGGCGGTATGCCGCGCTCGATCGCCCGGCCACTTGCGGCATAGCTGACGCCCCAGATCACGGCTGCGGACAAGGCATAGACAAACCACATGACTGATTTCGCAAACTTGATGCGTTGAGTTGATTGGCCCCTTTGCGCCCGGTCGAAGCAGATAGGATACCTTTTCCGAACCATGCCGGCCCTGGCTGGCGACGCGACTTCCGTTCGAACATCCTAAGCTTAATTGCGCGGCCGATGGGCCGCCGAACGCGGTTCGCCCCATTTTGAGTGCATGTGCCAAGGAGCTTCCCATGCCCCCACCCATCGATTTCGACCGTATCCCGCGCGACCAGCTGCCTTGGCTGCTGCGCAAGATGCCCAAGGCCGAGTTGCACATCCACATCGAGGGCACCCTGGAACCGGAGTTGATCTTTACACTCGCGCAGCGTAATGGCGTCAACCTGGCCTATCCCGGCGTCGAGGCACTGCGCGAGGCCTATGCTTTCACCAACCTGCAGAGCTTCCTCGACATTTACTATGCCGGGACCAGCGTGTTGCGGCAAGAGCAAGACTTCTGCGACATGGCCTGGGACTACCTGGAGAAGGCCGCTGCCGACCATGTGGTACGCGCCGAAATCTTCTTCGATCCGCAGACGCACACTGAACGCGGTGTCTCCATCGGAACCGTGATCCGCGGTCTTCGCCGCGCCTGTCAGCGAGCCAATTCCGAGTTGGGCGTCAGCGCGGACCTCATCCTGTGCTTCCTGCGTCATCTCAGCGAAGACGCAGCTTTCGAGACGCTGGGGCAGGCGTTGCCGTACCGGGAGCACATCATCGGCGTCGGGCTCGACAGCTCCGAGATCGGCCACCCGCCCGAGAAATTCGCGCGCGTGTACGCCAGATGCCGCGAATTGGGCCTGAACGCGGTGGCGCATGCCGGCGAGGAAGGCCCTCCGGCCTACATCAGCGGCGCATTGGACATGCTTGAGGTCCAACGCATCGACCACGGCGTGCGCAGCGCCGATGACCCGGAACTGCTGCAGCGCTTGGCGGCAAGCCGCCTGCCGCTGACCGTCTGCCCGCTATCCAACGTCAAGCTGCGCGTCTGTCGAACCCTGGCGGAGCATCCACTGCCTGCGCTGCTTTCGGCCGGCCTGTGCGCGACGGTCAACTCGGACGACCCGGCCTATTTCGGCGGCTACATCAACGACAACTTCCTTGCTCTCTTCGAAGCCCTGCCGCAATGGGGTGCGCGGGAAGCCTGGCAGCTGGCTTCCAACAGCTTCGAGGCCAGCTTTGTGCCGCCGGCGCAGAAGGCGATCTGGCAGGCCGAGCTCGACCGCCTATTCGCTGCAGCGGTGGTCTGAGCAGGGGTTCCGAGGGCCGGATGGCGCTAAGGATTCAGCCGCGCCCTGGCATTGAGGGCTTGCATGCCCCACGTGCCGTTTGTCCGATTTGTCGCCTCCCGGACAATTGACGTCCCGATCAAGCCCATAACCTTCAATGCCTTACAAAGCCAGAGCGACTGGCACGTTTCTCGCGTGATAGCTCAGGAGCAACGTCATTCGTGGCCTGCTTTCGCGTGGGAGCCCGGTTGACTACAGGACGCGCCGCGCCGGCTGAAACGATCAGGCGAGCCACGTAAACAGACTGCATGAATCAACGATGGGAGTCTTCCATGGCATTTGATATGAAACAGGCCTGGTCAGAGGCCGAGGTTGCTGAACTTCTGGCATCGGTGGAGGACGACCGGGACTGGCGCCTGGAAGTGGATAAGCAGGGGATCGTTGACCTGTTCGACAAGACCAGCCACCCCACCGACGCCGCATACGACGAGGAACTGCACTGCTACTTCGAACTGTGGCAACAGGGCACCGATTTCGTCGGCTCTTCCGCGGCATCCGATAAACAGTTGGTGGCCACCCTTTCGAGTGCCTTGCGCAGAAATTATCCCGAACTGCAGCAAGGCGCGTTCATCTACGTCTGAAACCCTTGGTGCCCGAATGGCTCCCGCCTTACCTGCCCCCTTTATCAAGCGCTGCGGCGCCCGCAAGGCGTTGTACGAAACATTACGCGTCCAGGCCGCTGGGAAACCGGGAGACTGCTTGATCCTGCAAAAACTGATGAACGCGGATGCGTGACGACAGGCCCTGGTTTTCGGAGAAAGAACCCTGGGTGGTCTGGAACGGCTCCTACGGAATCGCCACCACGGCCGCAACCGGCCGGGTGGAAATTGGCCCGGAGGGCAGGCGCGCCTGGCTCGAGCAACCCTTCGACATGGTGGGACCGTTCGACCTCGATGAACTCGAGACGCGCGGCCGCATCGACTTTGCCGCGTGTATCGTCATGTCACGGCAGAAATGGCAGGACGATCAGGTGGAACTGCGCCGGGAAGCCCACGCGAAACGCCGTGCAGAACAGGAACGCGCCCATCGAGGCCGCGGCAGGCACCGGAACCATGGCCAGCCATTCAACGAGCGGCAATACCGCGAAACGCTCAACCTGCCGGTCGACGGCAAGCTCAAGCCCTCGCAGATCAAAGCGGCTTTCCGGCGTCTGGCCCAGAAGGCGCATCCCGACGTCGGCGGCAGCCACGAACAATTCATTCGCATAACGGATGCGCGCAACGCGCTGCTCGATAGCATTCGGTAAACACCACCGGTGACGCTGGCCTGCCAGGGACTCGGCATGCGCCAGGCTGCGCCTGCCACTTCTGACTTCGCGAAGTACCCTGATTCATAGCCCCAAAAAGCCACACCAACCGGGAGATAGCCCATGATCGATGGCCTGATGCTGAACCTGATTCGAGAAGCCTGCATGAACATCGTCATCCTCGCGGAGAACACCGAGGAAGCGGGTTTCGCCCGATCGATCATCACCCGCGAGGAAATCCGCAAGCAGCTGCACACCATCACCCAGACCGCGGCCAATCTGGCGCCGGAAACCCGCCAGGCATTGCCGAAGATCGACTGGGCGGGCTGGTCCGAGACCTGGCGACGCATGCAGATCGGCGGCAACGATGAGCACCATGCCATGTGGAATGCGGTGTGTATGCTCGCGCCCGCAACCCTGACATGGCTGCGGGTGTACCCTAAATACCAGCCTGATCTTTTTGTATTCAAACCCAACACCACCGCCTGCGGCGATGAACCGGACAAGGTGTGAACGGCAAGCGCTGTGGACAGGGTACGCGACGGAAGCGGCCGGCGCTGCATCCGACGGGACCGGCTTCGCGCATGCACGCGCGGTTGCAGGGCGGACCCTCAATGTCTCGCCTGTTACAAAGCGCGGTAATGCCCCACCGCAATCGTCAACATAATTACACGCATTCGGGTGTGGAATTTGGTGCCCGCGCCCGAACTCAATCTGCGAAACGGCCTCATCGCTGCCTCCAGGGTACGGCCTGCCTGAGCGCGGGCGGATCTTGAGCAACCCAACCAGGAACCGCCTTCCTGAATCCAGGCTTGGCACCATTTCTGCGTTACCAAGAGCAGCATCGAGACGGCGCCTCTAGCCTGGATCGCCCAGCGCAGACTGCCCGGTGTCGGCGGAATCCCGCCTTTCCTGCTTTTCGAACCCCTTGGACCAACACGATGAGGTGCGCGATGGATATCACAGCCGGCGACGGTCATAACTTTACCGCTTATCGAGCCGAACCGGCCGAAGCTCCCACGGCTGCCGTGATCGTTCTTCACGAGATTTTCGGCATCAACGCCAATATACGGCAGACCGCGGATGCCCTGGCCGAACTCGGCTATCTGGCCGTGGTGCCCAGCCTGTTTGATCGGGTACAAAAGGATGTGTCCCTGGGCTATGCGGCCGAAGCTGTACAGGAAGGATTGGACATCGTGAAGCAAATTCCGCTGGAAAAGAGCCTGGCGGATCTGCAGGCGACCGCCGAAGCGGTGGCATCCGCGGGCAAGGTAGGCGTGCTGGGCTTCGACTGGGGCGCGTTCGTGGCTTTCCATGCCGCCAACCGGGTCAGCGGCCTCGCGTGCGCCGTTGCCTATTACGGAGCCGGCATTCCCCATCAGACAGGCACCAAGCGGCGTATCCCCACCATGCTGCATTTCGGACGACTCGACCCTTACATCCCCATGGACTCGGTCGTCAATTTCCGCTTGGCCAGACCCGATGTCACGGTTTACGACTACCCGGCCGGGCACGGCTTCGCCTGTGCTGACCGGGACAGCTACGATGCCGATGCTGCCGCCAGAGCCTGGGCGCTCACGACCACCCTGTTCTCCCATCGCCTGGTGGCGCTTCCGGTGGTAACCCTGATCAATCAGGGCGCCTACGCTTCCAGCGGCGGTAAGGACAAAAAGAAGAAAAAGCTGGATCTGGAGGAACCCGTCGGCATATGAGGGTCATGGCTCTCGCAGAATGGTGGAGACGTGAATCAATATCTCGCACCGGGTTCCAGCCTTCGCACCGGCCGCAGGGCCAGGCTTGAAGCGTAAAGGGAGGTAGCTGAGGAAAAAGTCGCGGCCAGCGGAGCGCTGTTTTGGGATAAATGGCCAGCCGCGCAAAATAATGACAGGGAAGGAGGAGGAGACCCTGCCACGATCCCAGTTTATATCGCTTTTGCGTCTTGCATAGGCTTTCGCCATGGACAGTGTATTTCGATCTGCCGAGCCGAAATTGGCAGTCGGCACTTACATGGCCGCTGAGAACGCTCATTTCGACATTCTGGCCACCCACTTCGGCGAGGTGCGCGTGGCACGCCCGATCAAAATCGCATAAACCGCCAGCCCGGACCTGAGCGCTCACCAGTCAGTTGGCGACATGAACACAGTGCGGCCCCTATCCGGATGCTCCACGCGGTTTCGGCACCATGCACTATTGCCCGGCACGGTGCGATTTATCACTTCACCGGCTTTTCGGTAATTTTTCGCATCGCGGTGCTCGGAAATCCGCCTTACTATGTCCACCCGGTAGCGGCCTTCCCGTCCATTGCGGCGGTGAAAGCCCCTTGCGGGGCAGCCTTTCAATGCGATCAGGGAGAAGAGGCATGGATTTACCACTCATCCTGGCAGGACCGATTCTGCGGCGGACGGAACCGAATCTGGTATCGGTCTGGCTGGCCCTGCGGGAATCAGCGGACATCACGCTGTCCATCTGGGATGGCCTGCAGAGCCACAGCGAATCCATGCCGACTGCCCTCGCGAGCAGCGCGCCGCAGCGCAGCACCCGCCTGGGCAAGGCGCTGCATCTGGCGGTGGTCACGCTGGTTACGCCAGCACCCGGGCTGCAGCCGGGCCGCAATTACGCCTACGATCTCGCCATCAAGACCCAGGGCAACCCCCAGCCACAGACCTTGAACTCGTTGGGGCTGCTGGAGGACAAGCCGTTCAACTGGGACGATCCCGCCAGCTTTGCCAGCGCCCATCTGGCCCTGGGCTATGGCCAGGGGCAGTTGCCCAGCTTCGCCCTCCCGCCCAAGGATCTGGATCAACTGCGCCTGGTTTATGGCTCCTGCCGGTTGCCCTGCAATGATCATCTGGACGCCATGACCTGGATCGATGATCTCATCAGCCGGAGCCGCCCGGAAACTCCAGGCGCGGACGCCGATAGCCATGCCCTGAACCGCCCGCACCAACTGGTTCTGGGCGGCGATCAGATCTACGCCGATGACGTCGCGCCCGAGCAGATCTGGATCATCAACCGTCTGGCGCACCTGCTCATCAGCGGCGCCGGGGAGCACGGCATTCCCGGCCTGTCGGCGGGCCCCGTGGAAAACCTTTCGCTCCCGGCCAACCGGGTCAAAACCTTGATCCCGGATGAGGGGCCGACTCAGCAGCGACTGGCTGACAGCCTGGAACTGGGTTACGCGGCAAGCGATGAAACCGCGACGGGCGAAGTGCGGTTGCCCGCGGACTTGGCGCATTTTCCTCCGGGTGGCCGGCTGGACCTGCTGCAGATCGAAGCGCGCATGACGAGCAGCGACGGCCACAGTCATCTGCTCTCCTTCGGCGAGTTCGCCGCGATGCATATCCTGGTCTGGTCCAATGCCTGTTGGCTGCCCGAGTTCTGGCCGGCAAAGGCCGATCTGCTCAGCGGGCGCGTCCAGAGTGCAAACCGCCCTGAGACGGTCGCCATCACCGCCCGCACCCTGGCCGACACCCAAGCCTGGGGAGACAACAGTTTCACCTTCCCGTCGGCGATAAGGCCCGCGGTTCCGGACAAGACCAGTAGTCCCCCGGACATCGAGTGGCAGGACTATCTCCTGCAGAAGCTGGCGGAAGCCACCGGCTTGGCGGCGCTGACCCGGCGCGGCGAGGTCATGGCGTCGGACTTGAAGGACGTCAAGGCGAAGTCGGATGCCGAATTCGACTGGCAAGACCATATTTCCAAGGTCTTGCACGATGCCGTCCAGAAGGAATTCCCGGCCTGGGCCGATGACCTGCCCGCACCGCCAGGCTTTACCCTGCGCAACCGCAAGGGCGGCGCCGACAGCCTGGCGCCCCTGGCCAAACGCCTGGAAGAGTCCACCGAGACGGGCCTCTGGATGAGCCTGGTCAATCTGGACCGGCATCATCGCCTGCTGCGCCGCTTCGTCATGGGCCTGCCCAAGGTCCGGCGCGCGCTGGCCAATGTGCCCACCTACATGATCTTCGACGATCACGATGTCACTGACGACTGGTTCCTCAATCCGGTGTGGTGCAAGCAGGTGCTGGAAGCGCCGCTGGGAAGGCAGATCGTCCGCAATGGCATGGCCAGCTACGCGGTGTTCCAGGATTGGGGCAACAATCCCCTGCGCTACCAGGATGACGATCCGCAGGCCGCGCCGCCGCAGCTGCTCAAACAGATCGCCGCGCTGTTCGCCGATTCCACCGGGGAATGGCCGGTCGCCGCCGCAGCCACGGAAATCGACAAGCTCCTGGGCCTGAATGAGCGCCAGCAGCTCACCCTGAATGCCACCAACCCGCCCATGCGCTGGCATTTCCGGGTCGACGGTCCGGCCCATGTGCTAGCGGCTCTGGACAATCGCACCCGCCGCAGCTACGTCACCCGCCAAGGCCCGCCCGGGAATGTGGCCAAGGAGGCCCAGGCCGAACAGATCCCGGCCGCCCCCCTGGACAACGGCCGCCTGCTGATCTTGGTTGCGCCGCTGCAGGTGCTGGCTCCGTCCGTGTTCGACGAAATCGTCGCCCCGGCCTCCTACCGGCTGTTCGATGCCTTTGGCGCCGCACCCGACAAGCCCAAGGGTCGCGGCGGTGAGTTCATGGTCGGCACCAACCCGGACGCCATCGAAGGCTGGGCGCTGGATGTCGCCACCTTCGAGGCCCTGCTCAAGCGGCTCGCGGCCCACAAGCGGGTTCTGCTGCTGTCGGGCGATGTGCACTACAGCGCGGCCACCCAGATGAGCTACTGGCTAAAGGACCAGGCGGAACCCGCCCGACTGGTTCAGTTCACCAGCAGCGGCATCAAGAACGTAATGCCCCAGTACCTGACCGTGGTCGACCGCAGCCTGGCATTTGCCCAGGAATTGATACGCTCCGACGTGGGTGCGGACCGCATGGGCTGGAACGATGGCGCCGCCAACGCCATCGAGTTTGCCGAGGGCAGGAAGGAAGCCGATCTGCCGTCGGTGCTGCGCAAGCGCATGCGCCGCAAGCCGGCCATGCTGCCCACCCACGGCTGGCCGGAACAGAAAGAACCCAGCGACCCGCAGCGGCGATACAGCCGGGTACGCTCCGATCACCGGCCCGACTGGTCATGGTGCCTGAGCCCCGTGTTCGACCTGCGTCCCGACGCCGAGCGGCCGGAGGCGATGCGTCCAAAGGGCATCGACACGACGCCGGACATCGCCAAGCAGATCAAGGCCGGCGCTGATCCCGCCCAGGCCTATCGGCGCATCGCCGCCCGCCATCAGGCGCAGTTGGACAAGCTGGGTAATGCCCGTCAGCTCCTGTTCCGCAGCAATATTGCCCTGGTGCGCTTTGAGCGGGTGGACGGCAAACTCTGGGCCGTCCAGGAGCTTTACAGCGTGGTCCCCGACCCCTCGGCCAATCCAGTGACGAATCCGCCCTTTAAGGAAGAGGGCGTCCTGGATTTCGGCAAACTGCCCAAACCCCAATGCCTGGTGCTGCAACGGGCATCCCTGGACCCGCTTGCTGACGAGCAGCGCCCCGAGGCCAAGCCCCTGAAAAGCGGGCTTGCCGAACCCGCCTGAGGACCTGCCCATGGCCAGCGAACTGAATTTCGTGCAGGGACTGCTCAGTGGAGCAACCGACTTTACCGGCTGGGCCGAAGAGGTCCTGGCCGATGCGGAGGCCCGCGAAGCCCTGCTGAAAGACCTGGGACTGGAAGGCATCGGCAGCAGTGTGGCGCCCCATGTGCCGGACGATCTGAAGCAGCGGCTCAAGGCCTTCGGCGAGCTCGATCATCCCCAGTTGACGGATTATCGGGAGGCCCTGCAGGACATGCACGCGGTTCTGGAGTGCTTCCGCGAGATGCTGCGGGTGGGCGAGTTGGACGACGTCGCCTTCCTGGAGGAAACCTTCGATTTCATGCTGAACGTGCTGGCCAGCAGCTATGCGCGGGACCGCGCGCCCAAGGTCTATTTCATCGCCCAGGTCATCCAGTTTGCCTTCGACAACCTGTCCCATTATGGCGAAGGCGATAATTCCTTCACCCGCGCCTTCTGGGGACTGGTCGGCCTGTTCGGCCACCTGCTGACGGGTCCTGGCGATGCCCACTGGGAACTTGTGACCGAAGAGGAAGCCGGCAACTGGTCTTTCGGGCTGCGCATCCTGGCGGGCCTGCTGGTTTTCTTCGACAAGCTCGGTCCCAAGATCGGCCTCGGCCGCGCCGGCGACCTGCCCACCATCGACGTGCTCTACGGCTGGGACAGCCTGCCTCAACTCTGGCCCAAGCCGGCAGACGCCAGCCAGCCACCGCGCAAGCCCATCGCCGACAGCGTGTCCGGCCGCATGCTCACGGTGCGGTTGTGGAACCAGTCCCGCGACGACCTGGCCAGCGCCGACGAAGCCGCCGCCGCGACCCTCAGCCTGGCCCTGGTGCCGCAAGACCAGGGGGGACGCGGCCTGTTCATCAGTCTCGGCGGCGACTACCGGACGATCTATCCCATCAACGACCGCTGGGAACTGGTGACGAAGCTGGATGGCCGCTCCAACCTGAGCGTTCTGCTCAGCGCCGACCACCCAAGCGACCTCGCCGGGCCTGACCTGAAGGACAACGCCATCGTGTTCGGCATCCGTTCGCGCCCAAAGCCGGACGGAACGCCACTGCTGGCCTTGCCGGATGCCGAAGGCACGCACCTGGCCATCGGACAATGGCTGAGCTTCGTGTCGGTTAACGGGGGCCAGTTTGAAATCCAGACCCTGTTCCAGGATTGCAGCTTGCAATTGGATACCTCCAAGCTCGACGGTTTCCTGTCCTCTCTGATCCCCGGCGGCACGCAGAAGACGGACTTCAGCTTCGGCGCAGGCTGGTCGACCCGGCGCGGCTTTTTCACCACCGGCCAGTTGCCGTCCCTGAGTCCAAAGACGTCCCCAGCCGGGCAGCCCAAGCCGCTGGCCCTGGCGAAAAGCGCAGCGCCAGTCCCGGAAGCCGATCCCTTCGACATGGCGCAACTGGAATCCCTCGCAGCCCGCCGCGATGGCCGCGGCGTGGAAATTCCGCTGCTGACCCGCAAATCCCTGCCAGGTCTCACGATCGACGAGACCGCCATCCGCATCCGCATGCGCGGCTCGTCGGAGGAGCCCGCCATCGCGGTGGCAGCCGAACTGTCGCTGACCGCCAGCATCGGCCCGGTCATCGTCCATGTGGAAGACCTCGGCCTCCAGTTCGACCTGGCGCGTTTCAAGGACACCTCGCGCGCCAATCTGCATTTCGCCCATCTGGACTTGGACCTGAGCACGCCCACGGCCATCGGCCTGCTGATCGATACCCCGCAGATTCGCGGTGGCGGCTTCCTGAAACTGGACGCGGACGCGCACCAGTACGCCGGGATGTTCGACCTCACCCTGTCGGACCTCACCACGGTCAAGGCCATCGGCCTGCTCAACACGCGCTTGCCGGACGGCTCTCGCGGTTACTCCCTGGTGGTCATCATCACGGCCCAGGGCTTCGCCCCCATTCAGCTGGGCATGGGCTTCACGCTGACCGGCATCGGCGGCCTGCTGGGCATCCATCGCAGCGCACGCACGGAACAACTGCGGGAGGGCATCCGCAACGGCACCCTGGGTTCCGTGCTGTTCCCGCAGGATCCCATCCGCCAGGCGGCACGCATCCTCAGCGACCTGGGAAGGGTCTTCCCGCCGGTGCGTGGCCGTCACGCCTTTGGCCCCATGGTGGAGATTTCCTGGGGCACGCCGCGCTTGCTGAGCCTGCAACTGGCAATCCTGCTGGAACTGCCGGAACCGGTCCGGTTGCTGGTGCTGGGTCGGCTGGCGGCGGACCTGCCCAGCGCGGATCATTCCCTGGTGCGGCTGCGCATGGACGCCATCGGCCTGGTCGATTTCCAACGGGACAGCGTCTCACTGGATGCCACCCTCTACGACTCCCGCATCCTCGATTTCGTCCTCACCGGCGACATGGCCCTGCGCGCCCAATGGGGCCGGCAGCCCACATTCCTGCTGGCGGTGGGCGGCTTCAACCCGCGCTTTCTGCCGCCGGCGGACTTCCCCAGACTGGGCAGGCTGGCACTGAGCCTGGGGGACACCGGGAGCCTGCGCCTGCGCTTCGAGGCCTACCTGGCGCTGACCTCCAACACGGTCCAGTTCGGTGCCGCGGTTGACCTGCGTTACCACGCGGGCAAACTGGAACTGGCCGGGCACCTGGGATTCGACGCCCTGTTCCAGTTCGAACCCTTCGCCTTCGTCGCCGACCTGGGCGCCATGGTGGTGGTGAAATACCGCGGCTACACCTTGCTCGGCATCAAGCTGGACATGACGGTCTCGGGTCCCGCGCCTTGGTTCGTGCGCGGCACGGCCCGCTTCAAGATCCTGTTCTTCAGCAAGTCGGTGGACTTCAGCCACCGTTTCGGCCATCAGGCTCCACCGCCTTTGCCCCCCGCCATCGACGTGCTGCCCCTGCTCGTGCAAGCCGCCGCCGACCGGCGCAACTGGAGCACAGCTCTGCCCGCTGGCGTCGCGTCCACCGTCAGTTTCGCGGTAGCCGCAGGCGAGGATGCGCGGGTCCACCCCCTGGCGGCGGTCAGCCTGCATCAGCGCGTGGTTCCACTTCGAACCCATATTTCCCGCTTCGGCAACTCCCCCTTGGCGGGTGGTCCGCAGCGATTCGACCTGGAAGCCCGCAGCGGCGCCGCCGAGCTGCGCCACAGCTATCGCCAAGACGCCTTCGCCCCCGCCCAGTTCAATGCCATGAGCGACGATGAAAAGCTCAGCAGCCCTGCCTTCGCCCAATACGACGCGGGGCTGGCCCTGGGCGATGGGGACGTGTCCTTTGGCGAGTTGTTCGCCGATGACGCCGGCTTTGACTATGAAACCCTGATCATTGACCCGTCCCGCCCCGCGGGCACGCCCGCCCCGAAAGAAAAAGGCTATGCCCTGTTGCAAGCCAACCTGGATGCCCTCATCGACCTGGGAGCCGCGGGACAGGCGGCGGCGAGGCGGCGTGCAGGACTATCGGCCGCGGCAGGTCCGGCCGGTCGAATGGCAGTCAGGCGCTGAGGAGAACCCCATGGCTGAGCAAGCAAAGGCGCGATTTCTCACCTATTCCTGGCTGCGCCAGGGTTTGTTGGCCGGTCTCGGAAACGACCAGGCCCTGGTGCTCAAGCGCGACCACCTGAGCCTGCCCCTGACGGTCTCGGTCAATGCTCAGGCCACCTCGGTCAACCTGGATCTCTATGGTCCGGGCGATGTCACCGGCATCGATCGCAGCGAGATCATCCGCATCGAGCCGGCTGTCGGGAACGGCGGCTTCGAACCCAACCTGTTTCCGCTGATCGAGTTCGACCGGCCTGATTTTCCCTGGCTGTTCACGCCCGCGGCGGCGGGGGCCGGTAGCACTCTGTCGCCCTGGCTTTGCCTGGTCGCCATACCCCAGGCGCGAGCGCGCCTCGCCGTCGGCGGCGAACAGCTCCTGCCCAGGCTCACGTGCCCGCGCGGCGAACTGCCCGATCTGCGGGAAGCCTGGGCCTGGGCCCACGCCCAGGTCACGCCGGCGGCCGCCAGTTCCGATGTGCCCGGCGCCAGCGAGCTGAGCGCCATCCTTGCCAGCCAGCCCCAGCGCAATCTGTCCCGCCTCATCTGCCCCCGGCGCCTGCAAGCGGAGACCGGGTATCTGGCCTGCCTGGTGCCCGTCTACGAATGCGGGCGCAGGAGCGGTCTGGGCCTGCCGCCGGTGGACGACCAGGCCGATCCGCTGGCCCACGCCTGGACTTTCGACTCAAGGGACCCGAGTGAGGTGGAACTGCCGGTTTACTTCCACTGGTACTTCAACACCGGATCGAAAGGCGATTTCGAGCTATTAGCCAGCCAGCTCAAACCGCTGGATGCGTCGCCGAGCTTGGGCGTGCAGCCCATCGATGTGAGCGCGCCGGGCTGGGGCATGCCGTCCAGCACGGCGCAGCCGGTCTTGGACTTCCAGGGTCCTTTGCTGGCCGACGGCGCCATCGAAGGCCGCGGTCCCGCGCCTTCCTTGCAGGAAGCCTTGCGCGCACTGCTCAACCTCAATGCGGACGCCGGCGCTGCGCCAACCCTCACCCCTCCCCTTTACGGCCAGCATTACCTTGGGCTGCATGCGGTGCCCGCGCTCAGCGACCCGCCCGGCTGGTTTGCCGAGTTGAACCTGGACCCGCGCTACCGGGCCGCCGCCGGCCTGGGCGCGGATGTGATACGCCGTGAGCAGGACAGGCTGGTGGCAGAAGCCTGGGAACAGCTGGCCGCCCATTATCAGCGCACGGGCAATGCCACACTGGCGGGTTCCGGAGCACAGCCTGAATCCCTCGCGCAGACTCTCGCCCGGCCACGGCCCCTGGAGCGCATCCAACGCGCGCGCCTGGCGGCTGAGCTGAGCGAAAGCCTGAAGCACCGTCAGCTGTCCGGCGTGAACGCAGCGCGCATGTTGCAGCTGACCGGGATGCAGCCAGAGGAAAAGGGATTCGCGCCGCCCGAGACGTTCTCCCGGCTCCTGACGGACAGCCAGTCCGCGGCTTTCCGCCGGCTGACCCGGAGCGGAGGCCCTCTATCGGGGCGCTTGCGGCGCCTGGGTCAGGCATCTCCGGGGCAGGCCTATTTATACGACGGCCCGGCGAATCCGCAGGAGCCGGCGATGGCTCTGCAGGTGAGGGCGCAATTTCGTGCGCTGGATGCCCGCGGCAGCCTCCTGCGCGAGCGCATAAAGCCAGGCGACGGGGTACGCGCGTCCCTGGAAAAAGAACACCTGGCGGCGGACAGCGTGGAGTCGCCGGGCTTCGCACCGCGTTTCGAGCGCCCCATGTACGAGACCTTGCGCACGGCCCACCGTGACCTACTCCTGCCCGGCTTTCAAAGCGTGGCCAACGAATCCGTCACTCTGCTGCAGGCCAACCAGCGCTTCATCGATGCCTATATGGCCGGACTCAACCACGAAATGGGCCGCGAACTGCTTTGGCGCGGTTATCCTTCGCCGGCCGATGCCACCTTCTTCACCCGTTTCTGGGACCGCACGGGCTGCATGGGCGCGACGGCGGACGATATCCAGCCCTTGGCGGACTGGCATTTGGCGAGCCGCCTGGGTGATCACGGCACCGGCAGCAGTTCGGCGCCCCTGGTTCTTCTGGTTCGCGGAGAACTCATGCGGCGCTATCCGCGCGCCCTGGTCTATGCGGTCCAGGCGGGCAAGGACCCTTTAACTCAGGAGCGCAGACCCCTAGGCCCAGAAGCATGGCCCAGTTTCCGCGCCAGCCTGGATGTGGATCAACTGCTGTTCGGCTTCGACCTGAAAGCCAGCCAGGTCAGCGGCGGCGGGCCAAGCTCCGCCGATTTGGGCTGGTTCTTCATCATTCAGGAACAACCCACCGAGCCCCGCTTCGGGCTGGACGAAGCCGCCCCCGGGCCCCACGGGAAGTTCACCGCGGCCCAAGCGAGCTGGCGAAACCTGTCCTGGGCCCATCTCGACGCGGAGCCGGCCGACGGCCGTCCACGGCCTTACCTGTGGCTGGAGACGAGCTTCAAGGACTTGCTCCTGGAGCGCGCCCAATGGGGCAAGAGCTCCGCGGCAATGGCCTTCATCGTCCGCCAGAAGCCATTTCGGGTCGCCATCCACGGCAGCGTCTGGGTGCCGCCTCCCGCTTAGACTCAGGAGCGAAAGCATGTCGTACCTCAATTCCGAGCGAACTCGGTTCCAGCAGCAAAAGCAGGCAGCCGAGGCCCGCATCGCCGCCCTTCAGCCGCAATTGAGCCAATTGGAGCAATTGCGCCAGCAAAGGTCCGCCCTGAACCCTGCCTTGCAACAGGCGCAGGCGGCGGTTGCCCAGAGTCAGGGCGACTTTGACGCCAAACAGCAGCAGGTGGCGGACATCGAGCAGTCCATCCTGGATGCCCAGGAACCGGATCAGGAACTCCCCCGCCGCGGCGGCATCCCGATACGCCGGATTTCGCCCGTCCTGCAGGAACTGAAGCGCAAGCTAGTACAGGCCAAGGCGGAAGCCAATGCGGCCAAGGTCCGGCTCGATCAGGCCCGGGCGCAACTGGCGAGCGTGCAGGCGGAAGCGCAGCGGCTCGACGGTTTGATCGCAGGGATCATCAACTCGGGCCTCGATTCGCAGCTGAAGCTGGCTCAGGACGACTCTGCCCTGGCTGGCAGCCAGTTGGCGGCACTGGAGGCCGATCTGGCCCTGTTGATGCAGGATCCCCTGGACCGCCCTGCGCTGGAGCAGATCGCGGGGGTCTGGAGTGACAGGGCGGGAGAATTGGACCTGCGCATATTCGACCTCGAGGCACAGGTGTATGAGATGACACGCGCCCGGGCCGCCCTGGTCGCCGAAGCCACCGCCGTTCAGGCCAGCCTCGCCAGCGCCATGGAGGAGTTCAATTCGGCCAGCGCAGCGCTTGCGGATGCCGAATCGGCCTATCAGGAACTTCAGAATGAGCTGAACAGTATCCCCGACGGAGGCGAAATTCCATGAGAAACATCGGTGATGGCTCGATCCCGCCGAGCCGCCGTCCCGGGCTGGTCAAGCTGATCAGACGCAATGATCCGCTGGTCATGCAATTGGTCGCGGCCCGCCGGCGCCTGCAGCGCGCCACCGCGGCACGGGATCGCCTGCAGGCGCGCAGCACCGCCTTGGCTGCCGAAATCGCCAGCCTGGACCAGCGCATAAGCGCCAATAACACGGAGGCCGAACGCCTGCGCCCCGATGCCTTGGAGTTCGCCCAGGCGCGCGACGCCGCCACCGCCAGGCTGCTGGGACGGCCGGCCCAGGATGGCCCGGTATCCACCGCCCTGCCCCTGCTGCTGCTTCCGGTACGGCTGGAGACCCGCTTCATGACCCGGGCGGAAGGCACCGAGTTGTGGCTGCGCATCTACCCCGACGATATCCACGTGACGGACCATGAGCCTCGCCTAACGGAGATGGAGCGCCAATGGGGCGAGAATTACTGGAACCAGTTGCAATCCGGTGTTGGCGGCGATCTGGCGCAACGCGCGTGGCAGCAGCTGCAAGGTCAGTTCGGACCGCGCCGCGCCGCCTGGATCGCGCGCTCGACCCGGCCCGGCAGCCCGCAGGCGGAAATACGCGGTACTCCCTGGGGACGTGCACCGCAGGCTGAAGCCCTGCCGGACCGCTTCGTGGCTGTCGGCTTCAGCGACGAACGGCCGGTGTTCACCTCCTGGGGCCGGACGATTCCCGACACCCTGGATGTGGGGCTCGATCCCGATGCCGAGGAGGACGAATCTCCCGCAGGCATGCCGCCGGTAAGCAAGGGTCTGCGCTGGCTGGTGGATTTCGACGAGGCCGTGGCCCAGGGCATGGCCATGCGCATTCCGCTGGGCCCTGAGCTGGCCAGCCGCGGACTCGACCGCCTGCTGGTCCTGGGCCTCAAAACCAGCATCGGCGATTCCAGCACCGTCCAGCTGCAGGCGCTGCTGGAATCGCACCGCTACAGCAGCGGGCTGGACCTCCTGGCGGCGGGCACGCCCACCAATAATTCGGAAGCGGAAGCCTCCGCCTTCAACTCCCAGGCGGAATCCGATACCCCCGTCTGGATGGACGAAAGCGCCAGCTTGCCCGCGGATTCACGGGGCGGGCGGCTCGCCCGGGCGCTGGGCCTTGAGTCGGACGCGTTTGCCGCGCTGAAAGGCGCCAAAGAAGCGGAGCACGAACCTTGCCGCATGATGCAGCAACTGCTCTGGGAGGTACTGTCCGCCCCGCTGAAGAGCGATATGATTGCTTCCGGAGGCGATGGCGCCGCCCTAGGCCGCCATTTCGCCGAATTCGTCCGTGCCATGGGGCCCCTGGCGCCGCTTAGAGTCGGCAGCCAGCCCTACGGTATCCTGCCGGTCACCAGCCTCATGCGCTGGAATGTGGGCGAGCAGGACAGTGCCGGAAAGCTGGCCGCCTGGTGGCGCAGCAACCGCCTGAACTGGAGGGGCATCGCCGCCAGCACGAAGGCGTTCGACGACAGCGAAGGCGCGCTCGCGCCATTGGATCATGGGGCGGGCAGCCGGCAGGAGATCGTCAGTGGCGAACGCAAGGAGAAGCCTCCCGAGCCGACCGCTTTCCTGTCCTTCCTAAAAGGCCTAGTGCTACACGCCCTCTCCCGAGCCGATGCGCGGGCCCAAGCGGCGCTGGCGGCCCTGCCGGAGGAAACCCGGCTGCGGCTGGCCGCCGACGCGCTGGACGCGCTGGCATATCGGGCCGACGCCTGGGCCACCTCGCTGGCGACTTCCAGGCTGTCCCAGTTGCGGGAGAGTCAAGCAAACGGACTGTGCATCGGGGCCTATGGGTGGCTGGAGCAACTGCGCCCGGCGCCGCCCCTGACACCAGTGGATTCAGACGGTGCGCCGCTGTGGAAAGCTCCGGCCAATCACGGCCACTTCCAGGCGCCCTCCCTGGCCCAGGCGGCCGCGGCCTGTCTGTTGCGCAGCGGCTTCGTGGATGACGAACTGGCGCCCCGGGACGAGGCGAATGCCTTCGCCGTGGACCTGTCCTCGGCGCGGGTGCGGCGCTCCCTCTGGCTACTGGATGGCGTGCGCCAGGGTCAATCCTTGTCCACCCTGCTGGGCTACCGTTTCGAGCGCACCCTGCACGAACGAGGGCTGGACGTTTATATCGACCGATTCCGGCGTCTGCTGGCGCTGTCGGGGGGTTCCCGGCTGAGCGAACTGCTCTCCCGGCTCAGGGCCATTCAAGGGGAGTGGCAGGTTTTGCAGAGCCTGGAACTCAAGGTGGAAGCCCTGACCGCGGAGCAGACAGCGGCGCGCGGGGCGCAGGCGCAACTGCAGGCCGAGCTGGCCCTGCATCAGTCCGTCATAGACACCATCCAGCATCTGCCGGCACGCGCGCAGTTACTTCAAAACGAGGCTGCGCAGTTCCTGCAGCAGGCGGCGCAGCTCAATGCCCCCCGGACTCCCAGTTCGACCCAGGCCGGACAGCTGCGCATCCTCGAACCGGCGGATGTGGAAGCCCAGGAGCAGACGCGCCAGACCCTGGAAGATCAAGCCGCGAACAAGCAACTCGAAGCCAGCGCGGTAAGCGCCCAATTCAATGCCGCGGCTGCGGGCCTGACCCAGGCCCGAGGCGCGCTGGCAATGCTGCAGGACCCTGCCCGGCCCGCATCGGTGACGGCACTGGCCGGGCGCATCGCTGCGCTGGACAACGCGCTCGTAGAATCCAAAGCGACGGTAAAAGGGCTACAAGGGCAACGGATCCCGGAACGCAGGCAAGCCATCGTGGCGGAACTGACCGAGCAGATCCGGAAGATCTGGAATGATGCAGGCGCCGCGGCCGTTGGCAGGATCACCGATGGACTGGAACTGCGGCGTCGCTGGCAGCTGGCCCACGCCGAGGCCGGCGCGCCGCACTGGTCGGTCGCGACGATCCCCTTCGGCGCGGCCGAGCTGGGCTTCCCCGGAGTGGGCTCGGCCGAGTACCAGAGACTCCTGGCGGTTCTGGCGGATTTGGACGATCTGGTAGACGGGGTCAGCGACGTCTTGACAGCGGAAAGCGTCTACCAACTGGTCCAGGGCAATCCCCTGCGCGCCGGAGCCAGCCTCGAAGCCATCGCCACGGGCTCGGTGCCTCCGCCAGACCTGGAGATGGTGCGGACACCCCGCAGTGGCGTGAGCCTCTGCCACCGCTTCATCTGCCTGATGCCCCTGGGCGGAACCGGCACCAGCGCGATATGGCCGGGCAGCGAGAACCCCCGTGTGCTGGCGGAACCCCGCCTGAATGCCTGGCTCGCGCAGCAACTGCCGGACCCCGCCAAGATCGCCTGCCGGGTGGTGTACCGACGGGATCAGACCGCATTCGCGGCCCGGGAGGTGACGCTTCTGGAACTTGGGCTTTCGCCGCTGGATTACCTGTACTTGACGGAGGGAGACGAGAAGCCGCAGCAATCAGAGCTGGAGCAGCGGGTGGCCGAGGCGGCGCTGCGCCAGCTTCCAGCCGGGGTTCCCGCGGATGCCGCTTTGGAACTGGGGTTCGGCCGCGGCGAAAACTGGCCGCTGGAGCGGCGCAGCTTCGCCGAGTTCCTGGAAATGCTGCGCGCCTTACGCCAGCTTGTATTGTCGGCCCGGCCGCTTCTGACCCAGGATCTGGCTCTGCCCGGCGCGGCAGACACGACGGATGAGCTGGACCTGGCGGAACTGCGCCAGCGCATCGCTAAAGCTGTCCAGGCTTTACAGACGCGGCGCGATGCCTTGGAAGCGCTGCTGGCCTTGCCTGAACCATCTTCCGAACAGCTGCGCTTGGCGCTGCTCGCCGCCTCTGAGCTGGGGGTCGCGGGAACGATGCCCGCCGCGGTGCTGGACCCGGAGGCAGCCCTACCCGCGCTGCGTCAACAGTCGGAATCAGCCCTGCGCACGCTGGATGAGCGCCTGCGGCAGCTGGCGGAAGCAGGGTCCGCGGAGAACGCCGATCCGAACACCGCCTTTCAGGCGGAGGCGTCGCGGCTGGATCAGGTGTTTGGCGCCGAGTTCCGCGTTCTGCCCTTGATTCGGTTCCGTGACGCGACGCTTCAGTCCAGTTTCGACGACAGTCTCGGCCTTCAGGACGGAAAGCCCCTCGCGGCTACCGACTGGGCCCAGACCGCAGGCAAGGTGCGGGACGGCCTCTCCCGCTGGAACACGGTCCAGTTGTACGGCGAAACCCTGGGGGTAGCGGCTGACCTTCGAGTCGGTCAGCTTCCCTACAAGGCCGGTGATCGCTGGATCGCCTTGCCCTTTGCCGGCGCCCTGCCTCAGGGCCGGCTTTCCCTGGTCGTCCAAAGCCCAACGGCAGACCCGATCCGTCTGGAGACCGGCGTAGCTGGCCTGTTGGTGGAAGAATGGACCGAAATCGTCCCGCACCAGCAGGAGCAGACCGGGTTGGGATTTCATTTCGACCAACCCAACGGCGCGCCGCCAAACAGCCTGCTGCTGGCGGTGGCGGGCGATAATCGACCCGTCTGGGATCTGGACAGCCTCACCACCATCCTCAATGAGACCCTGGACCTGGCCAAGATCCGCACCGCACCAGCCGAAGGCGCGCGTGAAGAGGTCTGGATTCGCGACAGCCTGCCGGGGCGCGCGCGCCTGTTCGCCGACAACGATGCCTGGAGTTGGACCCATCGCAATCCAAGACCACCCAACAGCCGCGCGGCGCATCAATCGGCTCTGGCTGCGGGCAAACATCAGCACTTTTTCGACAACGCGGCAGATCCCCTGTATCCCGCCGCGGGCGACCGCTTGTTCGTCTATGTCTATCTGGACCCCGCGCACCCGCCCCGGACAGTCATGCTGCAATGGAATTGCAGCGACAAACCGGACCAGGCGGATTGGGAGCACCGCGCCTACTGGGGCGAAAACCTGATCGACTGGGGCCAGGACGGCACGCCCAGCCGACGGCCACAAGGACCCTTGCCACCGCTAGGACGCTGGTGCCGCCTGGAAGTGCCGGCGAACGAGGTTGGGGTGGCGGGCCGGCCAGTATCCGGGATGGCCTTTAGCTTGTTCGATGGCCGCGCCAGCTGGGGCACGGCGGGACGCCTGACAGGCCACGATGGGCCGCAGGCGGCCACATGGGTCAGTTACGAATCCGTGAATGCAGGGGGTTGAACATGGCAACGGTCGGTTTCGCGATTACCAATGGCACCCAAGGAACCGGCCTTGCCGGCGAACTGCAGGCGCGCTTCCATGATCCCCTGTGGACCCTGGGCAGACAGTGGCAGCTGGGTGAGTTCCGCGGCGAGGACTGCGGTTCACCGACGGCCGTCCATGTCGAAATGGAGGAAGTCGCCGTCAATGGTTACCGCCCCGGAGGCCACGGTGAACTGACGGATTACGCGCCGGCCTCGCTGCCCCTGGAAACGATGGTGGAACGGGAAACGGCGGACCTTGAGCGAGCTGTCAGCTGGCGCGAGTCCGCGGAAACCGGGCAGCACTTGCTGCGCATCCTGAACGGCCTCGGAGCTGCTCCCGCCCACTACACGGACCCGCTGCTGCGCTCCTATGGCCTGAAAGCACCCGACCCCGCCGTTCTAGATGCCTTGGACGCGGACAGCCGTCGCATGATGGCGGTCCTGGCGGGCCGGGTCGTGGACGGCGCGCTCCTGCGGCAGGACATCCAGGCAACTTCCATCGCAGCAGTGATCGAGAAGCTGGCCGCGGCGGGGCTGGCGACTCCTGTCACTGCGGCCGACGCCGCGCCGCTGACGCAGGGACTTATGGACTGGCTGCGCTGGTGCGAAAACCGGCTCAGCCGCTCGGCGCCAGAGCAGGACGCCTGGCAGCCGGAACGCATGGAATATCGCTTCGACCTGGCTGTGCGCACTGCCACAGACACCCTCGAGCTCAAGGCCGAGGAATACTACAGCGGCGAGTTGGACTGGTACGCGGTGGACATGGAACCGCCCACAGGGCCCCAAGCGCGGTTGAACCCCGCCCTACGGAATCTCGACCTGCTGCCCGTGCCGGTCAGCTATCACGGCATGCCCTTGGCGCGTTTCTGGGAAATGGAAGATGCCCGCATCAACTTCGCCGCAGTCGAGGCTGCCCCCAACGATCTGCCGAGACGGCTGCTGCTCAAATTCGCCCTGGAGTTCAGCAATGACTGGTTCGTGGTCCCGGTAGAGCTACCGGTAGGCTCTCTCAGCCGCGTGCGCAGGCTCGTGGTCAGCAACAGCTTCGGCGAGCGCCATCTGATTTCCCCCGCCGCCGAGACCGACCAGGCTCCGGGGCGATGGCGTGCCTTTTCCATCAGCGGCGACGGCCAGAACTGGTTCTACCTGCCCGCGGCGCTGGCCAAGGGACTGCAAGGCAAGACTCTGGAAGAAATCTGGCTGCAGCGCGACGAGGGCGCCAACCTGGGCTGGGCTGTGCAGACGCAGATGCCGAGCCTTGCGGGTGGCACTCTCAACCGAAGTGAACTCTCGGACAGCAGCGCCGAGGAGATTCTGCCCGCGCCTCTGGAAGGCACCCGCGCCTACCGCCTCGGCACCCGCGTGCCCGCCTACTGGAAACCCTTGCTGCCGGCCAGGCTGGACTCCGGCATGCGGCTGCGCCAGGCGCGCCTGCAGACCGCGGGCGATGATCTGCCGACCATCATGCGACTGGACCAGTTAATGCCCATGGGCCGCGACCTGGATTTGTACGACGAAGAAGTCCCAGCCGAAGGCGTGCAGGTCACTCGAGCCTACCAATACGCCCGCTGGTGCGACGGATCGACCCACCTCTGGATCAGTCGCCAGAAGCGACCCGGGCGGGGCGACGCTGCGTCAGGCCTGGTATTCGATCTACTGGAGTTAGGCGGAGGAACCAATCGGCCTCGGCCCTAACCGCTAGACCGACACGATCCCGGAGACCCGGAGATGCGCTTCGCTCTCCGGCCACTCGGCTTTTAGCGGAACCCACAGCAATTGGACCGCAAAACGATCGCCTGAATTTGGATGCTTAAGGCAGCAAAAACAGTCGCACAAAGTTGCCAGGAAAAGCTTTGACAAGTCACGGTCGCTGCAAAGGCGGCTATTCAGACCAATGTCTCTGGCTATGCCGCCAATGACTCAGGGCAAACTCCAAACTCCAAAATGAATCCGACCCTGGCAAATCCGCGGCCTGGCAAGCTCCACGGCCGTCAATCCGAATGGATTCAGTGGCTAGGCACGTCCAACACGTTGCAAGCCTAGACTCAGGGCGTCGCTGATGCGACGTGCCGAAGCCGCCCAGGTCCAATTGGCCGACACCTCCGATGCATGTTCACCCAAGGTCTGCAATTGCCGGCGCTGGTCCCAGCAGCGCGCAAGGGCTTGCAACAAAGCAGCATCATCGCTGCCGTCCGCCCAGAATACAAAGTCCTCTCCGCCCACCACGTCGGTGTGGCAGTCAATTCGGGTGGCGATGATCGGCATACCCGCGGCCATGTATTCGAACAGCTTGATGGGACTTGAAATCCTGAACTTTTCCTCGTCCGGGAAAGGAAGCACGCCAATGCAGGCACCAGAAAGCACGCGCGGCACCTCGGCATGGGGAACTGAAGGCAGAACGCGCACCCGGCCGCCGCTAGTTTCGGCAAATTCCCGCAGATCATCGAACTCATCGCCCCCACCGACCACAGTGAGGGAAAAATTCATGCCCTTCTCACAAGCGGCAACCACTGCACGGCAAAACGCCATCACATTGCGTTCCTTGTAAAGGGAACCGATATAAATCACCGGCAGGGGCTGGGATTCCTCCGGCCAATGCCGCCAACCGATGGCCGCACCAAAAAGCTCTCGGTTTGCGCCAGAAGGCCAGATGCCGAGCAGATCAGACGGCACGATGCCTACGTAATCGGCCAACCGGCGCGTGATCGCTGTTTGACCGTCGGCACACAAATTTGCAAAGTGGTTCATTAAACGCCTGTAAATGTCACGCAGCTTCGCTTTCGGCGTGTCGACCACCATCTCCACCGTCCGTGTGTCCATAACCAGCAAGGGAAATCGGCCAGGAATCAGCCAGCGCAGAACACGCAGCGGCAGAATGAACAGAGCCGACTCTTGGTGAAAGTAGACCACGTCGGTGCTCTTCCAGTTTTTTGCCACATCGGCCATGACGAACAGGTGGTAGATAACTTGTCCCAACACGTAGACGCGCGGCATGGGTAGGTAACGCACGCGAAAATCCCGAGGCAGGATTTCGCCTGCACCGCCTTGTGCTAGAAGCGTGACATCCCAACCCAAGCGCGCGAGCTCGTGGGCTGGTTCATTGAATGCGTTTATGTGAAGGGTGGGCGTCAGGGAAGCCGGAACGATCCAAATCAAACGACGGGAGATTTTGTCATCGGCGGCCGGTCTGCTGTCTGCCATTCAGTGGGCTCCTGGGTACATGTGGGGCGGAAATGCCGCGAATTTTCACGACGACGCGGACGTTTCGATTATCCCGCGGAACATGCTTTCGTATTGGTCAACCATATGGCCAACCCGATGGTGTGCGTGGGCATACTCCTGGGCCTTGCGTCCCATCGCCATGCGCTTCTCTGAATCCCGCATCAACTCGCCTACCCTGGCGGCAAACTCGTCCATTGATTGGGTCACAAAACCGATCCCCTCACGTTCCATGATGCCATCCACGTTGTACGACAGACATATCGTCGGAACCGCTCTAAACCACGCCTGAAGCAGAGAATTCCCAAATCCCTCCGTGTCGGGTTTACTCGTGTAGACCAGAATATCACTCTGTCCAATCTGCTTGTTGACCTCTTCAACGGGCAAGCCGCCCAGATAGTTAAGGTTTTTTGGCGCGTCCGCGAGCATCCTACGACAGGCCTCGGCGTACCGCCCCTTGGACTGTAGGGAACCGATCATGACGAACTGAAACTCCGGCAAGCGCCTGGCAAGCTCGACGAATTGTTCCGGCCGCTTCCATCGCTTCACGTTGTTCACCCAAATCACCTGCTTGCCAGGCAACTGATGCACCTCGTGTTCTGGTGGCAGCGGCGAGCCATTGTAGACGGTCTCGATCCGAACACCCGGAAGCCAGCGCCGGATTCGCTTCGACATGTCCTCTGAGTTACACACGTGAACGGCGGAATGGCGAATGGACCAGAATGCCTTCCAGTGTAGAAACAGGGTGCCATTAACCACACTCCGCAGCATGGTGCGCGGATCATGACCAGTAAAAAGCGGCGAGGTTTCCATGAAACTGCTGGTCACCGAAACCAGTGGAATCTGCATTCCCCGAAAGACGTCACTGACGCCGGCCAGTTCCAGCAAATAGCGAAGATAACCAACGTCCGGCCGGAAATCGCTAATAATTTCACGAATGCGCTGATAGTGCGCAGGTCTACCAATGGCGCCCCACCCGGGAAGTTCAATAACCCTAACACCCTCATCCTGGTACTCAGCGGTCTGCCCCGCCTCCACAGCCAGATACATGACTTCATGACCGCGCATGGCAAGTTCCTTGCCCAAGAGGGAAGTCTGGTATTCCGCGCCGCCGATGCGCTTTCCTGGATAAATGGCAGTCATCAAAACTATACGCATTGGTTTTACTGGCACCTTGATTCTAAAATTTCAAACTTTCTCCGTCGCAGGCGCGAGCGCTCCAAATCGATGAGGTAGGCCATGTGGTTGAACGACAAATAAACCTGCCAACAACCGCCTGACGAATCATGAACTTTTATGACGGAAAACCTCCGGCGCTCTCTAACAACCATGTTACACAGCCCGTGATTCCT
The DNA here is from genome assembly GCF_000934725.1 of Methyloterricola oryzae. Taxonomy (NCBI): domain Bacteria; kingdom Pseudomonadati; phylum Pseudomonadota; class Gammaproteobacteria; order Methylococcales; family Methylococcaceae; genus Methyloterricola; species Methyloterricola oryzae. The sequence continues at coordinate 48,773 of NZ_JYNS01000003.1, forward strand.
TAAGACCGTCGCCAGTTCTTGCTCCAGTCGAGCCTGTTCTTGGCTGCGATAACCTGTCCGGAGAAAAACCAAAAAAGATAACTGATGGCGTTGAAGACGATGTTACTCTGGTAGACCATGACGACCACAATCATCACAGTTACCGCAACCCAACCGATGGCAAATGCCCCATAGAGATCAGAACTCCGGGCTAGAGCAAAGGAATCAAAGAATATGAATGCCATCAATATAAAGACACAAAGAATTCCAAGAAGGCCAATCTCCCAAAGAGCGAGACTCAAATCTGTAATTCCAGCACTAAAGTAAATACTATAAAGAGCATATTTTCCAGCAAAATTTTTCCCAAGGAAAGAATCCGTGACGTTTCCTATCCCTACCCCAACCAGAAGCTTGGCCCAGTCGGCGGATAAAACCTTCCAAGCCACGATTATGCCATCGAAGCGCTCCGCCCGCTTTGCAGCCTTCTTTTTTGCTCCAATAACTTTGGGACCTTCACGATCGATTCCTCTCACAGTCGCGCTTTCTGCAGCGCCTCCATAGACATAGGTCTCCAGCATTTTCGGATCCGTCAGAAAGCCGAATATACCCCCTTTCTGCATGTCCCCACGTGACGAGTAAAGCGTTTGATACATGCCAACAAAAAGCACAAATACAATTCCACCCATAACCGCGAATGGAACAAGGGACCGTAGATTTTTTTCGAGCTTCGCAACAATAAAGACCGGTATTCCCAGCGCCAAAGGAAGAAGAATAACGGTAACCTTTGTCTCATCGAGACCAGCTGGCGCGATGAAAAATATCATGAGCAGAGCGGCATGACGGAGCGAGAGTTTCTTGCGTAGATACATGCCCATCACAATTGACAAAAAGCTAAGCATCATGATGGTGAGCACCCCGGATGTCTCCAGGGTGCCCGTAACTACGTCGCCAGTAGCCAAATCGGAGTACAAGACAAACCGCTGAAGCGCAGCCATGGGCAATTGCAATAGCCCTAGACCGGCCAACAACAATAACTGCTTCTTAAACTCTTCCTCTGAATACTCGTATACCAAAGGCATGAGAAAGAATGGAACATACTTGAAATATGTACGCGCCCCAATAAAGATAGTACCTGGCTGCACGTCATTGATGATGAGAGACGACGTGAGCAAAAGAAAAATAAAGCCAAAAAGCAGGACGTATTTTGCACTTATCATCAACCGCTTTTCATACGCACCTCGAAGCACCACCAGTACAAATGCGATCGCGGACAATATTTCCGGAAGCCAGGATAACTGTCTCGGAAGAAATCCTGACTCCGAATGGAACTGCAGGAGAAATGAAGCCAGGAATATTAAATAGGGTAATAGAACCATGGCTCGAGGGAAGGTTGGACTGTACGCGTCATCGCACGACTTGACCGGCTGGATTTCGTACCACCAACCTCAAAAGAATAGCGATAGAGTTACGTAGTGTAGCAGGCATCTTGCTTTACCTTGTGTGCATGCACTTCGGCGGCCTTACCGAACAGCTTGCCGATTCACAAAGAGCACTAGTAATTTCACCTATTTGAATTAGGTGCCTAAAGGCGTTCCAGCATCAAAAGCCATCCCGCTTGAGCAAGTTTTGGCGCCTGCGCCTGGCACACATCAACGTGGAGCGGGGCGCGCGAGGCTAGATTTAGCAAACCAATGAAAGTTCAATTGGTTCAAGCCTATGCAATCTAAGTTTGCGCCTCGTCCTCGGCCTGTGGCTCGTTCTCCGGATTCATTTCTATCTGCGCCACCACCTCGTTGGAGGCGAACAGTAGCCCGTTGCGGAAGTACTGGCACGCGTTTACGGCATCATCCTGTCTGAGCAGCAGATCCCCCATCATGCGGAAGGCCTCGACGCTGGATTCAATACCGAGGCTTCTTTCCAGATACTCGCGCGCCTTCTCCGGCTGCCCGGCCGCCAGGGCCAGCTTGCCCAGCACCCTTAGCAAAACCGCATCCTGCGTGTGTTTGGCAAGCCAAGCTTCCGCCGTTTCGAGCTGCTGCGCCGCATCGGGTAATTGGATACAGCCGTACAGCACTAGCAAGGTGTCGTTCCACTGCTTGGACAGGGTCTGGCGCAGCAAAGGCTCAATTTCGTCCCCGGCACCCGCTTCGATCATAGCCGCAAAATACAATTCCTGGATGCCAACCATGGCCTTGATATGATCGGGAACATGCTGCCAGACTTCCCGCAGGGCGCCCGGCTTGCGAGACTCCGAGCGTTGCTTGAGCATGGCGCTGAACGTCTCCGCTTCAAGCAACTTGATTTCGGCCTCCATCAGCACCTTGTTCTGATGCAATTGCGGAATCAACCGCGTCAGGCCTTCCCAGTCTTCCGCCTGAGCGTACGCCTGATGCATTAGCTTCAGCACTTTCGCGTGACTCGGTGCGATCTGGTTGAGATGGGTCAGTGTTTCCAAGGCCTCGGTGAACTGCTGGTTGGACATCTGCAGTTCCGCGCGGGTCAAGCCGATGGCCAGTTCGGCTTCCGGCGTTGATTCATGGGCGAGGTTGAGGTATTCATCGCGCAGGTCCACCGCGCCCCGGGAATGCGCCGCGTGGGCCGCCGTCAGATAGTTGATGAGCGGCACGCCGCTGTTGGCCGCATGCCGTATCAGATGCTTCTCCGCCTTTTCCCAATTTCCTTCCGCCGATTCGATCAAACCGGCAATCAGGGCTTCCTGTGATTGCCGGCTCCGCTGTTCGGAACCTCGGCGCTTTATGGCTTTTGGAAGCCGCAAGGTTCCGATGACCAGACGAATCGTGAGGTAGAACGTCAGGAAAGCCAGCAGAATCAGCATGGCCATGAGAAACAGTGATGTCTCTATGGACCAGTGGCCGATGCCGATGATGACATAGCCGGGATCGCCCTGCGCGACCAGCTGTTCATGAATGAAAAACGCGGCGCCGACCGCGATGAGCAGCGCGATGAGCAGGATGACCAGGGACTTCACGGCTGTGTACCCTCGGGTGCTGCGGCAGGCTGAGGTTGAGCTTGACTCTTGCCCTTCTCCTCCGCTTCCAGGCGCAGCTTCTCGATATTGCGCAGCAGTGTCAGGGACTTGCTGATATCGGGGAACGGGACCGCGATCTGCTGCGCCTTTAAGTCGACCAACTCCGCCACCAGATCTTTGGTCGCCGCCGCCTCCGCATCAAAATGCTCATTAAGCCAGCTGAGTACCGAATCCAGGCTTGACTTATAGAGTCCGTCGTCGCCCCGCAACAGGGCCAGCCGGGTTATTTCCATGCGCAGCAACAAGACCTGACGCAGCGCCTCCACCTCTTCCGGAACCAGCACCGCCTGTACCGGTCGGTCGGTGCGGCGCACCGTGACGAGCCCTTTGAAATCGCTCAATGCGGAATCCAGCAGCCCCGCTCCGCCATCCTCCGTAGCAGGTGGCTGCTGGGCTTTCTCATCGGGTCCAGCCTCCACTTTGGCCTTGCCTTTGTCCGTGTGGGGCAAGAACAGGGGCAGGTCTCTGACGACAGACTCAAGCGCCAGGATCTGGGCCGACAGACCCACCACGTCCGCTATCTTCACCTCTTCCAACTGGTTGATTTCCTCGGCCAAGGCTTCACGCACCTTGAACACGCCGGGGTCACCGCTGTCATGGAGCCGCTGGTCGGCAGCCGCCAAAGCAGCGAGCACGGCCTTCACGTCACCGGTCAGGTGCAGCTTCTGGTTGGCAATACCCAGCAAATACTCCGCGTCCGCCACCATCATGTCACCGCGCGTCTTATTCATTTGCCGCTGTATGTGCTCGATGGACGCCGCAAGCTCGTTCTTGGTCGAATCCAGTCGCTCCCCAAACGTACTGCCCTGCTCGCCGATTTGACGCTCGAACTTGGTATCCTCGGTGGTGACTTGTGACTGCAGGGTGGCGAACTGCGAATGCAGGGCCGCCAACTCCGTCTGAAATCCGGATATCTGATGGAGCAGTTCCTGCATCTGACGGTCGCCTTTGTCCAGACCGGAGCCCAAACCCTCCTGCTTGGTTCGCAATTCATTCAGGATGAAGAAGCCACCGCCAGCTAGCGCGAACACCAGCAACAGGATCATATAGCCGACCCAAGCACCTACTCTGGATTTCTTCGGCGCGGGCGGAGCTTCTTGGGACTCACCATAAGCATCCGTTGCCGTAATTTCGTCCGGTTGATCCGCCGGCAGCGTCACTTCTTTCTCCTCGTCAACCAATGCTGTGTCCCCGTTTTCGGAATGGTTTGGAACCTCTCGCCGGTTGCCCGCCAGGGCAATCACCGCAGCCAGTAATGACTCGTCACCCGCCTCTACCGCCATCACATTCGCGTAGCCCAGACCCCGCGCCTTCTGCGCAATGCGCTCGCCAATCACGGCAAGCGGCGTGGACCGCAGCTGTCCGGAATGGTCGCCGACCACGATCTGTTCAAGAATGTCGAGGGCTTCGCCAGAGGTGACCGTGACGAGATCGATCTCGCCGGACCTCCAGCGTTCAAGCAAGGGCGCGGGATCGACCTGCGACGCGGCGCGGCGGTAGACTTCCGCGTACGTCACTTCCGCCCCACGCGCCTTCAATGTATCCGCCAGCACTTCGCGCCCGCCCGCTCCCCGCACGATGAGGATACGCTGGCCAGTCACATCGGCAAATTCCGGCAAGGCCAGCAGGGCTTCGCTATTAAACTGCTGTTTGGGTGCCAGGTCCACCTCCACACCCTGGCGCTCCAACTCATCCGCCGTCGCCTGACCGATCGCAGCCACCTTAGGCCAAGCGGCAGGTTCGCCAACGCTCCGGATACACGCCAGCCCGTGACGCACCGCGTTGGAACTGACGAAAACCAGCCAGTCGCAACCCGCTAGATCCGCCAGCGTACGAGGACCTTCCGCATCCAATGGCACCGGCACGATCTCAAGCAGTGGGAACCGGATCGCACGCCCGCCCGCGGCCTCGATCAATTCACTCAGGTTCTCGCCCTGGCCTTGTGGTCGCGTGACCAGAACGCCCAGGCCCGCCAAGGGCTTGAGGACGCCTTCAGCCATGCGCCTCGCCATAAAGTTCCTTGAGGATTGCATCGGCTCCACGTGACAGGAGATCCTCGGCCAGTGCAATGCCCAAAGCCTGGGCCTGGATTACCGGACCTGTCACCTCGCCCCGGACCAGGCAGGAACCATCGGGTGCCCCCACCAGGCCGCGCAGGCGCAACTGCTCCCCGTCCAGTTCCGCATAACCCGCTATGGGCACCTGACATCCACCCTGTAAGCGCTCGTTCATGGATCGCTCCGCCAATACACGCCACGCCGTCTCACTGTGGTGCAGGGGCTTCACCAGATCATTGATTCGACCGTCTTCGCTGCGGGCCTCGATGCCGATAGCGCCCTGGCCGATGGCCGGCAAGCTGATCTCCGCGGGCAGAAATTCCGAAATGCGCTCCGCCATGCCAAGGCGCTTCAAGCCTGCGGAGGCCAGCACGATGGCGTCATATTCGCCGGCGTCCAGCTTGGCCAGCCGCGTGTTTACATTGCCGCGCAAATGCCGGATTTCGCAGTCCGGCAGGAGGGTCTTGATTTGACACTGTCGGCGAAGGCTGGATGTCCCGATCCTTGCCGTGGGGGGAAGCTTTTCGAATGATGCGTATTTCGTCGAAACCAGCGCGTCACGCGGGTCCTCGCGCTCCAGTATCGCTGCCAGATGGAGTCCCTCGGGGAATTCCACAGGGACGTCTTTCATGGAATGGACTGCGATATCCGCGGTTCCGGCCAGCATGCCCTGTTCCAGTTCCTTTACGAATAGCCCTTTGCCACCCACTTTGGCCAAGGGTGCGTCAAGGATTCGGTCACCCCGCGTGGTCATTTCCACCAACTCGGTTTTGAGTCCCGGATGAGCTTCCCGCAACAGGCTGGCAACATGCTCGGCCTGCCAGAGGGCCAATGGACTCCTGCGGGTAGCGATACGGATGACTTCTTGAACCACGGTCACAACCAGGCTGATAAATGGCGGCATTGTAACAGATCGCGCCTGACGACCAAGGTTTGGCGCAGGTGGATTCAGCCCGTGACACCCAGGCCTTGGCGCAAGCGCGGCAGGAGACGCCGGCTGACTTCAATCCTTTCGGGGATACCTTTCAGCTTCAGCGCCACCCCGCCCGACGCGAGCCGGTCCAGCCTTTCAATGTGGGCAGGGGCGACCAGGGCGCTGCGGTGAACACGGAGAAAGCGCTCGCCGAACTCGGCCTCGAGCGACTTGAGGGGTTCGTCCACGTGAAGCCGGCCGGTCACCGTGCGCGCCAGCGTGGATTTTCTGTCGGCCAGAAAATAAAGGATGTCCTCGATGGCCAGAAAGCACACGTTGCCCTGTTCGAAGGAACAGAGATGCTGCCTCGACACCGGCACTTCCGGGAGTTCCGCCGACAGCTTTTCCCACGCCTTGGCGCTGAAACGTCGCGCTCGTTCCAATGCGCCTGCCAAACGCTCTCGCCGCACCGGCTTGAGCAGATAGTCGCAGGCGCAGACTTCGAACGCCTTAAGGGCGTAGTCGTCGTAGGCCGTGACAAACACGATTGCCGGTGCCTGCGGCAAGCGCGCCAGCTCCCGCGCACATTGCAACCCACTCATCAGGGGCATGTGAATATCCAGAAGCATGACGTCAGGCTGCAGGCAAATCGCGGCTTTCAGGGCCTCCTGTCCATTGGCGGCTTCCTCGATGACCAAGTCAGCCAGCGCCAGTTCCTCCAACAACCTTCGCAAGCGGGCCCTCGCCAAGGGCTCATCATCGGCGATCAGAATCTTCACTCAGCGTCGTCCGATAGGGAAATACGATGCGCGCCTGGTAGCGTCCGTCCACCACACTGGTGTGCACGGCCCCACTTCCCGGAAAACAGTTCTCCAGCCTTAGCCGCAGGTTGGCGAGAGCCACGCGATTGCCGCTGCGGTGCGGCTCCGCCTCAGCGCGGGGTGCGGGACTCCGGACTGTCAGGACCACCTCGCCCCGCCGCAAGCGTCCATCGATCTCCACCATGCCACCGCCGGGCAGAGGTTCGATACCGTGATACAAGGCATTCTCCACCAGGGGCTGCAGACTGAGGGGTGGCAGCAGCGCATCCATCGGCGCGCCGTTCAGGTTCCAGACCACCCGCAGGCGCTCGGCCAAACGCTGTCCCTCCACATTGAGGTATTGCCGCACCAAGTGCAATTCTTCCTCCAGCTTCGCCATTCGCGCGTTTCTCTTCAACACCGCACGGAACATTTCGGCAAAATCCAGTATCAATTCCTCCGCCTTGGCCGGATCGGTGCTGATGAGACTGGCTATGGTGTTGAGACCGTTAAACAGGAAATGCGGCCGCATGCGCGCCTGCAAAACGTCCAGCCGAGCCAGTCCCTCGGCCCGAACATGCCGCCGCCACTGATATTGAACATAGCGGTAGCGGAGCCACAAACCCGTCAGGAGCGCCGCGACGGCGACGTCGCGCAGGCAGCGATAAGGCGTCTGGCTCAATTCCGTGCCCCCATTCAACAAGCCTTGGCCCAAGCCGTTCCATGCGAGCCACCCCACCAGCAGCACCATTGCCTCGACCACGCAAACGACGACACCCCCTGCTCTCAGCGGACTCGCGCTTTGGAGCCAACGGTTGAAGGTACTCAAAACTGCGATGCTGAGCAGGACGACCCAGACGATGTAGAGGGAGACCAGCCCCAAGCTGTTCCAGAAAGCCTCCGCATCGGGCGCCGCGATCAGGCCGATTGCCAACGCCAGGATTTCGGCCAACAACAGCAGCACAAAGGCCGTACGCACGCGTCGGAAGTCCGGAAGAAAACTTTCGGTGTCTGCCCAGAGTGGAACTTTCGATCGGACCACTGGCTCCCTCGGGATTCCCTGTCAGGTCGATGGATACGGTTCAGTTTAGACAGACGCCGGCACTTCTCGCCCTACCTGGGGCGGGAAAAAACCGATATGATGCAAATTTGAAAATAACGAGGGACACCCATGCAGATTTCCGCCGAGAAAGTGGTTCACATTCATTACACGCTGACCAATGACGAGGGGGACGTGCTGGACAGTTCAGAGGGTCAAAATCCTCTAGCCTACATCCACGGCCAGGGCAATATCATTCCGGGCCTGGAAAACGCACTGGCGGGTAAGCAGGTAGGCGACCGCCTGAGCGTAACGGTCTCTCCCGAAGAAGCTTACGGCCTGCGCGACGACGACCTGATCCAGGCCGTGCCGAAGACCGCCTTCGAAGGCGTCGAGCAGATCGAGCCCGGCATGCAATTCCATGCCGAAACACCCGAGGGCGTACAACTGGTGACTGTCATCGAGGTTCTGGATGACGAAGTAATTCTGGATGGCAATCACCCGATGGCCGGCATGACCCTGAACTTCGCCGTCGAGGTCACGGACATTCGCGATGCCACCGCAGAAGAATTGGATCACGGCCATGTGCATGGTCTTGGCGGGCACCATCACGACTGAACTAGCACTCTAGGAGCAGCCAGCCGCAGGGATGTGAAGGCCGGTTAAGCGCCTCAGTCCGTGATCTGGCCCCCGGCGTTCAGATCAGGTGTGCCCAGAGGTCATGTTCATCGGCCTCCTCGATCTCGACCTCGACCCACTGGCCCACTTGAAGATGGGTAGCTCCATCGATGAACACCTGACCATCGATCTCAGGGGCATCGGCTCGGCTGCGCGCTACCGCGCCTTCCTCCACCACTTCGTCGACCAGTACGGTTTCGCGACCACCTACACGAGCCTGGAGTCTCGCAGAGCTGATTTCCTCCTGGAATGCCATGAAGCGGGCTAAGCGATCTTCCTTTACCTCCGCTGGCACCTGACCCGGAAGCGCGTTGGCCGCCGCGCCCGCCACCGGGGAGTACGCGAAGCAACCCACACGGTCCAATTGCGCCGCATCCAGGAAGTCGAGCAGATCTTCGAAATCTTCATCGGTTTCGCCTGGAAAGCCCACAATGAACGTACTGCGGATGGTCAGTTCCGGGCAGATGGACCGCCAAGTTTGTATACGCTCCAGGTTGTTCTCAGCGGAGGCGGGACGCTTCATCGACCTGAGGATACGAGGGCTGGCATGCTGGAAAGGAATGTCGAGATATGGCAGGATTTTGCCTTCGGCCATCAGTGGAATCACCTCGTCCACATGCGGGTAAGGGTAAACATAATGGAGACGGACCCAAGCCCCCATCTCACCCAAGGCCTTTGCCAGATCCAGGAATCGGGTCTTGAGCGGACGACCACCCCAAAAACTGGTGCGATATCCCATGTCCACCCCATAGGCACTGGTATCCTGCGATACGACAAGCAATTCCCTCACGCCCGCGCCAACCAGTCTCTCCGCTTCGCCCATGACTTCGCCAATGGGGCGACTGACCAGATCACCCCGCATCGAAGGTATGATGCAAAACGTGCAGCGGTGGTTACAACCTTCCGAGATTTTCAGATACGCATAATGCTTGGGCGTCAGTTTGATCCCCTGTGGGGGCAACAGATCGGTGAATGGATCATGCGCGGGAGGGAGGTGCTCATGCACCGCCGCCATGACATCCTCGAAAGCGTGGGCGCCCGTAACCTTGAGGACGCTGGGATGGCGGGCCCGGATCTCGCCTTCTCTTGCGCCTAGACAGCCGGTCACGATGACTTTGCCGTTTTCAGCCAAGGCCTCGCCAATGGCGTCCAGGGATTCCTCAACTGCCGCATCGATAAAGCCGCAGGTATTCACCACCACCAGATCGGAATCCCGGTAACTCGGCGACACTTCGTAACCTTCCGAGCGCAGGCGCGTCAGGATCACTTCGCTGTCCACCAGCGCCTTGGGACAGCCGAGGCTGATAAATCCAATTCTTGGGTTTGCCACAGTCTGACGCACACTCGGGTTATGTTTGTAAAATTCGCTACCGCACCGCAAAGGCCTCATGGGCGCCCAGTCACGGGTAAAAATTTCCACCATTGAGCCGCTAACATCCTTGCTCGGTATTTTATCGAAAGTGTGGGGCACAAACGACTACGATACATTGTGTGCAAGGATGGTTCCTACCCTGCTCGCGGCGCGAGCCGGTTCATGTTCAGCAAACATCAGGGCCTGACGGATTTCGTCCCTGGTGCTTTTGACAAGGTGATGGGTGTTTTTCAACAGCGATTCTGACTTACCTGCAGTCGAAAGCTTGAAAATCACGGAAAGAACGTCGGTTTGCTTTACAGTCCACCGGGAAAAAACGGGCAAAAGACCATTGAACGTACCTAAATCATTGAATATGTTGCGGCCATATTTCAGGCAAGATTATTGCTTATTTCTACTGGAATTTCCCTTTTGAGCCATGACGCCATATAGTAAAAATATTTAAACATGTGATTGCGCCTGGCAACGAAAGCATCTGGGCATGTGGCCCCGACGCCAGCCATAAGCAACAACACGATCAGGATCAATGACATGCCGCGCATAAGCATTATCATACCGACCTACAATCGGGCCGCGTACCTGGACGAAGCGATACAGAGTGTCCTTGCCCAGACCTGTGAAGACTGGGAGTTAATCGTGGTGGACGACGGATCAACCGACGCCACCGCCGACGTAGTGGCAAAATACACCGGCAGGATCACGTACAAGCGTCAGGCCAATGCGGGCGCCTGCGCCGCGCGCAACCTGGGCCTCGCCTGTGCCAGCGGCGAGTATGTTTCCTTTCTGGACAGTGACGACCGCATGCTGCCCAACAATCTGGCGGACCTGCTCGCCGTGCTGGAACAGCAACCTAGCGTGGACGTTGCCTACGGCTGGTATTACTGGATGGAGGCCGACGGAAGCCCCAGCTACCGGGCAGGACCCCATATCCGGGGTGTAACCAGGCCGTCGCCTTGGCCAGGTGCCAATGTCAGGCCATCCGGAACCACTATGGAGGGCCAGGTCCTGCCGAAGCTGCTGCAGGAGGAAACCATGTTGCTCGGCACGGCCTTGGTCCGGCGTAGCTGCGTCGAGGCGGTTGGCGGATTTGATACCTCCGTCGATTTCAACGAGCATTGGGACTTTTTTCTAAGCCTGGCAAGAGAAGGCTACAGATTCGCTTGCTGCCGCGAGGTGGTTACGCTGTTGCGTTTGCACAAGGGAAATCGCGGACAAATCTTCGACAAAATGTTGGCTGGACGCATCGATATCCTGGACCGATATTTCAATGTACCCAGTTTGAAAGCTGATCTCGCGCGGGTCCGAGGTTCGGCCTACTATCTGGCGTACATGGAATACGCAAGAGTTTACTTCGCATCCGACAACATCGTGGCCGGCACGAAGTGCCTGAATAAAGCAATAGAATACAACGCACTGCGCAACTTCGAATTAAAGCTGTTGCCTTCCTTGATTTGTGAACGTGCGCTGCATTCATCATCTCCTGTTGATTACATTAAGCAGGTAATTGAAAGCTTGGCGCCGGGTGCCGACTCTTACCTGTTACGACGACAACTGCTCGGCAAGCTTCACGCCTGCATTGCAAAGAAAATCCTGACAACGTCAGGTTTGCTTCCCAAGGCCTTGTGGCACTGCGTGCGCGCCCTTTGGCACGACCCCACAAAACACCGAGCAAAAGAGTTAGCACGATTGCTTCTAAATGGCTTGCGACGGCAACTTGGACGGCGAGCCAAGTCCCCCCACGCGATAGCACCATCCCATATGCATCTGTAGGCCTGTTCTGACGAAATTGCACTGAGAGGGATTGATCCGCGTGCAAGCAACTCTGCGGATCAAAAGATACGGGCTAAAATTCAACTCGCTGTCAGGTAGCATCCGCGCGGCACTGTAAGCATCAATTTACAGTTCCCGACTCCCAAGCATTACCCAGCAATTTCCCCATAGAATTCAAGTCAATTTTCAGCATAATTTCCCTCGCATCGATTTAACGCCGTCGAGGTGTCTGAGCCAAGTCAACGGCTCACGGGGGATGGAACATGCTGCATCGATCCATACTTGTCCTCGCTGCACTCGCCAGTCTGTCGCCCTCCGCGTGGGCAGACATCACGCTCTATCTGTCACCGCCGGAGCCCAGTCTCGAGGTCGGCACCACCTTCCAGATCGAGTTCGGAGCTTCAGGACTCGAAGGCCAGGCTGCTTTATCAGGGTACGATGTCACTGTCGGCTACGATTACCGCAGGGTGAGCTTCGACGAAGTTCGCTTTGGCGATGACCAATTTGGCGATCAACTTCACCTTGATTCAGCGGCGCCGGCGCCTCAATCAGCCAGCCACTTGGACACAGGGCTGATTCAACTGCTGGAAGTCTCGCAAGACGCGGCCACCGTACTGGAACTCGCCCAGCCCGATTTCTTCCGCCTGGCAACCCTGCGTTTCCACGCCCAGAATTCAGGTACCGCTGAATTCACCCTAACTCTCAACGAATTGAGCGATGCCTCCGCGCAACCCATGCCTGCATCGGCGATTGGAACGCGCGTCGAAATCGTGCCGCTGCCAGCGACATTTCTTCCAACGGCCAGCGCAATGCTGGTTCTGCTGCTGATCTCGAAAACCGGGCACCGCCAGCGCGAGCGGCTCTAGCAGTTGGCCGTCATAGGGAGCATCTTGGCACGATGCTCCAGGGAGAGTTGCATCATGAACTACTTTCCTCTTCCTTTCAGGTACAGGAAAACTAGAACTGAAGACCGAGTCTGCCGCCGGCTGATGGCTACTCTATTCGGCCTGATTCTGGTGCCCGGACTGGCTCGGCCCTGTTCACTCAGTTTCACCTCGCCAGAACGGGGCAGCACCGTAACCACACAAACCGTCGGCGTCAGCAGAACCGGATCAGGTACCGCCAAGCCCAGTGATGTCGGGCAGGTCACGGCGACGGTCAATGGCCGAGTGTTCTTCCAGCAGTCCGGCGTGTTCACGACCCTGATCAACTTTTTGGGTTCGGGTGCCGCCAGCGTCGGCCTGGATGCCGGCGAAAACGTGCTGTCCGTGGAGGGCAGCGTCAGCGGCTGCAGTGCCAGCGACAGCATGACCATCCACTACCTGCCGCCACCAGGCCAGGATCAGAAAGCCGCCGGTGTTCCCGGCGACTGCAATGGAACTAATCCGATCAACGGTGCGAATGGCAACAAGTTCCAGGAGGAAATCGACTACCTCGGAGGAGGCCCCCACCCACTGGAATTCTCCCGCCACTACAATTCGCGATTTGGCGAACGCCGCATGCTCGGCCCGCGCTGGCGACACAGCTATGACCGACAGCTGGCCTTCTCCGGCACATCCGTGGCCTATGCCATCCGGGGCGACGGGCGCGCCTTCCGCTTCGTGCTGTCCGGAGCCGAGTGGAAGCCCGACGGTGACGTCATCGTGCGACTTGGGCAAATCTTAGGCGGCAACGGTACTCTCCTGGGCTGGCGTCTCACCCTCGAAGATGACAGCACCGAACTTTATGACCGCAATGGACGGCTGACTTCCATCATCAGCCGTTCCAGCTGGGCGCACGCCCTGGAGTACGACTCAGCGGGCCGCACTACCACAGTGATCGATCGGGTTTCTGGGCGACGTCTCACACTGGCTTACCAAGGCGACGGCAGGCTTTCTGCCCTGATTGATCCGGCAGGAAACTCGATCCGATATGCGTATGACACCCTTGGACGCCTCAGCGCTGTCAGCTATCCCGACCCGACACGCGCCGATACGGCTGACGACCCGACCCGGACCTACCAGTACGAGGATTCCAGATTTCCGTTGGCCTTGACCGGAATTACCGACGAAAGCGGCGTGCGCCATGCCCGCTTCGCCTATGATCCGCAAGGGCGTGGCGTATTGTCGGAGCATGCGGGAGGCGTCGACCGCCATGAGTTGATCTACAACCCTAACGGCAGCACAACCGTCTTGGACGCACTAGGCAGTGCCCGCACCTATTCCTACCAAACCGTGCAAGGCGTGCCCGTCAGCAATCGGCAAAGCCAACACGCGGGATCGGGCTGTCCGGCGTCGGCTCGTCAGACAGAGTTCGATGGGAATGGAAACGTAATCAGCCGGACCGATTTCAATGGAAACCTCACCCGCTTCGCGTTTGATCAGGTCCGCAACCTGGAAATACGTCGCACCGAGGCCGATGGCACGCCAGAAACCAGAACCATCTCGACCGGTTGGCACTCTGCCTTTCGCCTGCCTCTGCGGATCGATGAGACGGGCAGGCAGACCCTCTTCAGCTACGACGCCGTCGGCAACATGCTGCGGCAGGAACTGGTCGACACGGTTACAGGAAGCCTCCGAACTTGGCAATTCACCTATGACAGTCACGGCCAAATCCTGACTGCGGACGGCCCGCGCACCGATGTGGCCGACATCACCCGCTACCGGTATTACGATGACATCGACGCGGCTCACGCGCCTGGTGATCTGGCACAGATCACCGATGCCTTGGGGCACAGCACCACGTTTGCCGCCTTCGATGCCCACGGCCGTCCTGTCTCCATCATCGACGCCAACAGGCGGGTCTTGGCGCTTCGATATGACGAGCGCGGTCGCCTGATCGAGAGCAATGACGCGGGCGAGTTCACGGGTTATGGGTACGATAAAGCAGGCTTGCTCGTGCGCATCACCGAGCCAGACGCGAACTTCCTGTCACAAGCCTATGATGCGGCCCATCGCCTGACCGACGTCGCAGACAGCCTGGGAAATCGAATCCACTTCAGCCTGGATGCCGCGGGCTATCGCCTGCGGGAGGACATTACCGATCCGCAGTCGAATCTTGCGCGGACCTGGGCTCGTGTCTTTGATCCTTTAAACCGTCTGCAGCGACTCATCGGCGCGCGCTAGCCGCTGAGGGTGGGAGTGGACCATGAAAACCAAACCTCTTGTCAGACTGACCGGACTGCTGTTTCTGCTGAGCCTGTGCCTTTTGTCACTTGGCGTCCACGCGGCCGGCGAAACGGAAGTCTATGAATACTTCTACGATGCCAACGGCAACCTGACACGGACCCTCGACCCGCTATTGAACGAGACTGTCCAACGCTTTGACGCTCTGGACCGCCCGTTTGAAGCCATCGATGCACTGGGTGCCCAAACCCGATTCGTCCACGACAGCCTCGACCACCTCATCCGAGTCACGGACCCCGTCGGTGCCGCAACAGAATTCGGATTCGACGGCCTGGACAATCCGACGCAGGTAGACAGTGCAGACACCGGCAGCGTGACCCGGGAATTCGATGCGGCCGGCAATCTGGTTGCGGCCACCGACGCCCGCGGCGTAACCCTGCACTACCGTTACGACGCCCTG
The DNA here is from genome assembly GCF_000934725.1 of Methyloterricola oryzae. Classification (NCBI taxonomy): domain Bacteria; kingdom Pseudomonadati; phylum Pseudomonadota; class Gammaproteobacteria; order Methylococcales; family Methylococcaceae; genus Methyloterricola; species Methyloterricola oryzae. Next base: position 63,994 of record NZ_JYNS01000003.1, read on the forward strand.
AACCGCCTGACGGCGATCGAAGGCGCGGCAACGGAAGCCATTCGGTTCAGCTACGACCAGGGCCCGAATGGCCTGGGACGGCTGACCGGCATGATCGATGAAGCCGGCCAGACCACCTGGCAATACGACGCCCGCGGCCGGATTACCAGCCGCACCAGCCTTTGGGCCGAAGCCACCCTTACGCTGCATTACACATACGATGGCAACGGTCGGCGGCGGCAGATCCTCTACCCCTCCGGGCAAGCGGTGGATCTGACATGGGACAACGGGCAGGTGGTGGACATCGGCCTCAATGGAGCGCCCCTGCTTAGCCAGATCCGCCACCAGCCCTTCGGGCCGCCAGCCGCGTGGATCTGGAACAATGGGGTTGAATACCGCAGGACCTACGATCTTGATGGCCGTCTGGTCCAAGTGCCGCTGGCTCAACGGCAGCGGAACATCACCTACGACGCCGCCAGCCGCGTATTCGAATTCACCGACAGCGACCCGCTCTTCAACTGGGCCTACACCTATGACCCGCTGCACCGCCTGCTCAGCGCCGAAAGCCCAAGGCGGCGCCAGACTTTCGAATACGACCCCAACGGTAATCGGCTCAGTCAGGACGGTTTGACCTATGTCTACCCGGCCTCAGGCAACCGCCTGCTGCAGCGCGAAGGGATACGCTATGAGACCGATGCGGCCGGCAATATCACCAGCGATGGCAGGCGCCACTTCGATTACGACCTCCACAATCGGCTGACACGGGCCGAAACCGACGGCGCCAGCTTCACGTACCGCTACGATGGATTCGGAACCCGCGCCGTCAAATGGTCGGGCCACGCCCCCGACATGGCCGGCGATTTGGACCGCGACGGGCGCTTTGGCATCACGGACGCGCGCCGACTGGCGTTGATGGCCCGAGGCGCAATCCTGCCAAGCCATAACGCAGATTGCGATCACGACGGTGCGATCAGTAGTTCCGACGTTTCCTGTGTCCTACTGAAAATCTTCGACCAGCGAAACCATCCAGAAAACTACAGCCAGCGGGGCACACTATTCGTTTACGACGAGGGCGGGCATCTGCTCGGCGAATACCAGCGCGACGGGCAGCCTATCCAGGAAATTGTCTGGCTCGGCGACCAACCAGTGGCGGTTCTCAAGCCCGATCCGAACAGCCTCCTCAACGGCCAGATCCACTTCATCTACGCGGACCACCTCAACACGCCGCGCGCCATAGTCGAGGGTTCAGGGCAATTGGTCTGGCGTTGGGAGAGCGACCCCTTCGGCACCGGTCCCGCTGACGAAGACCCCGACCAGAATGGCGAAGACTTTGAATTCAACCTGCGCTTTCCCGGACAGTACCACGACAAGGAGAGCGGTCTGCACTACAACATGGCGCGCTACTACGACCCGGAGACGGGACGCTATTTGCAGCCGGACCCGGTGGGGCTTGAGAAAACAACAAATCGGTTTACGTATGCAGCGAACGACCCTCAGAATCTGATCGACCCACTCGGATTGGAGGTTGCTTCGCCGGAGTTAATGGCAACCTACCTGAAAACCCCGCAACTGGGACCTCTAGAGTCCGAACTGGTGCTTTCAGTTTACGGCGGAACTATTACAGGGGAACTATTCAACGTCGCGCGAGCATGCTACCTTGCAAAACAAGCGGATGCATATCGGTACTACTTGACTAGGGCTAAGGCCGCGGATGTTTCAACCCCAAGAAACGGGGCTGTGTTTTATTCCGGACCAGGAAATAGAGCCCTTGCCGAAGCATTTGCAAAATCAAACGGTCGCTTTACTCTGGAGATGACAAAAGGCGGAAAACAACTTCTCAAATCTGACTTATTTGGTCCTCAAAGTCCGCTTACACCGGCAGAAGCCAAAGAAGTAGTGTCTATCTTGTCGAGACGAATGGCGGAAGGTGCTTCAGGAACGGCCGTAGGCTTCACCGAGGGCTCGATCGCTTCAGGCTACTTCAATACAATTGAGTATACGAGCCTGCTAAGCAACAAAAATATCGTTAACGTCATCACTTTTGGCCACTAATATGTTTCACACAATTTACCCCCAAAAAGTACAACATAGAGATGGCTACATCGTACAAGTGGCTGATAGAGAGACCGTACAGTATCTATCTGAAAGCCGCAATGCTTCGATATTTGTAGATTTTGGAACTGATACCTGCATATATTGTTATACCCTTAAAGAATTCTCTAATGAACCGCCTATTGAATCACTCGAACGAGAAAAACTTCTTGCGGATATAGTTGCCGGTTTACAATTTATGGGATGCCGGGTGAGAAAAATAGAAGACTCATAAAAGCATGACGAAAGCGATTTCGAAACGGGTCATTTCAGAACTTGTATAGTTTGCTTCGGTCCCGAATGAACCACAGCGCATCGCTGCCCCTCATCCCCCCACTCATGAAGGCTCCAGTTGTCCGCCGGCCCCCAACCCTCCGGAAGACGCAAGAATCCCCTGAAGTCCTCGCGCACTTCCACCTGTTTCAGGCCCAGGGCAATTCCACGGCCGGTGGCTTTGACGAAGGCTTCCTTGCAAACCCAATAGCGGATGAATGCCTCCAGGCGCCCAGCATCCGGAATCATGAGCCATGACTCCAACTCTGCGTCGTTGAGGCAGTGACTTGCGAGATCGTCCAGTCCGCGCCGGGTGCGCAGCCGCTCGGTGTCTACGCCCAGGGCAAGGTCGCGAGCGAATGCCAACAACGCGACAGTTCCCGAATGGGAAACACTGAAGACGAGCCCCTGATTCTCTTCGGTTCCTGACAATCGGGGCTTGCCATGATCGTTGAACTCAAAGCGGATGGAATGCGGATCGGCATCGAGATAGCCCCCCAAGCGCTGGCGCAAGGCGGCCCGTGTCAGGACGAAAGCCACACGGGCATCACGGCTGCCAATGCGTGCAGCACGTTCCTGCTCGTCCTGGGTCAGTAGTCTTTCGGCCTTGGCGGCATCGCCATGAATCAAGTCAAGCCGCCAGACTTCGACACAACCTGCCAGAACGTTCGCGGCGAGCACGCGTCAGTTCACGATTTCCGCAACCCTGTTGCCCTTGAAGCGCACGATGAAGCGGTCGTAGCGGTTGGACCAGTAGGTCCAGTCGTCGCCCTTGAGGTCGGGCGTCATGTGGGCCGGGGGATAGCCGATGGCGGCCAGAACGGCCTCGCGGCTCATGCCCTTGTCCACTTTGCCTCCTAGGATCAACTTTTGCTCCGAGGCGGTGAACTGAGCCAAGTTCACCTTACGCTTACCAAACAGCTTGCGAAACGCGGTGAGTACTTCGTCGTTGGTGTGCTTGGGCACATTCTCGACAATCAAGGTCTCACCGCCGTCATTCATCTTGACCTCGATGCGCTTGCTATCGATGGAAACCAGGGTTACCGGCGTATTGATGGGGACGAGGTATCCGCGTCGGTAGTTGGTGGTGCGGTAGTGGCCCTTCTCCTGGAACAGGCTGAACTGCGTGTAGTAGAGCGTGCCGGTCTGGACATCCGGGCCCAACTGGCCCGGCGCATACTTTTTGGCGCAGGCGCTGAGCCCGAGTACGGCGAAGACGACAAAAACGATGAGAACCCGATTGTTTAGAGGCATGTCTTTCTCCTGATGGTTCCGGCGGCCAGTGCGGCCATTCCCAGCCCCCGAGCAAGCCGCGTCAAATGATACCGCCGCAGGACGCGGTGCGCCTATTGCGTAGGTTCCTCGAAGTTGACACCCAGCTTGTCGAGGAACACCGCCGGCGAGGCATAGCACATCTCGCCCGAGCGGGCGTCGACGGCCACTTGCAGGGTATGCCCTTTGACCAGCACGGCACCGGTTTCAGAATCGCACACCCGGTATTTGATCTTCATCCGATACTCGTACTCGGTCAATTCCGCAAGCACACGGATGCGCTGCCCGAATCGCGCCGGCTTCACGAAGCGCTGGTGCAACTCGATGATCGGCCAGACGTACCCGGTTCGGCGCATGGTCATATAGCCATAGTCGATCTTATCCAACAGCGCGCAGCGGGCGATTTCGAAATAGCGGCTGAAATGGCCGTGCCAGGCAATTTCCAGCATGTCCACGTCATGGAACGGAACGGTCAGTTCCACCTCCGCGGCGACCAGGGGCTTCTCGCTCACTGAGGCTCGCCTCCGCCAGCATGCCGGTCCCAGAACGGAAAGAAATTGAACCATTGCAGCGGCGCACGGCGACAGTGGTATTCCAAGTGTGCGGCAAAGCGCTGCGCCAATTCCTCGAGCATCGCAGTGCGCTGCGGCTGGCGGTGCGGGACCTGAATCAATGCGGCGAAGGGCTCCAGATAGATGTGATACCGCCCTTCCAGGGGATAGCTGAGCAGCGTGTAGACCGGACACTGCAGCAGGGAAGCCAGCAAATAGGGGCCTTGCGGGAAGTCCGCCTCCGCGCCGAGAAACTGCGCGGACACCGTGCGTCCGCCACTCACGGGCGTCCTGTCCCCCACCATCACCAGAAACTCACCGTTCTGGAGCTTGTCCTGCAAGCGGATGGCCACCGCCGGGTTCAAGTCGGTCACCTGAATCAGCTCGATGTTGGCGCCCCGCCGTTCGACGCTGCCGAGCAGGCGGTTGAACTTCTCGGCGTGCTTGGTGTGCACCAGGATGTTGAGATGGATGTAGCCGCGCAGGTCCGCGAGGGCCCGGCACAGCTCCAGATTGCCGATGTGCGCGGCCAGCAGCATCGCGCCCTTGCGCTGCTCCAGCAAGTCCACCAGCAGGTGGCGGTTGTGGAACTGGATGCGCTGCGGATCCAGTTTCCCCAGCCAGACCACGATCTTCTCCAGCAGGTTTTCGCCGAATGCGATGAAGTGGCGATAACTGTCCCACCAACCGCCGCGCAGGCCCAATTCGGGAAAGGCTTCACCTACCCGCCGCAGGTAATCGCGCGAGGCATCCCGCCCCGCCCGGCTCATGAGGAAGTAGTAGCTGACCACCGGATGCAGCACCAGCCGAAATGCCGACCGCCCGAACAAGCGGTAGATCAGCAGCATGGCGCGCATGCCCCAGAGGATTCCGGTTTCCTCCAGATTCGCCCAATGGGTGCGATGCGGCGACGCTTTCATCGGAAACGGCGAGCCAGCAGCGCGGGCAAGCGAATCGGCAGGCTGAGGAAGAAGCGGGCCTGCATCAGGCTCAGGCGCAGGTTGTCCTCCCAAAGCCTGAAGTAGGAAATCCCATCTTTCGGATATCCCACTCGGGTCGGCAAGGGAACGAATTCCAGTCCCTGGCTGTAGAGCCGGATCAGGATCTCCACATCGAAGGCCATGCGCTCGTCCAACTGTCGGCGTTGGATCAGATCGGCGCAGGGCCCAACGGGATAGACGCGGAATCCGCACATGGCATCCGGAATGGCGAAGGACAGGGTATTGATCCAGACCCAGACATGGGTCAGGTAACGGGCATAGTAGCGCCCCTTGGGCACGCTGGCGTCGAACTTCGGGCTGCCGATGACCACCGCCTGCGGGTGAGCCCTGGCTGTTTCGAGGAATTTCGCGACATCGTTCAGATCATGCTGCCCATCCGCATCCAGTTGCAAGGCATGGCTGTAGCCCCTGGCCTGGGCGGCCAGCAGCGCGGTCTTCACGGCCCCGCCTTTGCCGCGGTTGTATTGATGGCGTATCGCCTCAATCCAAGGCCGCCCGGATGCGAGATCGTCTATCGCTTTCGCGCAAGCTGCATCGCTGCCATCGTCCACTAATATGCAAGGAAGCCCATGGTCCGCCAGACGCGCCAGGATCTCGGCGAGCGGCTTTTCGTGGTTGTAGACCGGAATGATGATGCAAGGATTAATCATCGGATGGTAGGAAATACAGTCGGCCGGAACTGAACTCGCGCTCTCCGTCGCGGAAGCTGAACTGCAGTTTGAGGGCTCCGGGCTGGTACTTGATCCGAAGGCTGAGACGCTCCCCGGGCTGCATCAGTTCCTTGAACTTGATGACCTCCATGTGACCGAAAGGCAGGTCCAGCCCAAGGCGCGTCCGGGCGAAATGCATCGCCCACTGGATCTGCACCACACCTGGCACGATGGGGGTATCGGGGAAGTGACCCGGGAAGAAGGCGAGGGTTTCCGGCACCCGCAATTCCACGGTCACACCGCCCTCTTCCAGGCGCTCCTCAAGCACCTCGGGCAGCACCTGAGGCCGTTCGGTACACGCCAGATCGGTCATAAAGATCGCCTGACCCGGCGGCGAACCAGCCATTCGCTTCCCATCAACACAGCCATCAGCACATAGGAGATAAAGCCGTTGTACAAGCTCCAGAGCCAGCGGTCACCGGAGAGGGCCGTTGCCGCGGCCGCCATGCCGTTGGCGAGGAAAAACCCGCACCAGACCTGCGTGACCCTCCGCGTGTAGCGCACCCCTCGAGGCGACAGGTCCGGCTCGCTCAGGCGCGCGATCCTTTCCGCGACGCTGGGCGGATACAGCAGGCTGTGGCAGAAAACCGCGAAGAACAGGGCGCTGACCAGGACCGGATAAGCCAGCAGCAAGCCGCCCTGGTTGCTCAAGACCACCGCCACGAGCAGCAATAGCGCCAAGGGCGCCAGCCAGTATGCACCCAACAGCCTGGCGGTACCGCCCTGTTGCAGCCATCGCAGGGCAAAGACGCCCGCCAGCAGCAGGGCGAGGTAGCGCGGCTGCACGCTGTCCAGGGCCACATAAACCAGGAAGGGATAGACCACAGTCACCAGGCCGACGAGCAACTTGAGCATCGGGGCAATTGGACCTGGGCGGACGTTCCGGTTGCGCCGGCATTCAGCCGTTGTACATCTTGAACAGGGTTTCCACCACGTCCTGGACTGTGCGCGCGCTCTTGAAATCCTCCGGATTGATGCGCCGGCCGGTCAATTCGCGCAACCGCACCATGAGGTCGACGGCATCGATACTATCGATGTCGAGATCCTGGTTCAGGTTCGCGGTCAGGGTTATCTTTTCGGGCGCGACCTCGAACATGTCGGTGATCATCTGCTGCAGGCTTTCGAAAATGTCTTCGCGGCTCTTCATGAGGGTGGAAGTTCCTGTTGCAATGCGATGAACCCGGCCAGGCTTCGCACCGAGGCGAAGTGACGGACCAGGTCCGATGAATCGGTGTCGATCTGGATGTGGAACTGCTTGCGCAAGGCCACCCCCAACTCCAGCGCGTCGATGGAATCCAGGCCGAGGCCGCCGCCGAAAAGCGGCGCTTCCGCATCGATATCCGCCGGCGTCATGCCCTCCAGATCAAAGGTCCGGATCAGCAGCTCCTTCAGATGCAGCTCAAGCGCTTGCATGGACCGCGGCTTGTTCCTGCAGATAGCGATGCAGATGTCGGGTCAGGTTGCGGGACGCGATGGAACGCTCGGCAGTATCTGCATATGCGGCGGCATCGATCTCATCCCCCACGAAGAAGCGGAAATGCACCCTTCGGGCGGGAATCTGGTGCCATTTTTCGTGCTTGGTCAAGGTCGTCGGGTGGCAGTGGATATACACGGGGAGGATCTTGGCCCGCGCTTTGAGCGCTATATTGGCAGCACCGCGCTGAAATGTCATGGGTTGGTCGGGCGTGGTGCGGGTGCCCTCGGGAAACACGACCAGCGAGCAGCCTTCCCGCAACTCCTCGGCGCAGCGCTCCAGCAGCGTTTCACCATCGTCCGCGAAGATGTAATCCATGGCCCGGATCGGTGGCCGCATGAAAGGGTTGCGCGCCAGCGCGGGCTTAACGATGCAGGTGGCATTGCGCACGAAAGAGACCAGGAAAACGATGTCGATGAGCGAGGGATGATTGGCCACGATCAGCCGCCCCGGCCGGTTCAGGCGCTCCGCGCCTTGCACTTCGTAGCTCAGGATACGGAGGCTGCGCATCATCCCCACATAGGCGCGGAACACCCAGTACATGAGATAACGCGCGCGGCGCTTCTTTTCCGGTCCGCGCCCCAGAAAGGGCTCGATCAGCGGAAACAGGACCACCCACAGAACGATCCCCGCCGCCCCGAACACGAAAAAGCTGAAGCCTGTGGCGCACAGACGCCACAGGTAATCGAAGCGCTCAGCCATCGGCAAGCTCCCACTGCCAGGCCGCATCCGCCGCGGAACGGCGCTCGCCCCGCAGTACGGCTTCACACAGGCGCTCGATCTGACAGGCCGGCTCAGGTACCTCGGGCCGCTTCCGCAGCAACCGCAAGCGCGGACCGTCTCCCGGCGTGCCCAGAACCAGGGCCAGGGCCACGACACGGCCCGGTCCCGTCGCGAAAGCCCGGTACACCTCGGGCAGCGGTTGTTCGTAAAACACCAGCAGCACCCGCGCACAACCGGACTCGGCTAGCAGGCCGGCGGCTTCAAGAAATGCAGCGAAAAGGTCGTCCGCGCTGCCCGCCAGGCTGACGCAGGCGGCCTCGCTCCCGCTGCACAGGCTATACAGACCGGCAATGGCGTTATGCACCGACAGGCTGAAACGGCTGGGCGACAGTTCCTGCCGGTCCGCCAGGTCCTGCAGCATCTCGAGATAATTGCCGCTCTCCCCGTGCCGGGAATAGAAAACCGCGGGCATCGCCGGCAGATCCCCTCGGCAGCGCCAGGCCACGGCCATGGCCGCCCGCGCCAGGGGCGAGAGCCTGCGCCGCTGCATCATGGGCAAAAAATCCAAGCCGTCCTTCTCGTTCCCGCCCGGCACGACGGCCCCGCCCGGCCAGGCTGTGGCTGGCGTTACAACGCCCGGCTGCCACAGGCACCAGCGCTCCAGGGTGAAGTTCAAGGCGGCTTCTCCCGCCCCGGCCCATTCGCTCAGGGGCCTCGCGGGGCCGGGACCGCTGCGATCACGCACGGGCCGCTGCCCTCAGAATGCATTCCAGCGGCGGAAGATGAGCGAGGTGTTCACGCCGCCAAAGGCGAAATTGTTGCTCATCACGTATTCCGTGTCGATCCGGCGCATGCCCCCCCGGACGTAGTCTAGCTCGGCACAGCGGGGATCGAGGTTGTCGAGGTTCAGGGTCGGATGAAAGGCGCTCTCCTGCATCATGCGGATCGCCACCATGGCCTCCAGCGAGCCGCAGGCGCCCAGGGTATGCCCGGTGTAGCTCTTCAGGCTGCTGATGGGCACCGTCTGGCCGAAGACCGCCTGGGTCGCGCGGCTTTCGGCGATATCGCCCTGCTCGGTGGCGGTGCCGTGGGCGCTGACATAGCCGATGTCGCCCGGTCCGATGCCGGCATCGCTCAGCGCCAGCTGCATGGCGACCTGCATGGTGTCTGCATTGGGCTGGGTGATGTGGTTGCCGTCGGCGTTGGTGCCGAACCCCACCACCTCGGCGTGAATCCGCGCCCCACGGGCGAGTGCGCGCTCCAAATCCTCCAGCACCAGGGTGCAGGCGCCCTCGCCGATGATCAGGCCGTCGCGGTCGCGGTCGAAGGGCCTGGGCGTCAGTTGCGGCTCCTCATTGCGGGTGCTGGCGGCATACAGCGCATCGAACATGGCCGCCTCGGTGGGACACAGTTCGTCCGCGCCGCCGGCCAGCATCACGTCCTGCTGACCGAACTTGATGGCCTCGTAGGCGAAGCCGACACCCTGGCTGCCCGAGGTGCAGGCGCTGACCGAAGGGATCAGCCGTCCCCGCACCTTGAAGAAAAGTGCCACGTTGACCGTGGTGGTATGCCCCATCATCTTGATGTAGGTGTTGGCGTTCAGATTGCCGATGTCATGGTTCAGCAGCATGAATCCGAAGTCGGCGACCGCTGGCGTGGAGCCGATGGACGAACCGTAGGACACCCCGGTCCGCCCCCCGCTCAGTACCGGATCGCCCAACAGCCCGGCATCTTCCAGAGCCTGCTCGGTGGCCCGGCAGGCCAGCAGCGATACGCGCCCCATGCTGCGAGTGGTCTTGCGGTCGTAATGGGGCGGCAGGACGAATTTCTCCACCGGAGCGCCCAGGCGGGTGATCAGCCCCTCGTACTTGTCCCAATCCGCCATGTAGCGGATGGCCGAGCGGCGCTCCTGAAGGCTGGCGCGAATCTCCTCCCACGAGCTGCCGATCGGGGAAATGGCCGCCATCCCTGTAACCACCACACGCCGATTCAACACAGGCCTCCATTGACGGAAATGACCTGACGGGTGATGTAGCCGGCATCCTCCGACATGAGAAAGGCCACCAGGGCGGCCACTTCCTCCGCGGTGCCCAGGCGCCGGGCCGGTATGGTTTCGATGACTTGCTCCAGGGGCAGGTTTTCCAGCATGTCGGTTTCGATCAGGCCCGGGGCCACACAGTTGACGGTAATCTTGCGCTTGGCCAATTCCAGCGCCAGGGCTTTGCTGGCGCCGATGATGCCAGCCTTGGCGGCGCTGTAGTTGACCTGTCCGCGATTGCCCATGAGGCCGGCGACGGATGACAGGGTCACGATGCGGCCCGGCTTGCGGCGCTGGATCATGGGCATGACCAGGGGATAAAGGACATTGTAGAAACCGTCCAGGTTGCTGTGAACAACCTGGTCCCAATCATCCTCGGACAGCGCGGGAAATGCGTTGTCGCGCGCCAGGCCGGCGTTACACACCACGCCATAGTAGGCGCCGTGGTCGCGAATATCGGCCTCCAGCGCATCCCGGCAGGCCTGCCGGTCGGCCAGGTCGAACTGCAACACCCGCGCATCAGCACCCAGGGCCGCGGCTTCGGCGCCCACCTGCTCGGCTTCGTCCCGCCGCGCGCGGCAATGCACCACCACGTCGTAGCCGTCACGCGCCAGGCGCAGCGCGATAGCCTTGCCGATGCCCCGGCTCGATCCGGTCACCAGAACCGTCTGCCGACTCACGCGCTCCTGCCCGCCAGAAATGCCCTGGAATCACTGGGCAGATAGACATTCAGCGTGCATTCCGCATGCAGGCTCCCGCCCTGAACCCGGCAGTTGAAAACCGACATGTCGTTCACGCCGTCCATCACCTTGTCGGCGCGGACCCGTAGGCGCGTCCCACAAGGAAAACTGCCGGCGTTGCAGGTGAAATGCCGGGTGCCCAGCAGGAAGCCCAGGTCCACGCCCAGGCCGCGCTGCCGGCGCCAGTAGCCGGAAAACGCCGCCACGGTCTGGGCCATGTACTCCAGCCCGACCCAGGCCGGCACGCTGCCGTCCGGCTGCGAGAACAGCCCATCGTCGCGCACGGTCAGTTCCGCCACCGCATGACTTGGGCCGACATCCAGCAACGCGTCGAGCAGGACCACATTGCCCGCATGGGGCAGCAGATCGCCGACGGGGATGGGAATGGGCGGGCTTGCGGGAGATTCAGGTTCGGCCGATGGCCAAGCAGACATTGTTGCCACCGAAGGCGAAGGAATTACTCGCACAATATTGTAGTGGTTTTGCGGGCCGGTTTTCCAGACCAGCCAGGTTCAGGGCCGGCAGGGCCGGATCAGGCACGCCGTCCCAACGCTGGGGCGGCAGGCGGCCATCGCGGTTCAGATCCGAAAGCAGCAGCCAGCAGATGCCGGCTTCGATGGCGCCCGCCGCGCCCAGACAATGCCCGGTCACCGCCTTGGTGGAACTGGCCGCGGGAGGCTTTGGAAACAGCCCCGCCACCGCCCGCGCCTCCATCTGGTCATTCTGCGGCGTGCCGGTGCCATGCAGGTTGAGGTAATCGATCTGACCGGGTTCAAGGCCCGCATCGGCCAGCGCTGCGGCCATGGCGGCCCGGGCGCCAAGGCCATCGGGACGCGGGGCGGAAATGTGATAGGCCTCCGAAGCGGCACCGACGCCAAGCATGGCAAGCAGCGCGGGCTCGCGGCTCATGACGAAGAGTGCCGCCCCCTCCCCGAGGGTGATGCCGTCCCGGTTGCGGCTGAAGGGGTTGCAGCGGCCCCGGCTGATCAGTCCCAGCGCGGAAAACCCCTGCAGCGTGGTGCGGCACAGCGCGTCGGCGCCACCGGCAACCACCAGATCGCAGACTCCCAGGCGCAAGAGGCGGCGGGCGCTGGCCAGGGCATTGGCCGATGAAGAGCAACTGGTGGAGACGGTCAACACCGGCCCGGCCGCGCCCAGGCAGCCGGCGAGAAAATCCGCCGCACCGCCCAATTCCTGCTGCCGGTAGTGGTAGCGCTCCGGCAGGCCCGCGCCGCGCTGCAGCGAATCGATGGCCTGTTCACCCTCGTCGATGCCCGAGGTGCTGGTTCCCACCACCACGCCCACGCGACCTGGCTCCACCCGCGCCAGCAGCGGCTCCAGAGTCGGCTGAAGCTGCTGCAGGGCCGCCAGCAGCAGTCGGTTGTTGCGGCAGTCAAATCGCTGCAGGCCCTCTGGCACCACCGGCAATTCGGCGTCCACCGCGAAAGCCGGAATGCCCAGGTCCCGCCAGGGACTTGGCTGCGGCCAGGCGTCCTGCAGCAGCCCGGCCAGCACGCTGGGCTTGCCTGCCCCCAGGGAACAGACGATGCCGAGGTCATGCAGGAACACGGGCGCTCCGGAGCTGTCCCGCCATGGCTGTCAAAGGCCGGGACACAGTTGCGCCAATGCCTCCAGGCGCTTGTCGCAGCGCTGGGTGAACGGGTTGCTTTCATCCCAGGCGAAACCAGCCAGGATGGAGCAGATCATGGACTTGACGCTGGCCAACTGGTGCTCCTCGAAGATGATGCGCTGGAAGCCCCCCTCGTACCAGGCGGTCACATAGGACTTAAACACGTCGATACCCTGCCTCAGGGGCCGCTCATAGTCCTCCAGCCAGTCCACCGGCTCGCCGCTCAGCGTGCGCGCCACCAGCGGAACCGCCAAAGATGCCGACTTCATGGCGATAGTCACTCCGGATGAAAACACCGGGTCCAGGAACTCCCCGGCGTTGCCCAGCAATGCGTAGCCCTGGCCAAAGAGTTGGCGGCAATTGGCGGAATAACCGCCCAGGGTGCCCGCCGGCGTGTCGAAGCGCGCTTCGGGCAGCAATTCGCGCAGACGCGGCTCCTCCATGGCAAGCTCCCGCAGCACGGCCAGCGGCTCCCCGGGCCGCCCGTCCAGAAAGCCCTGCGGCACCACCACGCCAAGGGAGCTGCGGCCGTTGCTGAAAGGAATCAACCAGTACCAGATTTCATGGTGGTGGGGATGGATGGCGATGAGGATCTTGTTGCGGTCATAATCGCCGCAGGTTATGCGATCCTCGATGTGGGTGAACAGCGCCTGCCGCGGCGGCAGGCTGGACGGCGTCTCCAGATCCAGAAGACGCGGCAGCACCCGCCCGAAGCCGCTGGCGTCCAGCACGAAAGGCGCGCGCCAGTCGCGCTGGCTTCCGCTGGCATCGCCCGTGGTCAGCCGCGCCGCGCCCGGAATGGAAAAATCCGCAGCAAGAATCGTGTGCCGGTAATGGATGGGAACGCCGCGCGCCTCGGCGGCGTCGGCCAGTACCTTGTCGAAATGCGCGCGCGGCACCTGGTAGGTCGTGCCCCAGCCGGGCGTGAACTTCTGCGAGAAATCGAATTCCGTCAGGCGGCCGTCCAGTGAAAAGGCCGCGCCGTCCTTGGGCTGGAATCCCTCGGCAGCCACCACATCCAGCACCCCGGCCTGCTCCATGAAAGCCATGCACTGGGGCAGCAGGCTCTCGCCTATGGAAAACCTCGGAAACTGCTCCCGCTCCAGCATGACCGCACGGCAGCCCAGATCCGCCAGCATGCAGGCGGCCAGGCTGCCGGAAGGGCCCGCGCCGATGATCAAAACGTCCGCATCCATTACCATGTGCGCTCCGCGAGCGATTCAGAAATTCAACCCGATGGGCCATTCTAAAGACTCCGCCGGCGCCGCAACAACTGCAAACACGCTTTCGGCAAGGACAGATTCCACGTGACAGAACGACCGGAGAGCACGGTTCTGGCGAATCCTGCGGCGCCCATAGCCCAGCTAGGCGAGGTGATCAGTCGTGGGCAGATGTGGGCCGAGGCACGCGCACTGGCGGCTCAGTTGCCGCCAAAGCCGCATGTATTCAACCTGTGCGAAGACCGCTATGCGTTCCTGCTCACGCTTCTGGCAGCGTTGATGCGCCGGCAGGTTTGCCTGTTGCCGCCCTCCGGACAGGCGGGCGTGCTCACGGAAATCCTTGCGGCGTACCCAGACGCCTACGCGGCCAGCGACAGCCCAATGTCCGAGGCTGGCTGCACCCTCTTCAGGGTGGAACGGCCTGAACCGGCGGCTCATGCCCCGGAACCCGCCCTCGAACCTTCGCAAACCGCGGCCATCGCCTTCACTTCGGGCTCGACCGGGGGTCCCAGCCCCTGCCCGCATACCCTGGACACGTTCATCACGTCCGCGGCCATGGCACTGACCAGCCTGGAACTGATCGAGCGAAACGTGATGGTGATCGCCACGACGCCAGCCCAGCACATGTACGGACTGGAGACCTCCATCTTCTGGCCTTTGTGCTCGCGCCTGATCATGCACCGGGGCCGTCCCTTCTTCCCGGAGGACATCCGCCGCGCCGTGGCGGAGGCGCCGCTGCCGGCGCTGTTGGTGTCCACACCGGTTCACCTGCGAGCCCTGGCGGCAGCCGCCGGTCCCTGGCACAACCTGGCCGGCATCGTCTCCTCCACCGCGCCCCTCTCCGTGGAACTGGCGCGGGAACTGGAGCGCGTGACCGGCGTCGAGGTGAGGGAAATCTTCGGCAGTACCGAAACCCTGTCCTTCGCCAGCCGGCGCCCGGCGCGCGAATCGCTGTGGCGCCCATACAGGGGCGCAAACCTGGTACTGGATGAAGCGGGCGCGGCCTGGCTGCGCGCGGAGCATCTGCCCTCGCGCGTGGCGCTTAGCGACCGGCTGGCCATTCAGGCAGATGGACGCTTCCAGGTGCTGGGCCGCAGCGCCGACATGGTGAAGATCGCCGGCAAGCGCCTGTCCCTGTCGGAGCTGAACCGGCGTCTGGCCGAGATACCGGGCGTGGAAGACGGACTTTGCTACATCCGTGAAAGTGGCGGCTGTGAGCCGAGAGTCCATGCCGTGGTGGTGAGCCCGCTCGACCCCGGCGAAATCAGGAATGCCCTGCGGCCCGTGCTCGATCCGGTCTTTCTGCCCAAGCGCATTCACTATGTGGAGACACTGCCGCGCCAGCACACCGGAAAGATTCTGAAGGCGGAACTGGATGCCTTGCTGGAGCGACTCGAAGGCTGAGCGAACCCAGCGCTAATGGCTTTGGGGGCGCGAACTCCCGGGTGGCCGACGCCGGAAAATCGCGGCGCCGATGTCTGACTGAATCAAGGAAAGGATGGCGGGACGGCCATGTTCAACCCGTCCCGCCAGGTTGCGCCTTAGGCGGCTTTCGCAACCCTGCTCTTGCCGAAAACACCCATGCCGGCAAGCCCGGTTCCGAACAGCCATACCGCTGCAGGCACTGGTACAGGCGCGGTGGCCACGTTCAGCTTGTAGCCGGCCAGCTTATCGTTCCAGTCACCGAAATCCACGCCACCCAGGTAAATGGAATACACCTTGCCGGCTTCGGCCGTGAACGAAAAGGCATGTGCCAGGGTGGAATCTACGTTGTCGCTGTAGGCCAGGTGGGTCAGCCCGACCGTGCCAAACGGGTTGTCCATGTCGTAGTTGTGGATGGATTGCTGAGGGGGCGTGCCGCCGGGGCCGGCCGGAATGATCACCGTGTTGTTCCAGGAGCCGTGGTGCACGTAGGCCGTGGTCTTGGTATCCATGCCCTCGAACACGGTGATGCCGAAGCGCGGATTATAGATGGCGGGATCTTCGGACAGATTGGTCAGGTTCAGGATGACCCTCTGGGTCACGTCCGACTTGATGAGGCCAATGTCAGTCTGGTGCTTCCAACCGGTCTGAAGCCCCCCGGTCGAAGAGCCGTCGTCACGCCAGGCACCGCCGCCGGTATCGATTTCCGCAGCATAGCCATAGCGGGCCTGAGCGTCGGCTGTCGAAATCTCGACGCTGTCGCCGACACTGGTCAGATGTGCGGCCCAATTCAAGTGCGAAGTGCCCTTATAGCCGAAGGGCAGGATGGAAGCGTATGCGGTGGGATTGCTGGGATCCGTTCCGTAGAAGCCGCCGCCGGACTGGCCTCCCGCCGTGTACGCCTGGGGATTGGCAGCATTGTACGCAATTGCCCGGTTGTTGTTGGCGCAGGTGGTACAGAACCCGTAAACCCAACCGTCGGTGGCCGTCTGGACCGCTGTCTTGTAGGTGTTGTACATGGTGGTGGCCGCCGAAGCTGCGGGGATGGCGCCCAGAAAAAGCGCGCCGCCGCCCAGGGCGACGGCGATGCTTCTGGCCAACACGTGTGTTCCTTTATGCATATCAAATTCCTCATGGCTGTGCGTGAATGTTGGAGTTATGCCGGGCGCTCCCAAGCCACACCGTGGATTGGCAACACCCAATTCGCGCCACCCGACTTCGGCCCGAGCATCCTGCCCGGGCGGCACACTCATCGGCACCTCAGGCCTTCCTGCACACCTGGATTCGGACTACGCAATTCTGCCTATGCCAAGCCCATGCCAGAATGTAACTAATTGAAAATAATCAACGTATTTACTGTCCACGAAAGCATTCATGTTATTTGCCGCGAACCCCCACGTTATTTGCCTGAAACCCACCCATGCGTCTCTCGTCAATAGCGGCCTGTGTCAGGCCGCCAGAAGTCGATACGCATGAAACCAGAATTGTCTTCGCCCGCCCGAAGCCAGTTTGGCCGTGACGAGGAAATTTCAGGCTGGAGTGACGCCGAGGTGGCTCCAAAGATCCACCTGACGGGAGACACCCAACACCGCCTGCGCAGCCAGGATGGCGGACACGCTGACGGCGGACACGCCACCGCCGGGACGGGTCCAGTGCCCCACCTGGAACAAGCCCGGCAACGGGCCCGAGACCGCCGGGCGTCCGGCTCCCACCTGGCTTGGCGTGCTGGCCCAGCCATAGGCGGCGCCCCGGTGATTGAGGGTGTAGCGCTCCAGGGTGCGCGGTGTACCTGACTCGACATGCAGCAGTCGCGCGTTCAGGCCCGGGTAATGTTGCTCCGCCATCGCCAGCACGCCCTGTTGGCAGAGGGGCTTGAGCCTCCGCCAGGAATCCGCCTGATCGAAGGAACACAAGGTGGTCAGGAGCATGACATGGGAGCCCTCGGGGGCCAGAGCGGGGTCGCAAAGGCTGGGGACGGTGGCGGAAAACCAGTTGAAACGCCCTTCGCCTGGCATCGCGCTGTTTGACTCATGGTCGATGCCATGGAAATGGAAGGACTCGTGGCCGCGAACATAGGGCATCAGATCCAGGTCCGTAGCCAGATACACCACGAACAGGGATGAGGAGGGAACCAGGCGCTCCATCTGCGCCCCGTAGGCTTCGGGCAGATGGCGCTCGCCGATCAGCAGTTCGGCGGTCTGGCGGGCATCCGCATTGGACACGACCCGTCGTGAGCGGATGATCTGGCCATTTTCCAGCACCACGCCGCTTACCCTGCCCTGCTGCACGCCGATCTGGCGCACGCTGCTGCCCAGCAGCACCTCGCCGCCCAGGGCCTCGATGCGTTCGACCAGTCGATCGGCGTAACGCTGAAAGCTGCCAAGGCAGTAATAACCACCCTCGTAGGTGTAACCCGCCATCATGGTGGCCCAGGCTACGAAGGACAGACGGGAGGGCGGCAGGCCGAGATAGGGCCAGAGGCTGGCGATGGCGCTCTTGAGGCAGGGGTCGGTTAGGTGTTCGTCCAGCACCGCCATGAGGGTCGCTCGGCGGTAGCGAAACAGCTGCGCCAGCGCTTCGCTGGGCGCGAGGCCCGCCGCCTGCGCCTGGGGCAAGGTTTCGTCAGCCCGCATCACCTCTTCGCTGACATCCCGGCACAGACGCAGCAGATTCCTGATGCCGTCGGCCTCAGCCGGGAAATGCTCCGCCAGGCCGGCCACGCAGCCGTCTTCGCCCGAACTCAGAGGAAAGGCCCCGTGCGGGAAGCAGGCGCTGGCATAGGTCTGAACGGGCCGGAACAGCTCACCCGCATCAATGCCCGCCGCCGAAGCGATCTTCCAGATGGCGCTGCCACCCCGATAACCGGATTCGGAGCAGCCGCTGACCAGATGGACGCCGGAATCGAAGTGGAAGCGGCGGCGGCTGAAGCCATGGGCATAGCCACCCGCGCGGGTGTGCCGCTCGACGACCAGCACCGACAGCCCCGCCTTGGCC
Organism: Methyloterricola oryzae; assembly: GCF_000934725.1. Classification (NCBI taxonomy): domain Bacteria; kingdom Pseudomonadati; phylum Pseudomonadota; class Gammaproteobacteria; order Methylococcales; family Methylococcaceae; genus Methyloterricola; species Methyloterricola oryzae. The sequence continues at coordinate 82,112 of NZ_JYNS01000003.1, forward strand.
AGCAGCACGGCGGTGCTGAGGCCGCCGATGCCGGCCCCGACGATGATGACGTCGTAGGCTTCCTGGCGCGATTCCTTGTGGATGCCACCCATGCAATTCCCTCTGCGCCTCTAGCCGCTGATTACGCCACGGGTTACCCCGCCGCGGCTACTCCGGTTCAGCCGCCACCGGCAGCTTGAAACGCAAGGCGTCCGTCACATGAGGCGCGATGGTCTCGTACATCAGGGCGTGCAGGCGGGGATTGGCGGTGAGCACATTACCGGTTTCCATGAATTTGTCGCCCTTCTCGAAGTCGGTCACGATGCCGCCCGCCTCCTGGATCAGCAGGATGCCCGCCGCCATGTCCCAGGGCATGAGGCCGATCTCCCAGAAGCCGTCGAGCCGACCGCACGCCACGTAGGCGAGGTCCAGGGCGGCGGAACCCGCGCGGCGGATGCCGGCGGTGTCCTTGGCCAAGTCGCGGAACATGGCGAGGTAGGCATCCATCTGGCGCTGGTCCTTGAAGGGGAAACCGGTACCCAGCAATGCGCCCTTGAAGCCGTTCTGGCGCGTCACGCGCAGACGGCGGCTTTCCAGGGTGGCGCCGCCGCCGCGCTTGGCGGTGAACAGTTCCTGGCGCATGGGATCGTAGATGACGCCGCACTCAATGCGCCCCTTGTGCAGCAGGGCGATGGACACGGCGAACTGGGGAAAACCATGGAGGAAGTTGGTGGTGCCATCCAGGGGATCGATGACCCAGACATAGTCGCCGCGGGCCAGACCCTGACGTCCGCCCTCCTCGCCCAGGAAGGCGTGATCGGGATAGGCCTTGTGCAGGATGGCGACGATCTCGCGCTCCGCCTGCCGGTCCACTTCGCTGACAAAGTCATTGCGCCCCTTGGGCGTGACCTTGAGTGAGTCGACGCGGTCGACGTAGCGCATGATGAGGTCGCCGGCGGCACGCGCCGCGCGGACCGCCATGTTCAGCATTGGGTCCATGATTGCACCGGGAAGTTAAAAAGCCGTGTAGGTTAGCAAAATCTGATACCATTTTACGCCCTTTTCTTAGGTTCCGGAGCATCAGGTTCAGCGTGCTTGCCAATATCCGCATCGTGATGGTGGCCACCACCCATCCGGGCAACATCGGCGCCGCGGCCCGTGCCATGAAGAACATGGGCCTGAGCGACCTGGCCCTGGTGAATCCCAAGCTGTTTCCCAGCGAGGAAGCCAGCTCGCGCGCCTCCGGAGCGGATGACATACTCGCCTCGGCCAAGGTCTACGAGAGCCTGGACGAAGCCATCGCCGGCAGTCACCGCATCATCGGCGCCAGCGCGCGCCTGCGCACCATCGCCTGGCCGGAACTCACCCCGCGCCAGTGCGCCGAGATGACGGCGGCGGAAGGAGGTCAACACCAGACCGCGATCCTCTTCGGGCGCGAACACGCCGGGCTCACCAACGAGGAACTGGAGCGCTGCCATTACCTGCTGCATATCCCCTGCAACCCGGCCTTCAGTTCCCTCAACGTGGCGGCAGCGGTTCAGGTGGTGGCCTACGAACTGTTCCAGGCGGCGCAGGGCGCTGCCGGGGCAAAGCCCGAGACGATGCCGGATCTGGCCACCGGCGCCGAAATGGAGTCCTTCCACGACCATCTGATCAGGACCCTGTTCGACATCGGCTTCCTGCACGAGCGCAAGTCATCCCCCGCGCTGTTGCGCCGACTGCGGCGGATCTTCAACCGCGCCGCCCTGGAGAAAACGGACATCCATATCCTGCGCGGGATACTGACCACCATCCAGCACCGTCTGGGAATACGCACATGCTGAAACGACTCAAAGACGAATTCGGCTCCATCTTCGAGCGCGACCCGGCGGCCCAGTCCTATTTCGAAATCCTCACCACCTATCCGGGCGTGCACGCGGTGCTGATGCACCGTTTGAATCACCGCTTGTGGCGCTTCGGCCTGCGCTGGCCGGCGCGGCTGTTGTCCTATCTGGTGCGCTGGCTCACCGGCATCGAGATCCACCCCGGCGCCACCATCGGCAGGCGGCTGTTCATCGACCACGGCATGGGCGTGGTGATCGGCGAGACCGCCGTCATCGGCGACGACTGCACCCTCTACCACAGCGTCACCCTGGGCGGCACCACCTGGAAGAAGGGCAAGCGCCATCCCACCCTGGGCAAGGGCGTGGTCATCGGGGCGGGCGCCAAGGTGCTGGGGCCCATCGAGGTGGGGGACGGCGCGCGCATCGGTTCCAACTCGGTGGTACTCAAGAATGTACCGGCCGGCGCCACCGTGGTGGGCATACCCGGCCACCTGGTGAACCCGGACCGCGAGGCCCTGCAGGCGCAGCGGCAGGCCATCGCCAGCAAGGTGGGATTCGACGCCTACGGCATGACCTCGGACATGCCCGACCCGGTGGCCCACGCCATCAACCACATGCTCGACCACATCCAGAAGCTGGACGAGCAGGTGGAAGCCATGAAAGCGGCGCTGCTGGCCCACGGCGTGGAACTGCAGGACGCTCCCCTGCCGGAACTGGAACACTGCCAACTGGCCCAGTGCAAGGACGACACCTCGGACTGAACGCCCACCGCCCGCCTCAAAGCGCCGCGCTTCCGTCCGCTTCAGCGTCTTCGCTGAAAAACCGCCTCTGGTTCTTGCCCTGCCGTTTGACCTCGTACATGGCCGAGTCGGCGCGATTCAACAGCAATTCCGCCTCCTCGCCATCGTCCGGGTAGATGGCGATGCCGATGGAGGCCCCCACCTGACTGGGCCCTTCAGGTAACAGAAATGGCTTGGCGAGACTGGCAATGACCTTGTCGGCGACGATGGCAGCACTGCGCCGGAAGCTGATGTCATTGACGATGACCGTGAACTCGTCGCCGCCCATGCGCGCGATGGTGTCGTACTCGCGCACGCAACCGCGCAGGCGCTCACCCAACTGGCGCAGCAGGAAGTCGCCGGCCTCGTGCCCCCAGGTATCGTTGATCAGCTTGAAACCGTCCAGGTCGATGAAGAACAGCGCGAAGCGCGTGCCGCGCCGACGCGCCTGGATGATGGACTGCTCGAGGCGATCGAAAAACATGGCGCGGTTGGGAAGTCCGGTGAGTTCATCGCAGTGAGCCCGATGCATCACCTGCTGATGCAGCCACTCGCGTTCGGCCACGGTCTTTTCCAGCATGGCATTGTGATCCCGCAAGCTGCTGCGCAATTCCAGATTCTCGCTCAACAAGCGCGACTGCGTGGCGGCTATCCCCATGGCCGCCAGGCCCAGGGACAGCATGAAGGTCAGAAAATCGACGTAGGCGCGAAGGGGGTCGGGATGGATGAATGGCCCTTGCCCCTGCGCCATGGCGACGACAAGCCCGAGAAACAGCAGTCCCTGGCCCAGCAACTCACCTCGCAGCCCGAGTTGCATGGCGAGGCTGAACAGGATGGGAATGGCGAGAAACACAGCGGCCGCGTAGCCGTGCTGGGCGTAGTACAGCAAAACGAGGATGGGCACGAAGTACAGGCTGATCCAGCCGAATTCGTAGCGCGCCACGGCGCGCGTTTCACGCCAGGCCACATAGCCGGGGACGACCGTCAGTATCCCAAGACAATCGGCGAAGCCGCCGGTCATGGTCACCAGAGGCAGACGCCGCCAGATCATTTCGTCGCCAGCCAGAAGCTTCAAGGCCGCTTCGAGCGCGCCCACCACCACGGGCACGAAACAGGCCAGTATGATCAGGCGCAGAACGTCGCCCGACGTGGTCAGCCCATGGGGCAAATCGCTCCGCCACAATCGCCAGATGAAGGCCGCCTGCGCCGTCTCGCCGACGGTGTCGATCAGGACGTGCGTCAGCGGAGCCTCCAGGCCGCCAGCTTCAGTCAAAGGCCAGGCGTTGCACAAGGCGGCGAGCCACACCAGAAACAGGGCCCACCATTCGAAGGCCATGAAAGCCGCCACCGCGACCCCTGCCGGCAGCCAGATCAGGCGTATGCCTAAAGCGTCGAATTCCGCCCAGCGCTCGCAAAAGCTGGCCGCCAGAATATACCCGGCGAAGAATCCTGTCGCACCAATGGCATATCGCATGTCGTGGGTTCCTTGAGGGCTGCCTTTCCATTGTAGGTAAAGCGCGCGGAAAAGGCATCCGGAGCAAGGCGCATGAAGGGCAACGGGTTCGGGTTTAGACTATGCGGACGCTTGCCCCGCCCCTCCCGCGAACAGTCCCTGCCCTGGAGACCCCGCATGTTCCCGATCCGCGATGAGAACCCCACCGTGCGCTTCGCGCTGGCTACTTTTGCCATCATCGCCCTCAATCTGCTGTCCTGGGCTTTCGTGCAAGGGCTGGGCAGTAACCTCGACCTGGCCCAATCCTTGTGCTCCTGGGGCCTGATTCCTGGCGACCTGCTCAATCTGGCCCCGGCCGGCACCGTCATTCCCCTGGGCAATGGGCTGGGCTGCCAACTGGAGCAGGGCTCGATGTCCACACTCATCACCCACCAGTTCCTGCACGGTGGGTGGTTTCACCTGATCTCCAATATGTGGTTCCTGTGGATATTCGGCGACAATGTGGAGGACGCCATGGGGCCGGTGCGTTTCGCCGTTTTCTACCTGCTCTGCGGCCTCGCCGCGGCGGCGGCCCAGATCATGACCGAACCCGGCGCTCTGGTGCCCATGGTGGGTGCATCGGGAGCCATTGGCGGGGTGCTGGGCGCCTATGCCCGGCTGTATCCCCATGCACGGGTCGTCACCCTGATCTTTCTGGGCATCTTCTTCACCACGGTGACCCTGCCCGCCATCGCCATGCTGGGCTACTGGTTCTTCCTGCAGCTGGCAGGCGCCGTGCCCGCCCTGCACGGGGCGGGAGGCGGCGTAGCCTTCTGGGCGCATATCGGGGGATTTCTTGCTGGCATCCTACTCGCCGGGCCGATGCGGCGGGAAGACTACTACGCCGAGCACATGGCGCGTGGCCTGCGCTGAGGAAATGCCGCCAGCCACGGGCAATTCATCCCATTGTAATCCGATCATGCCAGCATGGAAGCGCAACGACTTGTTAGAATAGCCGGGGCGGGCCTGATGCCTGCTTCAGCCTAACCGAGAGAATAATGGACATCCACGCATTGATTCAGAGCGTCATCCTGGGCCTGGTCGAAGGCCTCACCGAATTCCTTCCCATCTCCAGCACCGGCCACCTGATCCTGGTGGGCGACCTGCTCCATTTCAACGATGAAAAGGGCAAGCTGTTCGAGGTCTTCATCCAGTCCGGCGCCATCCTCGCCGTGTGCTGGGAGTACCGCGCCAAGATGATGGGCGTGCTGCGCGGCCTACTCAGCGACCCGGATGCCCAGCGCTTCGCCTTCAACCTGGGGATCGCCTTCCTGCCCACGGCGGTGCTGGGTCTTCTGTTCGGCAAGGCGGTGAAGGCCCATCTGTTCAACCCCATCGCGGTTGCGACGGCTTTCATCGTCGGCGCCTTCATCATCATCTGGGCGGAGCGGCGCACCCACACCGTGCGCATTCACGAAGTGGACGATCTCACCTGGAAGGATGCCCTGAAATTGGGCTTCGCCCAGACCTTGGCGCTGATTCCCGGCACCTCGCGTTCCGGTGCCACCATCGTCGGCGGCCTGTTCTTTGGGCTGTCGCGCAAGGCGGCCACCGAGTTCTCGTTCTTCCTCGCCATTCCCACCCTGTTCGCCGCCACCGGGTATGACCTCTACAAGACCCGGGGCCTGCTCTCCCTGGATGATCTGGACATGTTCGCCGTGGGCTTCGTGACCGCCTTCATCAGCGCCTTTCTGGCGGTGCGAGGGTTGCTTAAGTACATTACCCGGCACGACTTCACGGCCTTTGCCTGGTATCGCATCGTGTTCGGGCTCGCGGTGCTGATCACCGCGCATTTCGGGTTGGTGGAGTGGTCGCAGAACTGAACTGAACTGAACTGAACTGAACTGAACTGAACTGAACTGAACTGAACTGAACTGAACTGAACTGAACTGACCCGGCCCTGAAATGGCCGGGTCAGTGGTGGGAGGAAGGTCTCGGCGCGGCGCCAGGCCGCGTCAGGCGAGGCGGAAACGGCTTGGCGCGGACACGATTGACAGGCGGGCTTGTGGGCCTGTTCAGAGCGGCTCCGCCACGAACACCAGGGCATCGGTGCCACTCGCCTCCGGATAGGTGAGCGCCAGTTTGCCCATGTGATAGCCGAAGGCCTTGACCTTTTCCAGCTTCTGAAAATAGGCCTGCTCCAGCTTCATCAGGGCTTCCGGGCAGGCCATCTTGGTAGCGCCCACCGGCCCGAAACTGATCTGTCCGGGCCCGTTGTCCTTTAGCCGGGAGAAGTAGCGGTTGCAGCCGCCGCTGCCCGCAACCTTCTCGCCCTTCACCATCAGGGTGGCGCTGCGCCCGCTCAACGGAGCCTCCTTCAGTCCAAGGCGCTGCAGTGTCCAGGTCTTTCCCTCCAGATCCTGCAAGGAAAGGCTGCCTTGAGCCTGCACCGGCCCTTCGCGCAACTCGGTTCCCATCCATTGAAAGGTCTTGAGCACCTTGTTGGTCGGGCAGCACGCCGGTTCCTTGCGACCAGCCACCACCGCCGCGACTTCGACGGCACCCGGCTTCAGTTCCAGGCCACGAATCTGCACACGGTCCCCCAGCAGCACGGTGGCGGTGTTCTTCAACTGACCATCCGGCTGCGGCGACACGATGGCCAGATAAACCAGCTCGCTGCTGCCACCCGCACTCTTGGTCAGCAACAACGCTGTCTCCGGCATGCCATCGGCGTTCAGGTCGCCGGATGCGGCCAGTTCCTCCGAAAGTTTCACGCTGAGGCGGGGACCGCCGCTGTAGCTGCCCTCGCTCAGCTTGATGGGCTCCTTCTCGATGCCCACAAATTCCAGGTTCTTGAAACCCTCCAGTGGCAGCGCGGTCACCCCCTGCGCCTGTCCATCAGCGAAAATCGAAAGGCAGTACGCGGCCATCAGGCCGGTCCGCACCCAGCGTCTTGCTTGCATCATCGGTGAATCCTCCTACCGGAAAACCAAAAGCGTTCGGCCCGCCGCGTGCCGGACTCCGCGCGAACCGTTTCACAACTCGTTTGCCACGGCCCGCGCGGGGCTCGCGGCGCTCTTCTGCTCCAGCCACGACTTCAGCAGGGTGTAACCGGTGGCGAGTAGGGTCGGCCCCAGGAAAATGCCGATGAAACCCCAGGTCAGCAAACCGCCGAGCACGCCCATGAAAATCAGCGCCAGAGGCAAGCCGCTGCCCTGGCTGATCAGATAAGGTTTGATGAAATTGTCGATGGTGTTGATGACGATGCCCCAGACCACGGTGAAAACCGCCCAGCCATGCGCATCCTGATAGAACAGCCAGGCGGCGACGGGTAACCACACCAGGCCGGTGCCGATCTGCAGCAGGGCGCTGACGAAGCAGATGCAGGACAAAAGCACCCAGCCGGGCACGCTGGCGAGCCAGAAGCCGATGGCGCTCAAGCCCGCCTGGATGGCGGCGGTGCCGATAACGCCCAGGGAAACGCCGCGGATGGTCTGCGTGGCGATGGTGAGGGAATGCAGGCTGCGGCTGCCGCCCAAGCGCTCGGCGAAGTTGCGCAGGTAATCGGCAAGGGTCTCGCCGCTGCCGTAGAGCAGCGCCGAAATCAAAAGTACCAAAAGGAGTTCCAGCACGGCAAGGCCCAGGCCCGCCCCCTTGGCCAGGAGCCAGCGCGCCGCGCCGCCGATCTGCGGCCGCAGGCTGGCGGCCAAGCCTTCCATGTCGGTGGTGGCGCGGTGCCACAGCGCGGTGAGCTTGTCACTGATCACGGGCACATCCGCCACCCAGGCCGGAGGCTCAGACGCGAGCTTGACCTGAGTGAGATCCCCCAACAGCTTCGAGGCGGACTCGATATGCTCCGAGAGTGAAAGCGTCAGCAACAGCACGGGACCCAGCAGGACGACGGCCAATCCGGCGGTCATCAGGCCGGTGGGCAGCTTTGGGTGTGCCGGGAAGCGTCGCTGCAGGCGCTCATACAGAGGCCAGGTAGCTACCACGATGATGGCCGACCAGATGATGGCACCGAGAAAGGGCCAGATGATCCGAATGCAGGCGGCAAACACCAGGGCCAGAACCAGCAACCCGGTCGTCCGCTCGAGAAACTTATCTTGCGTCTCTGCCATCGAGCCCCCCCAATTGAGCGGTTCAGCCTACAGGTTCAGGATATTTCGTCAAGCAGAGGCCGGCCGCTCAGCGTGCCGGTGCCCTGCCCTGCACTTCAGCGATCAGCTCATCCGGCTTGGCGAATCCGTCCAGGCGCACCCATGGTTTTCCCGGCGCAACACGGATAATCGTCAGGGGCGTATGGTTCATCTTGTCGCCCCGATAGGCGTTGAAAGACTTCTGGATGGCGACGCTGCTTTCCAGGGTACCGGTGTAGTGGTTCCATTGCGGCCCGGCCTTGAACTTGGCGGCGTATTCGCGCAGTTTCTCCGGCGTATCGTGTTCCGGGTCGATGGACACGGAAACCATGTGGACTTTCTTGGCGTTGTCCCCCAGCTTGCTCTGCACCTTGGCAAATACGTGGCTGAGCGCCGGGCAGATGGCCGAGCAGGTGGCAAAGATGAAATTGACCATCACCGGCCGGCCGTCATCCAGTTCCTTGCGGAAGGACACCTTTTTCCCGTCCTCCCGCACCACCATCACGTCCGGAATCGTGTAATCAACCTCCGTCCTCACAGCCCCAGACGCTGCAGGTGCGGGAGATGGAGCCGCTATCGCGGTTCCGTGCAAGACCATCAATGCAAATGCCAGACACCCGCTTCTAAACCATTGAGCCATTTTCTTCACCCTGTCGAATCGTAAAATTTGGCCGCCAGTCGGCGGTGGATGCCTCGCCTCGTTATTGATTCTGAACCGTGCGCCGCCGGTCACGAACACACCGCCTTGGTGTGACAAACGATCATTGAATACTCACCAGTTCGACTTCGAAAACAAGTGTCTCGTTCGGACCGATGACGTCGCCAACACCGCGCTCCCCGTAGGCGATGAGGTAAGGAATGACGATCTTCCAGCGCGACCCCACGGGCATCTGTTTGAGCGCGTCGCGCCAGCCCACGATAGCCTGGTTCATGCTCATGATAGTGGTCTTGCCGGGAGGGGTGGCGTCGAATTGTTTGCCATCCAGGGTCGTGCCGCGGTACAGGACTTCCACGCTATCCGACTCGGCCGGCCTTTTTCCATTGCCGGCCTTCAGCACCTGATAGAGCACCCCATTAGGTAAGGACTTGACCCCTTCCTGCCTTTTGAATTCGGCCAGGAACGCATTCCCGCGATTTCGATTTTTTGCCGCGAGTTCACGATGCTGTGCGGCCTTGCCTCGCCGCATATCTGCCTGAAGATGACTCAGAACGGCGTTCAACTCTCCGTCATTCAGCGCCGGCTTTCTGTCCGCAGCCGCATCCCGGAGACCTCTAATCAGGCTATCCAGATCCAGTGGGATATTGTGCTTCTTGAGCGTACGAATTGTATCGAAACCCGCAGCATAGCTGGCGCGCTCCTTTTCGGATTTGAGCTCAATCTGCGACCCCGGCAGGGATCCCGAGAATGAGAGTGTGGCGGCCACGAGAACAGAAACGAACGATTTGCGGGACATAATAACTCTGATGGAAAAATAGCTTTGATGTAAGCCTAAATCTTATCTTTTGCATTTTAACAATACCCCCTATTGCGGTGTCACCAATAAGAGTTACACCCTGCATAAATCACAAAGATTGTTGAAAACCTTAAAATCTGCAAAAGGCCTTTTACTTGCTAGCAATAAGTGAGGCTCCCCGTATTTTAGGAATTCACCGAATGCTTACTATGCTGGCCCGCTAGCCGTATTCGGATTTGCAGTGTTTGCCCCGCGAATGACCACTCCGACCCCAGAACAAGGCGAAGCTTATTGGCCCTCTGGTTGCGCCGGGGTATCGGCAGCCTGGGGAGCAGGCTCAGTACCGAGTAACTCAACCTCGTAAACCAGAACCGCGCCAGGACCCACGACCGGTAGGAATCCAGAATCACCAAAACCTTGATCCGGCGGAACGACAATCTGCGCCTTGGAGCCTATCTTCATGGTTTTAATGCCTATCCGAAATCCCGGCGTCATGGACTTCAGTTGCAGCAGGCTTGCATCCTGGCCATTGCCGGCGGAACTCGCAAACTTGGTACCATCGATCAGCTTTCCTGTGTATTTCAAGGTTACAGCTTTTGTGCCTTTCGCCGGCTTTGGACCGTCGCTTGGCTCAAGAGTCCGGACCTGAACACCACTCTTAAGGGTTCGAACCCCGGGCAATGCCTTGTTCTGCTCCAGGAACATCATGCTGGCTCGCATGTTGGTCACGAGGGCCTGCTTCCATACACGGGACTGCTGTTTGCTCAAATCCATCGCGGCCGTTGGCTTCATATCCACCACCTCCTCTTCGACTCGCTCCTGCGCTCCCTTCACGGTGCGGGGAACGGGGAGGATTTCGTCGGCACATGCAATGCCGGCAAGCAAAGGGTTAGCAACGATCATTACCCAAGTCACAAGAAAACCCGTTCGAATGAAATTGTTCGACATTGAAGCCTCCGTCGGCTACGCAAAAATTTTGATAGAAGAAAGTAAGTGGCCACACGCCCGTCAGGGCACGATCCAATCGGAGTCGACCACCAAGGTGGCATCAGGCACGTCAGCGATGCGCACCACATAGGCACCCTTGGATGCAAAGCGCTGCCCCGGCGCGAGCCCTAAGCGCGGATATGCCGTCGTACTCTCCTTTTTTCCTGACTCGCTCAGTTTGGCACCCGGAATATGGCGCGGAATTCGCTTGATCTGCCCAGCCGCAAAGCGGGAGTTGGCATCCGGAATCGTGCCGCCGGGCTGGAGTCGAATGAAATTGACATCCCGGGATTCTTCTTCTGCTTTGGAACCCTCACGCTGGCTCAGCATGTTCTCGGCCTTCTCCATGAGGTAGTCGCGATGCACGTTGTCGAGCATCTCCATCAGGCTGTCTGCCAAAAAACTCATGGCGAAGAAAACTTCCGATTGCATGGCTTCATCGACCAGCGGCAATTTGCGCATACTTAGCCAGGCGTTAAAGTAAGCCAGGCTCGCCTTCCGCTGCTCAGGCAACTGAAACGGATACAGCATCCGAACGTTTTTCAGCCACTTGCCATCAAGTGGCACCTTGTCGCTGTCGATCATGTAACGCGAAACATAGATCGGCGCAGCGGGCGGGTTGAGTCCCGACGCCGCGGCCAAATCGTCCGGATGCAGCCAGAGCATGACGGCATCTTGGCTGCCGATCCCTTTAAGAACACGATCAAACTCCTTTTTGTCTTTCGACTTGAGAACCCGATTTTCCACTCTGACTTTCAATTTGGCTTCGGCCAGCGCCTTTTGAAGTGCCTCCGCCCCTGCAGTGCTGGCCGCCGTCTCTGTTTCAACTTGAATCAAGCGCTTGGGTAGCTTCTTGGCCTGCTTCAAGTACTTGGCCAACACGCGCGCCTCCAGCGCGACGCCTTGGGAGAAATAAGCCGAATAGAAATCCTTGTCCGCCGTTTGCGGCGGAACATCGACGCTCGGGAACCAGCAGGCCACTTGCCGGCTTTCGCAGAATTGATGCACCGGCGCCCAGGTTCCTTCACCCAGACCCGAAACCAGCGCAAACACCGGCTGCGCCTGCATATGCTCGTCCAGCTGCTTGCCCCATATGTCGGGCGGCCCCTGAAGTTCCCAGACGTCCAGATCCCAGGCTCGATCCGTGTGCAGCATGAATTCAGCGGCGTTCATGGTTCGTTGGCCTTTGCCCACGACATTGCCGTTGCGCTGAGAGACCGTGGCGCGGATGGTATCCAGAAAAGCGCTGCGGCGTTGCGGGCTAACCTCCGGCGTAACAACCGTCGCAAACCGGATTCGAGCCCGAGTGACTCCGGGCGACCAATCTTTCGACAGATTTCGAAGATAAGCGGCCAGGCCTTTCATATCGGAGTCTGAAAGCTGATAACGGGGCATGATGGGCCCGAGTTCAGTCCCGCTGATCGATTTGCCTGTCCGCATCACCTCGGCGAACGAGTCGAGCGTGTAGCCGTCGTGACTGACATTGAACCCCTTGAGGTTTCTCGCATTCATGTTCACAACCACACGACCGTCGGTGCCGAAGAGGAACCGCCCGGCGATAGGAAGCACCCTCTCCTGCCCCTCCACCGACCCAAGTCCGCTGCGTCGGTGGCAGGACTCGCAAGCAATATCAGCGCCTTCAGCCTCGATACCACCAAAGCGCACTCCCATGATGGGCTTTCCGTTTGCACCGATACCTTTGCGGTAGATTCGTTCCCCTATCGCCACATCCTCCTGACTTCCAGCAGGGATCAGCATGCTATCGCCGCCGGGCGGGGCCTCGCCAAAAGTCGATTCTGCCAAAGCGTTAGAGGGGATCTGCGCCGCTGGATTTACTGTAGGAGCAACAGGTTGTGCCATGGATCGCGCTTCCTCCGGGCCGGCGACTGCCTCCTGGCAGAGCAAAATGAGGCAGGTCCAGATCCTTGCGGCTAGCGTACCCATGGCGGCTTCCTCACTTGATTCCTACAAGTTCCACGTCGAAGATCAGAGTCTCGTTCGGTTCAATGACGTTCCCAACGCCGCGGTCGCCGTAGGCCTGAGTAGCCGGAATCACGATCTGCCACTTGGAACCCACGGGCATCAGCTTTAACGCCTCGCGCCACCCGGGGATGGTCTGCTTCATCTTCAAGGCAGCCGGCTTGCCCTCCGGGGTGGCGTCGAACACCGTTCCGTCCAGCTTGCTACCCTTATAAATGACCTCGACAGTGTCGTCCTCGGTGGGTTTCTTGCCGGTACCGGTTTTTTCAGCCTTGTACAGCACGCCGTTTGGCAGCGCCTGCACGCCCTCCTTCTTCTTGTAGTCGAGCAGGTAGGCGTCGCCCTTCTTGAGGTTGTCAAAGCGCTTTTCTTCCCGGCTACGCACCTCGTTGCGGCGGATATCCGACTGCAATCCACTCAAGACGCGGTTCAATTCCCGATCATCCATGGCCAACTTCTTGCCTTCCGCCGTATCGCGGATAGCACGGATCAGCACCTCGACATCAAAGGGAATCTTGTAATTCTTGAAATTGCGGACCGTCATCACGCCTGAGGCGTAGCTCGCCTGCTCAGTAGGCGTTTTCAGTTGCAGCGGCGCTTCCGTCGCAAGCTTGCTCTGCGATTCGGGTTTCTTTACATCTTTCGCGAAGCCGGTGCCAGCCACGCTCGCCATTACGACAAAAGCCAAAAAATTCTTGCGCATGCTATTTCTCCGTGAGAAAGGGGTTCACAAAACTATAGGTCAGAAAATTGCCTGGATCCGGCGCATTAAGTCAGACATCAATCGGGCAGTTATTGACGGCATCACGCAGACCGCCGACCAGCAGGTTGAAATCAACAGCGTCCCGGTTCAAGCCGCGCGCCAAGCGCACGCCCAGGAGATAACTCATCCGCTGTTGCTCGGTCACAAGTTCGATCACCTCGATTCCAGGCGCAGTCACAGAATCCAAAAGCAGGTCAGTAATCATGTCGGTCTGTTTCAAATTAATATTGAGCCAGGGCCTTTCGCCCTGTGATCCATCGCAAGACTCTTCCCGTGGCGCTCCGGAACCCGGAACGCGACGGCAAACACCTTGGTTTTTGGAAAACCGCCCCGGCTTTGCACCGGGGCGGTCGATGTCATGGACTCCCTGTTCCCGCCGGTTCAAGTCGGACGATGGAAGTCCTTCCTGTCCCGAGGGTGTTGGGTTGCGATGACTCTGCAACCCAACCTACATCACTTACCTAGTCGTCACATTAACCTGGGTGCTGGCCTGGCCAGTCCCCGTAGCGTTGACCGCAGCCACCCAGTATCCGTAGCGAGTACGGGTAAATCCACCCCGGCTCACCGTGTCGGAATAGTTGGTGGTGTTCACACCAGTGGCTACCGTTACCGTCGTTCCGTTGGCGCATGTGTTACCGAAAACCGGCAACGTGCAACGGTTGATGGTGTAACTCGCTACCGCACCACCAGTAATCGGCGTAGTCCAGGTCAGCGCCACGGAATCGTTCGCAGTGAGACCGATCCGAGTCGCCGTCGCACTAAGACCCGTTACCTGAGCCGGCAGAGCCAGCGGAGGCGTACCAACTGTAAGCACCTCGCTCAAGGCTGAACCCGCTTGACCCGTCGCAACGACCTGGTACTCGAAGTAAGGAGCAGTCCCAGACACTTGCTGCGCGGCACTCAAGCTAACCTCGGTGCTGTTGGCCGGCAGCGGCTCCGTCGTTACAGCAGTCCATGCCCCCGTCGTGCTGGTACGGTACTGAACCGTGTATTGGAACTCGGTATTAGCGTTATCGACCCAGGTCAGTTTGCCGCCGTTGAACGCCAATCCCGTAGCCGCCGCAGGAACCACTTCGCGAGCATCGAACACCACCGGACGCATGAAGTCGTTCTCTTCGTGGCCCAGGATGTGGCAGTGCCACACGTACTCCCAACCGTAGTCGACCCTCTGGTTGTACATTGCCGCCGGCAAGCCCGTGTTCGGATCGATCTGGGTGAAGCCCGTCATCGCACCTTCCGGCTGCGAGGGATCCATCAGGCGGGAGCTGTTGGGGAGACCGAAGCCAGATCCAGCCGCGAAGGATCCACCAGCACTCGATTGACGAAGAGCAGGCTTCTTGGCGCGGACCGCGACGATCACGTCTTCCAGCGGGCTCATCTTGATGGTTTCCTTCCAGCCCAGTTCGTTCGGCTCCGGCGGGGTGATGAAGTTGTCCCAACCCACGCGGTTGATCAGCTGAACGTTGAGCATATGGAAGTGCACCGGATGGGTATCCACACCGTTGTGCGTGATCTTCCAGATCTGCACCTCGCCGTCACCGAACTTCTCGGTAGGCGCATCCACATAGCCCAGCGGGATCGTCGTCTGCGTCAGGGCGCTGGTGAACGGCACTTCCACACCCAGGGTAGCGTTCAAGCGGCCATAGGTCGGCTCGAACAATTCCTGGATCGCCTTGGTTTTCACCAGGATGCTGCCCGTATTGTCGGTGTAGACCGGGGTATAACCGGCCGGCACCGTAGAACCGACGGGCAGGTACTGGAGATTGCCATTGCTATCGGTGTACACCAGGTTGCCATTGGCATCCGTCGCTTGAGCTTGCCCAGCCGTACCATTCGCAGTTGCCGCGCTACGCGTCATCGTCGGAACGGTGGTCGCCGCCGCCAGGATCGAGTTGCTGGCCGGTATGCTGCCCAGGTTTGCCGTGACACTGCCCGTGTAACCCTTGCCCGAATTGGTCAAGGTGACGTCGAACACCTTGCCGGTCGCGCCGCCAGTGGCCTGCACGCCGCCCGCCGGAGGAGCCGTCATCGTGATGGTGAGGCCGGCGCGCGAGGCAATCGGGTTGCCTGCCGCGATGGCTGCCTGGAACACAGGATCGGCTGCGTCGGTCAACAGGTTGTCGTAGCCGCCGCCACCGCCGCTTTCAGGGTTGGTCGGATCCGGGATATCCAGGATCAGGTTGCCCACGCTCGCAGTCGAGGTGAATTTGGCTGTACCCGTCGTGGTGGGGGTCGGCGCGATGGTGTAGCCCGAGCCGGGGTTGGTAATGGTCACACCCGTGATCACGCCTGAGGCATTGACTACGGCCTTGCCGGTGGCGGTGGTGCCCGTTACGCGATTGCCGGTGGCGTCAAGTGCGATGCCCAGCGGACGCGGGAAGGTGATCACAGGCAATGCGGCAATCTGAGTCGTCGCCGCAGCGGGGTTGGCACCGGAAGCCGCCAGAGAACCACCCACGAAGGTGGGAACTGGTGCTGAGTCGTAGCCGGTACCACCGCTCGTGAGGTTAATGCCAGTGACAGCCCCAGTGTTGCTGTCAAACACCACGGTACCCGTAGCAGGGGTGCCACCGGTGGGAGTCGCGAATGTTACAGTCGGCGCTTTGCGAACGAGCCCCGTCACCGTGCCGGTTGCCCGGGTGGTACCGTTGGAGAACGTCACCGTCGGCACGCTGGTATAGCCGCTGCCGGGGTTGGTGATATTGACTCCGGAGACACGCCGGTTAGTACCGGTACCGGTCATGATGACCGTGCCGATTGCCTGCACGCCGCCGGCAGGCGGCGCTGAGAAGGTCACCGTGACGTTGTTGGTGTTGTAGCGACCACCGTTGGTGATGCTAACAGCACCCACCGCCGATGCCGTGTAAGTACCAGGGTTCGTGAGGCTCACCGACGCAACATTGCCTCGGTTATATCCCGAACCACCGTTGGCGACCTGCACCGCACTGACCTTGAGTGAGGTAGTGGCGCCAGCGCCGTTGCCCTTGCCCAGCGAAGTGACGGTGACCGTCGGAGCAACCTTGTAGCCGGAACCGCCGTCGATCACGTGCAGATGGTTGATCTTGAGCGAAGCAACCGCCGTGGCCTGGACCTTCTCAGTCGCAGCAACATCATTCGGCGCCGGGAGGGTCACCGCGGGCGGTGTGATGTAACCATCGCCCTGGGCCGTCACCTGGATCGCGTTGATCGCACCCGTCGTGTTTGCCGTGCCCTGGATGAAGTTGAAGGTCGGCTGCTTGAGTGAACCGGTGAAGATGGTTCCGAAAGCCTGGGTGTCGTTCCAGTTGGTGCCCAGTGCGCCGTTATACGCAGATTGAGCGACAACCGGGGTCTCCTGGCTCGCCTTGTATGCGCTTTTAATGGCCCTATCCAGACTAGCTTCGGCGGCCGCGTTACCTTGTAGGACGCCGCTGCCGCTGTTGGCGCAAGACGCAGGCGCAGTACCGGTGACCTTCACTTGCATCAGAGTGCGAGTGTTGGGGCCGTAACCAGGACGCGTGTCTTCAGCACCGCCTGTCGCCGAGTTATCGCCATAACCGGTGAAATACTCGTTGCGCGGGTCGGCTGCCGGTACCGGAGCGCCGCCGTCGTTGTAGACCAGCAGGGTTTTGCCGGCATAGCAAGAGAAGTCGACGACGAAGTCGGCACGTTCGGCGTTACCCAATTGCAGGCCGGAGGTCGAATAGTCAACGTTCAGCACCGCGGCGCGGCCCTTGTCCAGCAGGTAACTGATAGGCGTTGGGTCCTTCTTGGCGACACCCGGCAGGAAGCCGCCTTCACTGGCAATCTGGTAGATGGTCGGACCCTGGGTTGCCGGATCGGGCACGCCGCCGTTGTGACCATAAATGTCCGTGGTCCAGATGTCGGGCACGCAGGTGGCGTTGCCCTGGGCATCCACACTGGCGCGGGTGACACCGGCATCGCAGAGCTTGGGCCAGTTCTGCACTGGCACCATCTTCACTTCGGAGAGGTTGGCGAGCGCAACAGCTCCCGAACCTCCCGTGGAGTAAATCAAGACATCTGGCGTGCGGGCAAAGCCGCCGGCTGGGATCGTGTTGGCATTGATCGTGGCGCCAGTGATGGTGCCATTGACGTCAATGGTCGGCGTCGCAGTCGCCGGTGCGTTTTTGCCGTCGTTCAGAAGCAGCAAGGTTGAGTCAGCATCGTAGCCCGAACCGCCCTTGACCACATTGATGATGACCTGCTTGTTGTCCGCTTGGAAGAAATTGAAGGTGAAGAAGCGATCGTTGGACGCGTTGAGTACGCGGAAACGATAGGGCTTGGCTTCGACGGTGAGCGTCGGGTAGGCCACGCCGTTGACGACGGGAGTGTCGCCCCAAGCCTCGGGAACCGTGGTCACGTCGCCATAGGCGCCAGACGGTAGGTTATAGAGGGCGGGGAAGACCGGCCAGAACCAGGGCCCCCAGTGCCAGCGGCCCACCGCATTGAAGTTGGTGGCCTGCTTGGGATCCTGCACGGTTTCATAAACGTGCGGATACCAGATGTCGCCAGGCTTACCCCATCCGGTTTCGCTCCAGCGGGCGTCCTGCAGCTTGATGTCGGCCGGAACGAAGGACTTGTCCTGAAGAACCAGGGGAATGGTGTGAGTGGCATCCGGAATCGCGCCGCTGCTGATCAAACTTGCCTCGGTGGCATCGGTCAGAACGTAGGGCGCAGCCATGCCGGCCATCACGTTGAGACGCGTGAGACCCACGGCATGGTCGTGGAACCACTCCAGGCGGGCCGACTGGCCGTTGGGAAAGTACAGGGTCTGCGCGCCGGGGCCCGGATCGTTCATGTCGGGGATATTCTTGGCGCTGGGACCGCGCAGGAACTCGGGCAACAGGGCTGGATCCACGTTGGTGTTACTTGCCAGCGAACCAGGTAGGCTAGGGTCGGCCTCGCCAGCCGGAGTGAACCACTGGTGCGGAGTACCGTCGCTCATCCACGGGTTGTCGCCGCCGTGCAGGTGAACGCTGATGCGGTTCTGGGTGTACTCGGTCATACCGTCGGGGCCTAGGCCGGCACCCACGATGGAAGGATCCACCGGCAGGAACAGATCGCCGTGACGGAGAGGGCTGCCGTTGGCGTCGAGCTTCACGCCCAAGGTGGGAACCTCGCTCCAACCGTTGGTGGCCTTGTCCCACTCTTTGCGGTTAACCGTCTCGGTTTCAGCACGGCCGACCGGCAGCAGGTTGTAGAATTTGTAACGGGTGGGCGTGTGCTGTCTCGCCACCACAGCCGGGCCGAGGTAATGGGGTTCATCGACGACAATAGCCGGGACTTGAGTACCCGTCAGCTTGCCGTTGGCGTCGGTGCCATTGATCATGATCGGCTTAGCGTCGGCAGGGGCATCGCCACTAGCAAAGGCAACCTTGCCACTGCTATTGGGGTAGTACAGAGCTAACTGCTTGCTGCCTGGAACGGCACCCAAACCATTGCTGGCCAGGTGGTCGATTTGGACGTAGCCGCGCAGCGTGGTGGCCTTAGGCAGATCGCTGTGCATTTTCTCGCTGTATTCCACCACCGCCAGTTCGTAATAGTCGTCGCCGGTCGTTACACCCTGCGGGTTGACCCATTTGGTCGGGACGGCCACCGGAATATATTTGCTGGTGCTGCCATCCGCCAGCGTCTGCGGCTGGCCCAGCAGCGGCGTCGGATCGACGAACTTGCGCAAGGCCTTGCCGGTGCCAGGGTAGGGATCTGCCCCGTAGAGCGCATCGACTGCGGCTTTAAATACAGTTTGGTTAGCGGGGTCATACCCGGCTGGAGCGCCCGTTGCGGGATCCCACTGACGATCGCCCGCTGGGCTGCTGGCAAAATAGGACTGTATGATGAAAGGCTGGTTATTCACATCGTAGGCGTCACCAAAGCCAGGGCCTGCCAGGGACACCGTGGTGATTCCCATCGTAGCGGTGGCCGTCATTACAGCCAGGGCCGTCCGCTTAAGCTGGAAACGGGCACTCACATTGAAATAAGGTTTGGATTGAGCTTGCATGGGTTTATCCGGTTTCAGGGTTAATGTTTCGGGAGGGTTTCGCCGACTCCCGCCAGCAGGATCCGGGGCGCCACCGGATCCGGGTCGGGTTGAGTGGAATCCCCTACCCGCGCTGCGACATTTCCCTTAATTCAAAGCCCATGCCAGTTTCAAAAAAAATTTACCTGTCTTTGAACCTTTTTTTCAACTCATTGTTTTTTATGTTATAAATAACAAACAATCAAGAACCATTAGCAACAAAAATACTGTCCCGCAAGCATTCCAAAGAATAAGTCTTTGGCTTATTACTATCCGATTTCTATTTTGTAAAAAAAACGCGAGTAATCTGTAAAACAGTTCTGACACTTGCAGTGCCCTCAAACCCCGTTTCGCCAGTCCCCACGCGCGTAAGCGCATCATCAAATGCTAATTCTCATAGGCTCGGCGTGTCCAAGCCCTCGGTTTTTAACCATGTTTAATTTGCTGACAGTGATTTCAAGAAGGCCGGTGCGCGCGACCGAAATGCGCTTGCCAGCGGTGTGCGTGGAAGGCGGGGCGCCGCGGGCGCCGAATCAATTAGGCCTGGTAACCGCGCAGGCTGCATTTAGTGCCTTGCCGGTTCCGATGGTATGATGCGCGCGGGCGAAGCTACTCGTGGCGCATGAAACTCAACGGAAACATTTTTCTGATCGGTCCGATGGGGGCGGGGAAAACCACCATCGGGCGATTGCTCGCGAAAGCCCTGGGCGTCGCCTTCGTGGACAGCGACAAGGAAATCGAGCAGCGAACCGGCGTTTCAATCCCCATGATTTTCGAGTACGAGGGCGAGACCGGTTTCCGCAAGCGGGAAAGCGACGTACTGGCCAGCCTGACCCAGACCTGCCCCATCGTGCTGGCCACCGGCGGCGGCTCCGTATTACTGCCCGCCAATCGGGATTACCTGGGCGAGCGTGGCTTTGTGGTCTACCTGCAGTGCACCGTGGACAAACAAATGGAAAGGACGCACAAGGATACCAACCGCCCGCTGCTCAAGACCGAGAACCCTAGGGCACGCCTGGAGGAACTTTTGGCCGTGCGCGACCCCCTGTACCGATCCCTGGCCGACTTCATTGTCGATACCGGCCACTTTTCCAGTCGAAGCGCGGTAAGGCAAATCCTCCGTGCCTTCAACCGTAGCCGCAGAATCCTTAAAGAAGCATGAAGACCCTGACCGTCAACCTCGGCGAACGGAGCTATCCGATTCATATCGGCGCCGGCCTGATCGACCGCGCGGAGCTGCTCCAGCCCCACATCCCCACGGCCCAGGTTATGGTGGTCACCAACGAGACGGTGGCGCCGCTCTACCTGCAACGTGTGCTGGATGCCCTGCCTGGCCGCGATACGGCGACACTGGTGCTGCCCGACGGGGAAACCTACAAGAGCATGGATTCGGCCATGCGCGTGTTCGATGAACTTCTGACCCTGCGCTACAGCCGCGACGCCACCCTCATCGCCCTCGGCGGCGGGGTGATCGGCGATCTGGTGGGCTTTGCAGCAGCCTGCTACCAGCGTGGTGTGCCCTTCATCCAGATTCCAACCACCCTGCTGGCCCAGGTGGACTCCTCCGTGGGTGGCAAGACCGCGGTGAACCACCCCCGCGGCAAGAACATGATCGGCGCCTTCTACCAGCCGCAGTGCGTACTGGCGGACACGGCCGTGTTGAGCACCCTCCCCGACCGTGAACTCAGCGCGGGCCTCGCGGAAGTCATCAAATACGGGCTGATCCGCGACCTGGACTTTTTCATCTGGCTGGAAGCGAACCTGGACTCCCTGCTCGCTCGCGACGCCCAGGCCCTGGCCTATGCCATCGAGCGTTCCTGCATCAACAAGGCGGAGGTCGTCGCCGCCGACGAAAAAGAAGCCGGCGAGCGCGCCACCCTCAACCTGGGTCACACGTTCGGTCACGCGATCGAAACCGGTGCCGGTTACGGGGCCGTCCTGCATGGAGAGGCCGTAGCCATCGGCATGTGTCAGGCGGCGGACCTGTCGCGGCGGCTGGGCCACCTTTCGGAGGACGACGTGAACCGCATCGTGAGCCTGCTGCGCCGCGCGCGGCTGCCGATCACGCCGCCGGCGGCCTTGAGCACGCAGACCTTGCTTGACCTGATGGCGGTGGACAAGAAAAACCTGGGCGGCAAGCTGCGGCTGATACTGCTGGAGTCCATAGGCCGCGCCACGCTGCCGACCAGCGTGGACCTCGAACTGTTGAGGGCAACCCTGGATGAATACGGACGGAACTGATCATCGGGGGCGGGCTGAGGCCGCCGGCATGGAACGCTTCACCGCCCTCATGGCGGAAGGGGGACGCACGGGGAAGCTCGATCTGCTGTTGCACCTTCTTGCCAACCTGCCACGCCCCATCCTCGTGCTCGGCCCCAGCGGAAGCGGCAAGACTTCGTTATTCCGCCAGGTGCAGTCGCGCGCCCTGGAAAACTGGACGACCTGCTACCTCGCTGCCTCCCAGAACTTCAGTCTGGACTGGATCTGCACGCAAATGCTGGAGATGCTACGCCCGGGGCCGCGCAGCGGGCCCGAAGCCACGCCGGAGGCCCAGATCGAGGCGGAACTGGCCCGTCTCGCGAAGCAGAATGGCAGACTGATCCTGCTCCTGGACGATGCCGGGCACTTGCTGCCCGGCCTGTTGGGGGCGATCTGCCAGTTCGTCCGGCTGCATCCCGAAATCCAACTGGCCTTTGCGCTGCGCCCCGAGGACCTACCACAGAAGGCGACCAGTGACCCACTGGCGCTGGCCGATGCCCACGTGATTGAGGTCAGCCCGTGGCGACCGGAGCAGACACAAGCCGCACCACCTCCGCACAGCCCAACGCCACCCCGGGGGCCCGGCTTTGCGCAGGCCTTTCTCACGGTGTTCAGGCCCTGGAGCGGCGGCAGCGCAAGACTGGCCGGGCCGGTGGTAGTGACCCTGCTGGGAGCGGCAACCGTGGCCGGCTTTGTGGTTCAGGCCTTGTGGCAGCCACAATCATCGCAGCCGCCCGAACTGCGCGAAGCCGCCCCGCCAGCGCCCGTCACACTGTCAGAGCAACCAGCCTCCGCACGAGAGGGAGCCCCGCTTCCAACGCCCAGCCCGGTGCCCTCACCCAGCGCCACCCCGCTAGCCGAGCCGGCCGCCGCCGATATGCATCCCGCAGCCAGCGACGCGCCCGCGGCACAGGCTCCTGCAGGGGCCAGCCCGCCGCCGCTGCCTGAGGTCTCCGCAAGCCCGGCCCCAACCCCGGTGCCGCCAGAGCCCTCCGCAAGCCCGGCCCCAACCCCGGCACCGCCAGAGCCCTCCGCGAGCCCGGTCCCAACGCCGGCACCCAGCCCGGTCGCGGCGCCAGCCCAGAGCGTCGAGGAGCAGCCGTTTGCCACGCTTATCGCCACGCTGCCCACAAACCGAACCACGGCTTTCGGCGGCCTGCTGGATCTATGGGGCATTACGCCACCAAACGCGTCCGGCGACCCCTGCGCGACTGCCAAAACCAAGGCGCTGCGCTGCCAGGGCCTTCGGGCCGACTGGCAGACCTTGCAGACCTATAACCGGCCAGCCGTGCTGGAAATAGCCCAAGGCAATGTCCGCCGGTATCTGCTGCTGACTGGCATGGAGGGCGACCAGGCGGTTATCGACCTGAACGGCCGGCCGGTAAAGACGCCGATGGCGGAGATAAAACCCTATCTGCGGGGTGAGGCCATCATTTTGTGGAAACCACCATTTGACAAGGCGTCCATCGGAACCCGCGAACGCCACGAAGCCGCCCGCTGGATTCGGGAACGCCTGCAGATTCCCGCCGCACCCGGACAGGAACTGGTCTATGACGAACACGTGAAAGCCAAAGTTCTCGCTTTCCAGAAGCAGAGGGGCCTGCTGCCCGACGGCCGGGCCGGGTCGCTCACGCTGCTGCAACTGCAATCATTGGAAAGCGATGAGCAGAGCCCAAAACTGACGACCTCTCCTCCAGCGGCGGCACCGGCAGCCACCGCACCCTGATCAAAACACACCTGGCCGACACAAGGTCGGCGGGAACCGCATCTCAACCTTCCCGAGCTCGATCCACCATGTCCCAACTCCAAAACGACTGTTTCATCCGCGCCCTGCTGCGCCAACCCGTGGACCGCACCCCCGTCTGGATGATGCGCCAGGCCGGCCGCTACCTGCCCGAGTACCGACAAGTGCGCGAGCAGGCCGGCAGCTTCATGAACCTGTGCACCGCGCCGGAACTGGCCTGCGAGGTGACGCTGCAGCCCTTGCGGCGCTACCGCCTGGATGCCGCCATCCTGTTTTCCGACATACTCACCGTGCCGGACGCCATGGGCCTGGGACTGCACTTCATCGAAGGCGAAGGCCCCAAGTTCGAGCGACCGGTGCGCAACGCCGAGGATATCCATCGCCTGCCCATTCCCGATCCGGAAACCGACCTGCGTTACGTCCCGGATACCGTCCGCCTGATCCAGAGCCATCTGCGAGGTTCGGTGCCCCTCATCGGGTTCTCCGGCAGCCCCTGGACCCTGGCCACCTATATGATCGAAGGCGGCAGCAGCCGCGAGTTTCGTAAGGCCAAGGGCCTGATGTACGACCAGCCGGAACTGATGCATGCCTTGCTGGGCAAGCTGGCCGACGCCGTGGCGGTTTATCTGAACGCGCAGATCGCCGCCGGCGTGAACGCGGTCATGGTGTTCGACACCTGGGGCGGCGTGCTGACCACCGAGCAGTACCAGGCCTTCTCCCTGGACTACGCCAAGCGCATCCTGGCGCAGCTCACCCGCAGCCGCGACGGCCAGACCATCCCCGCCATTCTTTTCACCAAGGGCGGCGGACTCTGGCTGGAATCCATGGCGGACAGCGGCTACGACGCCCTGGGTCTGGACTGGACCATCAACATCGGCGCGGCAAGGAAACGGGTCGGCCATCGCGTGGCGCTGCAGGGCAACATGGACCCCGTGGCGCTATACGCATCCCCCGAGAGCATCCGCGCCCAGGTCAAGGCCATTCTGGAAGCCTTCGGCCAGGGTTCGGGCCACGTGTTCAATCTGGGCCACGGTGTGCATCCCGACATCAAGCCGGAACATGTGGGCGCCATGATCGATGCCGTGCACGAATACAGCCCAGCGCTTCACCTGGCCTGAACCCATGTCCGAGCACAATCCCTGGAAACGCTTGTCGCGGCGCGAGGTGTACGACAACCCGTGGATACACGTGGATGAGGACCGGGTCATCAATCCCGGCGGTGGACTCAATCTTTACGGCTGCATCCATTTCAAGAACCTGGCCATCGGCATCATCCCCCTGGACGAGGATGGCAACACCTGGCTGGTGGGCCAGTACCGCTATGTGCCGGACGCTTATTTCTGGGAGATCCCCATGGGTGGCTCGCCCTGTGGCCAGGAACCGCTGGAAGGCGCCAAGCGCGAGCTGAAGGAAGAAACCGGCCTCAGCGCCGAGCGCTGGAGCTGCCTCATGCGGTTGCACACCTCCAACTCCGTCACCGACGAGGAGGGCTTCGTGTTCCTGGCGGAAGGTCTGACCCAGGGCGAAACCGAGTTCGAGGAAACCGAGGACCTCGCCATCCGCAAGCTGCCCCTGGAAGAAGCGGTGCGCATGGTGATGGACGGCGAGATCACCGACGCCATCAGCGTGGCGGGGCTTTTGAAGCTGGCGCTGCTGCGCGGCATCGCACCGTCACTAGAGACGAGCCGAAGCTGAACCCGGGACGATCCGCCGATGGCAGGAACACCACAAGAACAAACAAGAAGGAGCACCCCATGACACACTCCGCGACTCTCGCGACGGCCTGGCGCTATCCGGTCAAATCCATGCTGGGAGAGGAACTCAACGCCGCGGCCATCGGCCCGACCGGCCTCATCGGCGACCGCGCCTATGCCCTGGTGGACCGGGAAACCGGCGCCGTGGTCAGCGCCAAGAATCCCAAGAAGTGGCCGGACATCTTCGCCTGCCGGGCCAGCTATCTGGACAACGTGGGCAGCGGCGCGCTCCCCGCCATCCACATTACCCTGCCCGATGGCAGCTCGGTGCGCTCGGACCTTCCCGACAGCGAGGAGCGGATTTCCAAGGCGCTCGGGCGAGCCGTCAATCTGCGCAGCGCCGCCCCGGCGCAGGCCAAGCTGGAACAGTTCTGGCCTGAATACGAAGGACAGAACAACGAGATCAGTCAGGAACCAGTAGCCGGCGATGCCCCGGCGGGCACCTTCTTCGATTACGCCATGGTGCACCTCATCACCACCAGCAGCCTGCAGCAGCTCGCAAGCCTGCACCCGGCGGGCCGCATCGAAGTGCGCCGGTTCCGGCCCAATCTGGTCGTGGACACTGCCGGACAGGAAGGCTTTGTGGAAAACGCCTGGGTCGGACGCACGCTGCGCATCGGCGACTCGGTGCGCCTGCAGATCACCGACCCCTGCCCCCGTTGCGTCATGCCCACCCTGGCTCAGGGCGATCTGCCCAAGGATCCGCTGATCTTCCGCGAGGCCATCGCCAAGAACAACGTCACCGTGCCCTTCGCAGGCAAGGCCTTGCCCAGCGTCGGCGTCTACGCGCGCGTGCTGTCGGGCGGCACCGTCAGGCGCGGCGATGCGGCCGTGCTGGAGTAACCGATCACCTGGGTTGTTGCCGGCCGCAGAAGGCCGGCTTGGCTGAGTCGTGCCAGCATCAGTATCAGTCGATCCTCAGAGTTCCACTTCCTGCCCAACTTTGGGGGCCGCCGCGCTTCCCTTCCCTTGCCCGGAGGTATTCATCGCTCTTTGCCGGAAGGCGTCCATGAAGTCCACCAGGCTTTCCACCGCCGGCAGTTCCAGTCCGTTGTAGATGGAGGCCCTGATTCCCCCAATGCTGCGATGCCCCTTGAGCCCCGAGAAACCGGCAGCCTCGGCCGCTTCGAGAAATTGCGCTTCCAGCTGCGGCGTCCGCAGGTTGAACACCACGTTCATCCTGGAACGGTCGGGCACGGCGGCGCGCCCGATGTAGAAGCCGTCGCTGTCGTCCAGCGCCTGATACAACCGGTTCGCCTTGCGGGTGTTAATCGCATCCATGTTGGCCAGGCCGCCAATTTCCTCCAGCAGCCAACGCGTGACCAGCAGCACGACATACATGGCGAAGACCGGAGGCGTGTTGTAGATGGAGTGAGCAGCTTTCTGGGTGTGGTAATTGAGGAAACTGGGCAGATGATCCGGCATGCCCTTGAGCACTTCGTCCTTGACGATGACGACGGTCACGCCGGCGGGCCCGATGTTCTTTTGCGCATGAGCGTAGATCATCGCGAAACGCTGGTAATCGGCGGGAAACGACAGGAAGTCCGACGACATGTCACACACCCGGGGCACCTCATCTCGGCCGAGAATGCGGCGGAATTGCAGGCCTTCCACGGTTTCGTTGGAGACATAGTGCAGATAGGGCGCCTCCGGCGAAAACACCATCTCCTCGTCCCTTGGCAGGCGGCGGAAACCGTCGGCCGCGCCATCCCATACGACGCGCACCGGCCCCTCGCGCCGCGCTTCCGGCAAGGCCTTGCCGCTCCAGTAGCCGGTCAGCACATAGTCCGCAGGCGAGGTCTTGCCGGCCAGCAGATTCATGGCCAGCATCGAGAACTGCTGCGTTGCGCCCCCTTGCAGGAACAGCACATGGTAGTCGTCGGACAACCCCATCAGGCGGCGCACATTGCCCTCGAGTTCGGCCACCACGCCGGCGAACCAATCGGATCGATGACTGATGCCGAGGATCGACAAGCCCACGCCGGGCACCGCCAGCATGGCTTCCTGCAACTGCTGCAGCACGGTCTCCGGCAACGCGCCCGGCCCGCCGGAGAAGTTCGTTTGATTCGGAGTGAGCATGGGTCTTTTACGGTTTGCGAAGGTGACCATCAGCCTGCGGCGCGCTCGCCGGCGGGCAGTTGGTAGAGAAAGTCCTCGAAGGCGTTCTGGAACTTGCGCATGTGGACCTGCTTGAAGGGGAACAGGGTTTCCGAGTCCATGGCGTGCACCACCATGATGTGGTCGATTTCGAAGATCAGCAGATCGCCGCCACGAGTCTCCGCACAATCGATGCATACATAGTCCAGCCCGAAGCGCTCGTAAACCGTCTGCAAGGCGGCGCCATGCCGTTGCACGAAGGTATCGAAGCCTTCCATGAAGCGCAATTCTTCCGAGCGCTTGGCCGCATCCTCATACATGCCGGCATTGACGTAATGAATCATCCAATGGCTGGAGATGCCCATGTGACAGGCGAACGGGCGGCCGCGCAACAATGCGACGCGGAATTTGCGAAATAGGCCATCGGTCCCGCTGTAGTCAATGAAGCGCGCGATGAAGAACTCCGGCTCTGCCACCACCTCGTCCAGATAAGAGGCGATCTCTCCAGGCCTCGCGATCCTCGCAAGGTCGCGTCCCGCCTGGGAACCCACGGGCCTTAGGATGACAGGAAAGCGACAGTCGGGAAACAAGCTCTCCAGGCGGACCTCTCCCTGCATGATGGAATGCAGGGCTTCTCGGGTCAGCCTATGCGTCAAGGGCAGCGTCAGTCCGTCGATGCCCTGCAGCAACTCGCTGGCGCGCCCGCGGTCGGTATTGGGTATGAACTGGGGACGATTGATTACTGGCTTCGGCCAGCAATCCAGCAGCGGTTGCAAAGCCTTGAGAATCCGCCCGTTGTCGCGCTTGTCGGAAATGGCGACGATAACCGCATCATGCTCCGGCATGGGCTCTGGCAGAGGATCCTGCGCGGAGGCGTAATAGCAGATCAGTTCCACGTCGCTGTTTTCCAGCAGGCAGTCCAGCGGCGTATTTTCCGCCAGATCGCCCGGCGCCATGAGCATCAGCAGCCGGAACCGAACGGGCTGCCGCGCCGCCTCGATGGTGTAGAGCCGCTGCATCGCCAGCGCCTGCTCCTGGATGGACAAGGCCAGGTCGCGCAGCCCTAGCGCAAAAAAGGCGGTCGCCAGATTCATCCAGCAATGGGCGTTACCGCGTTGCTGGTTGGCCTGTATCAGCAGGCGCTGGGCGGCCGCGCGCAGATCGTCCCCGGCGATGCTCATGCGCAGGAAAGGCGCAAGACCCAGGAAGGGCGCTATTTCCGGCTCGGCGAGTTCGCGGAGGAAAGCATCCATGAAGGCCCGTTTCTCCCGCGCGCGCGGCGCATCCCAGAAGCTCTCGGACCTGAATGCCACGACCCCGTTCTGAATGATGTCCACCTGCAATGGTTTCCCCATCAGCACCGCATGAACATAGCTGGCGAAACACTCGGCGAAGTCGTCATAGACATTGGTGGCCGCGTACAGGGTCGGAAACGCGGTTTCTTCCAAGGCCTGATAGATCTTCAGCATCGCGCTTCCGGGCAGCCGCGGCGTACCGTAAAAGGAAGCCTGCGCACGCCCGGGGAAGTCCTTCCCATCCTTTGGCACCAGGCTTCCCTCCGGCCCCTTCGTCCAGCTTAGGGGCAGGAAGCGGTAGGCGTCCGGCTCCGCGAATTCGCTGGCCGGCAGCCACCAGTCCGGCATCAGGTTCCGTCCGGTCGCCAGCACATGGCCAAACTCGTGCAGAAGCAGGAATTGCAGGGCCGCCGCACGGCTGTCCCATTCTGGCGCAGCCAGGCGCGCCTTCAACCCGAACCCCGGTTCGTCGCGAAACGGCGAGTTCTCCTTCCAGGTGCACCAGTCGTTGGCGCGGCGATCCTTGAGGGCCTCTACATCGATGGCCACCACACACCCAATCAGCGTGCCGTCGCCCAGCGTCACGGCATCGGTGATGGCCGAGGAACCTATCCCGGAAACGAAGAACACGCCCAGCAGGCAGGACTCCAGCGCGGCTTTGACCTGATCCGGCATGCCCGCGATGGCGCCGTGCACGTCATCCATGAAGTCGTCCGGGGCTACCATGGCAACAGGTACCGCTTCAGCCCCCTGGGCCGCCTGATACTCCGCCAGAAACTCGACCAGGGCGTCCGGTGCCGGAGCCAGGCGATGCTCCACGGGCCGGTCGAAGAATCGCATCCAGGGATTTGGATCACTCGTAGAAATCACAGCGGGAACCTTGAGATAGATGGAAGGCGCCAGACGCGGCGCAGTTCCCGAAAAGCTTAGCAGTTCAGAGGGAGAGCCTGGGAAAACCGGGGCCAGGAACAGCGCGAGCTTGCCAGGCGGAATGTCCCCGAGGCAAACAATGGCATTGTGCCGCAGCTGCTCCTTGTAACTGATCTGTAACACCGGCTGCCGCATCCTTTAATCCGCCTCGCGAACCATCGGCGCGGCGCATGAGTGAGTTCCAAGGCTTTCAGACTGCCATCCGGCAAACCCCACTTGTTACACACCCGGTGTTTTAGTTTTCGATCATAAGGAGTAGAGCATGATCCCCAAGAGCAGCAATCCTGTGAACCTTACGTGGGCGGCGATCATAGCCGTCCTGCTGTCATCCATTTTCACCTGCGCCCAGGCCCAGAGGGCCTTCAACGACGCGGGCGAAGCCGAATCTTTGTTCGTCCCGCCGGGAGCCGAGGATCCAAGCAGCGGCATTGCGCCCACGACCGACGTCCCCCACATCAACGAGTTCTTTCAAAACATCGCCACCAACGGCAACGGACGCACCTGCGAGACCTGCCACCTGGAGAATCAGGGCTGGTCGATCCTGACCGACCGGCTTCAAGCCCTGTTCGACGCCAAGGGCGGCGACACACCTGGTTCAGTCGGCGAGGAGGCGATCTTCCGGCCCATCGACGCCGCCACGAAACCGACAGCTCAGGTCGCCACACGGGAGCAGCGGTTGCAGGCTTATGGGCTGCTTCTTGAGCGAGGAGTCATTCGCATCGCTCTACAGGTGCCCTCCAACTCCGAATTTGCAGTGGAGATGGTCGATAGCCCGGCAGGATTTGACAAATTCGATCCTACGGCCGCATTACCAGTTCTGTCGTTATTCCGCCGCCCGTTGCCCACAACCAACCTGAAATTCGTGACGGTGGTCAACTGGGACGGCCGCAACGCGCCCCGGCAATTGTCTGCCCCGGTTCGCGCGATTCCTGACGGACTGAAAAATCAGGCCAATGGCGCCACCCGTAACCACGCGCAGTCGGATCAGAACTTCCCGCTCACAGATCCAGTGCGGACAAGCATCGCGGATTTCGAGGCCCGGCTGTTCACCGCCCAAACGGTCCATTGGCAGGCAGGCCCACTGGATGCGAATGGAGCATTGGGCGGGCCGTTTAACCTCGCGGCAGGAACCCTGGAGAATCGTGATGGCTTCCATCTCTTTGATGCCTGGACGGGCTTGCCCGGCGCGCAAGGCGATATCGCCGACGGGCAACGGATCTTCAACAGCAAGCGCTTCACCGTCAACCTGCCGGACGGGCGCGGGCGGGTGCGCGGCAGCTGCGCCACCTGCCACAACAATCCCAACGTGGGCAACTCGCGCAGCACGGATCCCAGCTTCTTTTACGATGTGGGCATCAGCGCCGCGAACCGGCGCAGTTCTGATGTGCCTTTGATTACCCTGCGGCGCATCGGCTCGGAAGAGACCCTGCGTACCACCGACCCGGGCCGCGGTCTCATCAGCGGACGCTGGGCAGACCTCAATCGCTTCAAGGTGCCCAGCCTGCGGGGCCTCGCCTCCCATCCGCCCTACTTCCACGACGGCTCGGCGGAAACCATCGCCGGCGTGGTCGATCACTACAAGAACTTCTTCGGGATCGATCTGAGCGGGGGCGAAAGAGAAAACTTGATCAAGTTCCTGGAATCCCTCTGAGCATATTCAGAGCCCTATCTGCAAAGCGCATCGGGGCGGGATCAGAAGCCGCCCCGAAATCCCGCCAGCACCGTCGCGCCGCGGTAGGTGAAACTGTACAACTCCTCCGTGCGGTCGTCGGCCAGATTCTCGCCTCGCACGTAAAGCTGCCATTGGGGTGAATAGTGGTACGCCAGTTGGGCGTTGATGCGAACCGCCTCGTCGATGTGAATCTGGTGCGCCTGGTCCTGGTAATTGCCGCTACGGTAAACCGTCTCCACCCACAGACTCAGCGGCGTCTCCGGAATGCGCCACTGCCCGTAGACCCGCCCCTGATGTTGTGGCTGGCGTACCAGTTCTTCCCCGGTGTCCAGGTCTTCGCTGTGGGTATAGGTGTAGTTGATCCCTGTCATCAGGCCATAGCCCCAGGTGGTTTCGCCTTCCACTTCGAATCCCCATAGCTGGGCACGCGGAACGTTGATATTGGTCAGCAGCAGCGGCGAGGTCGGCGCGAAGGCCACCCGGATCAGGTCGCGATAGTCGGCATAATAGCCCGTCACCGAAAGGCGTTGTGTCGATGTCGGCAGCCAGTCCACCCCGGTCTCGGCGCTCCACCCCTGTTCAGGCCGCAGGTTGCGGTTGCCGAAAACGGGCTCGAAGTACCATTCCTTAAGCGTCGGCGGACGGTAGCCATGACCGCCGGAAGCCCTCACCTGCAGGGTATCCAACACCCAACCGTTAAGCCCCGCATAGAAGGTCGGATTGGTTTCGAAATCGCTGTAATGATCGAGCGTCGTGCCCAGCAAGCCGCTCCATCTTCCCCACTGCCCCCTGAGTTCGGTCAAACCCGAAAGCGTGTTGCGCTCCCCGCCCAACTGGAACGCGGGAGTCAGTGAGGCATTGTCGCCTTCCTCATAGCGGGCTTCTCCACCCCACACGAAATGCAAGGCGGGCATTGAGCCATCACCGTCGCCGCCAAATAGGGGGTGGGTATTGGTCCAGCGGGACATCAGGAGGTGCTGATCGAACCCAAAGGGCGTACCTCGGGAATGCCCGTTCTGACGGTTGCGGGTAAAGCCCAATTGCAGGCTGGAGGTCCAGGCTTGGCTGATATCGGCGGAGGCCGTCGTCTGGGCCACCCAGTTTTCCGTGTAGGAATCGGAGTTTGGGTCGTCCATCAGCCCCACCTGCAAAGCCGGTGTCAAACCCGAGGCGTCTCCGTCGGCGCGCGAGGCACCGTAGAGCAAGGTGCCGTTCAGTTTGAATTCGCCCGATGGCTGTGCATGAAATCGGCCCAAGACCTGGTGTTGCCAGAAATTATCCCGTTCGCGGTTTCCATTGGCCGGATCAGCGGTGCTGGGGCCATCCCACATATCATCGCGGCTGGCTGTCAGCGTCCCTCGCATTCCCTCGCCCGCCCAACTGCCACCCAAGGTTTCCGACAACGTGCCATAACTGCCGCCTTCCAGATGCCCGAACACGCCCGTTTCCTTGCGGTCCCGGCTGTTCAGGCGAATCACGCCGCCCAGCGCTCGGCTGCCGTAGCGCGGCGCCATGGCTCCCCGTACGACGTCGACTTGCTCTATTGAGTCCGCCGGGAACCCCGTGAGATTGAAGGCGCCGGGAGTTGAGCTGTAGAGGGGTACACCATCCAGGGATATCTGCCCCAGACCTGCGCTCGCACCGCGCAGCGACAAGCCGCTGAGAGCAGTGCGTGTATTGGATGACTGCAAAGTCACCCCGGGCAAGCCCTGAAACACGCCGTTCAAATCCCGCTCCTCGGAGCGTTCAATGGCCTCCCTATCCTGAATCGTGCGGGTGACAGCGCCTTCCGCCGGCCCGCCTTCCGAGGCTTCTCCCACAATCCGAACAACGGGCAGCGTCGCCTCCGCCGCCAATACAACTGCCGTCGCTTGCACCGCGAGCAGCGCCACCCATATCGCCCGACATCCCAAGATTTTCCCCCTTGCTCGACGGGCTACGTTGGCCGCGAGCTTTGTAATTTGTTACGCCGAATAGGGTTAATTCCGTGAAAGGCGCGCAAAGTTCAATCGACAAAGGCTCATGGAGAATAAATTTCCTATCCGGTGCATGGGCCAAATTCATGTGGTAATTTCACCTATAGCGAAAAGAAATGGCTGGTGCCCAAGCACCAAAAGGAATTTCAGGTGGACAACAAAAACAAACCACCGCGCATCGCCAAGCTCACCAGGCCGGTGAATCGGAGCACCGTTGCGCGCCCCCGCCTTTTCGACGTCATGGACGCCGCCGAGCACGCGCGCGTGATCTGGATCCAGGGCCCGCCCGGCGCGGGTAAGACCCTTCTCGCCAGCAGCTATTCCGAATCCCGCTTGGTGGACACCCTGTGGCTGCAGATCGATGCCGGCGACACCGATATCGCCACCTTCTTCCATTACCTCGGGCTCGCAGGCCATCGCCAAGGGAAGCCCCTTCCAGCCCTGACGCCCGAGTATCTGCTTGGACTGGCGATCTTTTCCCGCCGCTTCATGGAAGTGTTGTGCGAGAGCCTGGAAACCCCGGCCATGCTGGTGTTGGACAACTATGAGCACCTGCCGCCAGAGGCGCCGCTGCACCACCTGATGCCCGTGCTGGCGGAATCGCTACCCCCCGGCGTTCGCCTTGCCGTGACCAGCCGGGACGAGCCTCCGCCGAGTCTGGCTCGGCTGCGAGTGCATGGCACCATGCTATGTCTGGACGGCTCCGATCTTGCCCTGACCTTGACTGAAATCGAGAACCTGGCCAGCCGTACCTGCCAGCCCGTTCCCGACCACCACACCCTGGCCATGCTGCACGCGCAAACCCAAGGCTGGATGGCAGGGGTGGTGCTGATGCTGGCCCAGGGCGCCAAACTGCCTGCTGCGTCGCCCTCGCAGATCCTGTTCGACTACTTCGCGGGAGAGTTTTTCGCGGACCTTCCGGAAGCCATAGGCGATGCCTTCATGCGCACCGCCCTCATGCCGACCCTGACCGGGGAGCAGGCGGCCACACTCAGCGGCGAAACGGCCATCGTGGAGGCACTGGCGGATCTGCAGCGGCGCAATTATTTCATCACCGAACGCAACGAAACGCCGCCGGTGTTCGAATATCACCCCCTCTTCCGGAGTTTCCTGCAGGCGCGGGCCATCAAGCGCTTCGATCCCGAGGAATGGCAGACCGTGCAACGCCAAACCGCGGCACTGTTGGGTGAATCCGGACTGATCGACGATGCCGTGCGACTCTACGCGGACGCAGGCGCCTTTAACGAAATGGCCCATCTGTTGGTGCGGATCGCACCCCAGTGGCTCGCGCAGGGCCGCCACCAAACCCTCGTGCAATACCTGCGTCAGCTGCCGGAAGACATACGCGAAACATCGCCCTGGCTGGCGTTCTGGATGGGCCTCGGCCTGCTGCCACTGGATTCCCACAGCGCCCGCCTGCAATTTGAAGCAGCCTACGAGCGATTCAAACCGCTGGCTGATAGCACGGGGCTCTACTCCAGTTGGGCTGGCATCATGCAGGCCCTGTTCCTGGCCATGGGCGACCGCGCCCCGGCCAAGCGCTGGATCGCGGAAATGGAATGGTTGCGCGATGCCTATCCCGAGTTCCCATCGCCCGAGATCGAACTGCGCGTCTACAGCGGCTATGCCATCATGCAATGGATAGATCCGCTCCACCCACTGATCCTCAAGGCCTCGGAACGCATCAAGGATCTGGTCGAAAACGAAAGCGCCCTGCTGTCGCAAACCTGGGCGGCCAGTCATGTCGCCGGCATGTTGTGTTGGCTGGGCCATTCCGCCCGCGCGGTGCGCCTTCTGGAACGGCTTGCGCCCTTTGTGCCCGGGGACGCTCCGCCCACCATGCGCATCAATTACCTCTACGTCTGCGCCTCGGTGCTGCCCATACACGGCGCCGCGCAGAAGGCGCTGGCAACCACGCGGGAGGCTTTGGACCTGGCGCAGGAAACCGGCATCCTCGCCTTCAATGGACCGCTCCTGGTTCAACGCGCCGTGTCCGCCCTGGTTGCTGGTGAGGTGGATGTCGCAGAGGAAACCCTGGCGCGCTTCATTGGTAGTATCCCGCCCCCCACGCCGCCGGTCATTCGCGCCCTTCACGATTATCTGATGGCCCTGAGCTTCGCGCAGAGGGGCAGCCTGGAACATGCGGGCGAACTCATCGCACAAGCCTCCGAGGCGTTCCGCAGCCTCAACGCCATGCTATGCCACCAGATCTGCACCGTCTTTCTCGCCTGGTTCCAGGCGCTGCGGGGCCTGCATGAAGACGCGCGGCGCAGCTTGTCGAACGCCAAGTCGATATTTGGCGGTGTGGTCAACCCAGTCATCTACGCGTGCATCGCCATGGCCGAGGCCTACATCGCCTACGAAACGAAGGACGAAGGCCTGGGCGATCAAATGCTGGCGCGGGCACTGGCCATTGCCCGAAGCACCGACTCCATTCCCTGGGGCCTGCTCGGCCCGGCGCGCACCGCGCCGCTCTACTTGCGGGCTTTGACCCACGGTCTCGAGGCTGACTGCGCGCGAAGCCTGGTACGTCGGGTGCCCGTAAGTCCACCGGAGAATTGCGGCAACGACTGGCCATGGCCGGTAAAGATTTACGCCCTCGACGGTTTCCGCATCCAACTGGACGAGCGATTGCTGGAAGAATCCGGAAAGTCGCAGCGCAAGCCCATGGAACTCCTCATGTGGCTGCTCAGCCAGAACAGTCGCGACGCAGCTGCCGAACACGCCTCGGACGCCCTCTGGCCGGATGCAGATGGCGACCTGGCGGTGCGATCTCTCAACACCACCCTGCACCGCCTGCGCAAACTGCTGGACTGCCCAGACGCCATCAGCATGCGCGACAACCGCATTCGCCTTGAGCGACGGCAGATCTGGGCCGATCTGTGGCAGTTCGAGAGCTTGTTGGAACAGGCGTCTTCCGCGGCCCGCGGCAGCGATGCGGAAGGCGCGGCGGACCTTCGCGCCCGCGCCCTTCCACTGTACCAAGCCGATTTTCTGCAGCATGTGAACACGCCCTGGGCAGCCGTGCGCCGGGAACGCCTGCGCAACGAATTCCAGCAACACCTATGTGCCCTGGCGCAGCATCTGGATGAGCAAGGACGCTGCGAGGACGCCTGTGGATGGTACCTGCGAGGCCTGGCCGTGGACGACACCGCGGAAGTTTTCTACCACGGCTGCATCAGCCTGTACCTCCGCCACCAGCGCCATCCCGAGGCCCGGGCGGTTTATGAGCGGTGTCTGACAGTGTTTCAAGCCCTGCGCGACTCCGCCCCTCCGGCCAGTCTTCAAATCCTTTCAAGACAATTAGCTGTGGGCTGACGGCTCGGACGCACACCCAAAAAAGCCGCTTTCACTCCCCCACCTACCAAGCCAACCAATCCCGCCAGGATTTGCACCCAATCAAAATTACAGCAATACCATGGGAACGTCGGAAGCGACGCCCCATGTGGCGGCAGTCCTTGCCTTGATTGCCAGCAAACACCCAGAGCTTCGGCGGCAGCCGGATGAACTGTACGAAGAATTGAAAGAGAGTGCCCGCAAGCTGACCGGCAACACCACACCCCCGCTAAGCGCGACCGACCTGACGGAAGGTGACAGGACTGGCGTTCCCTGTATTGGCATACTAAATAATCCGAAAAGACCGCCCGCCCCAGGCTATTGCCATCTTGGCAGCGACCCGATTCCCGACAGCGAGGCTTACGGACATGGTTTGATCGACGCGGGCAAAGCTCTTAACTAAACAGCAACTCATCGGGGTACGGGCCTTCTGCCGTACCCCGTGACCCGGTCAAATCCGCGCAAGACCATCGGCGCTTTTCGAATTACCCCGCCCAGCCTCCCGCCGCGACGGCGCAGCGGTTGGCGGCTGTCTGCAAGGCGTCCGCGCAGTTCTCATTGCCACAGCCGGCTTCCTGGGCGGCGCTGCATTTCAGATGCCCGGGCCTTGGCAGCTTGCGCACGAAGGCGGTGCGGGCCTGGTGATAGCTCGGGTCATCGCCCCAAAAGTTGCGGTTCATTTCCGCCAGTTCTTCCATTCGGTACTTGGCCAGGGGCTTGGTGCGTTCGGCCATCTCCAGATCCTCGCGCTTCCGTTGCACCTGCCCGGCAAAGTCCTCGCCCTGGGCCACATGCTCGGCAATGCGCGTGATCTGATCCCGGAACCGCTCAAAACCGCCGTTGCCCAGGTCATCGAGGATGATCACGTCGTCGATCAGGCCCATGGCCTTGGCTTCATGCACGCCCACGGGCAAACACTGCTCGGTGAGCCGTTCCGCCATGACCGCGCCCACCCGTTTCGGCAATGAATACGTCCAGTACTCCGAACCATACAGTCCGCCCATGCCCTTGTAGTGCGGGTTGAGCACGATGCCTTCGCGGGCGAACACCCGGTCGGCCGCCAGCGACATCATCACGCCCCCGGCGCCGGCGCTGCCGTACATGGCGGCGATAGTGAGGTGATTGGTCGCCTGCAGCAGGCTCAATACGAAATCGTTCATGGCGTTGATGTTGTCCCAGGACTCCGCAGCCGGATCCGCCGCCGCCTCGATCAGGTTGAGATGAATGCCGTTGGACCAGAAATCGCGCCCGCCCAGCAGCACGATCACCTTGGTCGGGCGGCTGCGCGCGTAATGCATGGCCTGTTCCAGGCGCCGGCAATGCTCGGTGCCCATGGCACCGTTGTAGAAGCGGAAATTCACATAGCCGATTTCATTGTGTTCCTCGTACCAGATGTCGCGAAAGGTGGCCGCGCGCAGATCGGCATGCAAGGGAACCGGCACCTCCGGCACCTCGTCGAGCATCTCCGGAATCACCATGGCCGCCGGCAGCTTGAAGGTATCGCGGGGCGTCTCGCCCTTGACCTTCATGTGCGAGATCCACACGGCCCCGTCGACCGCCGCGCGGCAGATGGCGCCGTGCCGCTGGGCGATGATGTCGCCCGGCTTGCCGACCAGGGAGCCCTCGCGGTGGGCGCCGTACAAATAGACTTCGCGCCCGCAGATTTCGTCCAGCACGCCGGGCGCGCCATCGCCCGAGCGGATCCTGCGCACGATGGCGTCCATGCTGTCACATTCCCAGTTCACCCGGCGTTGCGTCGCCTTGACCACCGGGCGGAAGCGCCCTTTGACACCGGGCCGGGAGTAATCAAGTGGCGCGGGCACGAACAGGCCGCTCTCAAATCGCCGCACCGCCACCAGCATGGCGCGCACCGCCGCACGGGTCACCTCGTCACGATACAGGCTGCTCTTGCTGGTATCGCGCATCCTGAACTCATACGTGGCCCAGATGGGGCCGGAGTCCACATGCTCGGCCGCCTGGACCACGGTAACACCCCAATGGCTCTCGTCATTGAGGATGGCCCAATCCAGCGAATTGGCCCCGCGGTCGCCGACAATGCCGGGATGCAGGATCAGGCAGACGTGATTTTCCCAAATTTCCCGCGGGATGACCTGGGCGAGCATGGGACACAGGATGAGATCGGGCTGGAACTGGCTGACTGCCTGGCGCATGGCCTGGGCGTCGGTCGCCACGGCAACGCCAACCCAGTGGCGCATGGCTTTCAGTTCAATGTGGGCATGTTGGGTGAGGCTGTTGTACGCGCTGGAAAGAAGCAGGATACGCATGACGGGACTCCCTAATCGTTGTTGTGTCGCCGTGGAACCGGCGTTATCTCGCCTCCACATCCCTCGGGTCAGCCAGGGCGGCGAGCACGCAATCGGCTCGCGCACTGCGGGCCGGCGGCCATCATGACAGGGTCGTTGTTACGGATGATGAACAGAGGAGTTGCCGGTGGTCGCAGCCCCTATCAATCCTTAACAGAAACCACGACCGCGCACGGCAGCCAAAACTGAGGTCAAGTGCCATTCTTCGCCCGTTGCGGGCGGACACCTATCGTTGGAGGCTACGGCCCAGGTTGTAACTCATCTGTAACAATGAATCCAGTAATTTAGCGTCAGGGTTGGTCCTGGAGGAATCGGGCATGGGCGGGACAGGGATGGCTTCCGGGGAACCTCACCAGGCCCCCCGGCCGGCCAGCGTCCGAGACTCCGGCGACCAACCCTCGACGCTTTGCCAGAATTGGAGCGGGTCTCTAGATGTTGATTCGCAGGACGAAAATGTCCCGCCTAAATGAGCTACGCCGAGCCAAGCCCCGTAATGCTGGGGGACTGGCGGCTACCAGCTTCGGAGTCGATGCGGCTGCGCCATCCGTTTGCTCTAGCTGACGGTGTCCTGGGCCTGGTTCCGGTCCCTGGCTTCGATCTCGGCTCGAATCGCATCCATGTCCAGATTCAGCACATGCTCGATGACCTTTTCCAGCGAACTGGCAGGCAGGGCACCGGATTCACGCACCACCATGATCTTGTCCCGCAGCACCATCAGCGTGGGCACGGAGCGGATGTCAAAACCCTGCGAGAGTTCGCGTTGCCTGTCCGTATCGACCTTACCGAAACACAGTTCCGGGTACTTTTCCGCCGCCGCCTCGAAGATGGGCGCAAAGGAGCGACACGGGCCGCACCAGGTAGCCCAGAAGTCCAGGATTACGATGGGGTTGGCGTCTATTACCTGGGAAAAACTTTCGTCGGTGACTTCAATGATGGCCATGCTCTACCTGTCTGTAGGGGTGGTTGATGTGCCCCGAAACCGTCTTGGAATTGGCGCGGGTTCGATCGCCAGGCACTCCAGTCCCTGTATCTCGCGAGAAATGTGCCAAAGCGGATCTGACCGGCGGCGACAGTTCCTCGCCGCCTCCTCCAACAGCCCTAAACACTGAGATTACGCGCCTCAGACCCAGCTTCGAGTCTCCCCGCTTACCCAATCCAGGGCGGTCCTAAACCGGTAAGCCCTGTCCACTTTGGAGCACTATCGGCCTAGCATTGTCCCGAAAGCGACAACCGGCGGCGATCGCCGGCACCGCGGGCAACTCACGCGCCCAGCGGCGGCAATCGGGGCTGCTTGGCAGACCCTCGCTGACTTGCGTAAGCTGACGGGCAGACGGCACCCATGTCGCCGCTTACCACATCCAATTCATTGCAACCATAACAAGGTAGTTCCATTGCCCGCCAGACCCGACTGGACTGTCTTGGCACTGACCGGAGGCGTCGCCGCCCTGCTGCTGACGCCGCTTTGCGGATTGTGGTTTTCCTGCGGCTGCGATTGGCCCTGGGCCGGGCTTTACGTCCACTGCAACGCGCTGCGGGCGGGCGCACCCGAACCCCACTGCCCCTGGTGCGTTTACCCCCTGGTGGCCGTTGCCGCAATCGGTTTCGCCGCCTTCATCGCTTTGCTTGCCGTCATGGCTGCTTGTGCGTTGCAGGCCGACCGGAGCGCCGCTATGCTCTTGGCCTGGGGCAGCGGCATCGCCGCCTTCACCCTGGCGCTGGCTTTCACCGGCTGGATCACCGCCATCTTGACCGACCATCCGAGCTTCCTGGGCATGCACTTGAGCTGACATGAGCCGCCTCGTATTCGCCGCCTTGCTGTCCACGCTTCTATTAAGCAGCGGGCACGCCCTTGCGCAGGAGTCTGACGACAGCGCCTGCGTTTCACCCGAGGGTAGTGGCATCTGGGTTTCCCCTCGTTTCCCGCGGTCGGGCGATGACCTATGGATCATGGCCGTCTCCACGCAGGGTCCGCTGCGCCAACTGACCCTGGAGGATGCGTCCGGAATGGCGTCCGATCTGGAAGGCACCCGGCGCGGCGGTCCGCCGTGGAGCCTCTCGGCCCGGACTGGCCCCTTACGCTTGGGCAACTACCGACTGCGCGCCGACGGCGGCACCGGACCCTGCCTGTCCCTGCGCGTGGGCGACGGCCTGCCCGCCGACAGCGGAGGTAACGTCTGGGACCTGGCCACCGAGGGCTTTTACTCCGCCTGGATCGAACAGCTTTTCGATGCGCCCGCGGATGAGAACCTGAGCTTCCCTTCCCTTGAGCCAGTGCTTCGGAACCCGGAGCGTAACTTTCTGTATGGTTACCTCGGTCTGGGCGAGGATAAGGGGCTTCCCGCCACCCCGGATTGCGCCGACCTGCCCTATTTCCTGAGAAGCTATTTCGCCTGGAAACTAGGCCTGCCCGTGGCGTACCGTGCCTGCAGCCGCGGCAGTTCCGCCGCGCCGCCGCGTTGCGGCCCGGCCAGGATCGTGCGCGAATTTGCCCGCGGAACACTCGGTCAGGCTGGTTTCCGCGCCGTGTCCCGGCAGTTGGCGGACGGAGTGCATTCGGGCAGCGCCCGCACCGCCCTGAACGATGAAGCCAGCGACTTCTATCCGGTGGAACTAAGCCGCGAGACCCTGTGGCCCGGCACCGTCTACGCCGACCCTTATGGCCATGTGCTGGTGCTGACCCAATGGATTCCCCAGACCGCGACGCAGCCCGGCTTGCTGTTGGCGGTGGACGCACAGCCGGACAACTCGGTCAGCCGCAAGCGCTTCTGGCAGGGAACCTTCCTCTACGCCAACCCCATCGCCAGCGCGGGCCCGGGATTCAAGGCATTCCGCCCCCTGTCGAGCACTCCGGGCGGCTTACGGCCAGCCTCCAATAGCGAGTTGATGGACGCGGCACAGGCGCTGCCGATCTCACTGGAACAGAAGGCCCTGGACGCGGAGGACTTCTATGCCCGCATGCAAAACCTCATCAACCCCAAGGGACTGCCGCCACGCAGGTCATACGAGGCGATGCTGGACGCCCTGATGGAACAACTGGATACGCGCATCACCTCGGTGGAAAACGGCGAGGGCTATTTCCGCAAGAACCCCGGCGCCACCATTCCCATGCCCGACGGCGCAGCCATCTTCGAAACCGTAGGCCCCTGGGAGGACTATTCCACCCCTTCCCGCGACATGCGCCTGCTCATCGCCATGAAGGTGCTGCAGGGCATGCCGCAGCACTTGCGCGAGCATCCTGAGCTCTATGCATTGGATGGCGAATCGCCGGATGCCGCCGCAGAGGAGTTGGAGGCCTATCACGCCGCGCGCGCGGAAGAACGTAGCATCACTTACACCCGCAGCGACGGCAGCCTCCAGCGACTAAGCCTCGGTGAATTGCTGGAGCGCAAATCCGCGCTGGAGATGGCCTATAATCCCAACGACTGCGTCGAGGTCCGCTGGGGAGCGCGTCCAGGCAGCCCTGAATATGCAAGCTGCAGGCGCCACGCCCCCGCGGCCCAGGCGGCGCGCATGGAAAAGTTCCGGTCCTGGTTTCGCGATGCGAGACGCCCGCCCCGTTGAACTCACCACGCGCCGGTAGCCGCAGCCTGGCCCCCGCACC
The DNA here is from genome assembly GCF_000934725.1 of Methyloterricola oryzae. Classification (NCBI taxonomy): domain Bacteria; kingdom Pseudomonadati; phylum Pseudomonadota; class Gammaproteobacteria; order Methylococcales; family Methylococcaceae; genus Methyloterricola; species Methyloterricola oryzae. The sequence continues at coordinate 124,452 of NZ_JYNS01000003.1, forward strand.
CCCTGCAGCCGAGGAAACGGCTGCCCATTCGCTACAGGAAAGAAAGCCGTGAAACGCCTGCCGCTGTTACCACCCTTGATCGTCGCCGTGACGCTCGCCGCCTGCGCCGGAAAACCCGCGAAGGCCCCGACGACCCCGGCTAAGCCTGCCCCCGCCGCAACACCCGCGCCAGCCACGCGCCTGCAACCGCCTTTGCCGAGCTACCGTTACGCGCAACGCTCCTACAAGGACCGCATCCTGAGCATGGCGCGCCACGAATGGGAGTTTTTCGGCAATCAGCGGGTCATCTACGACGATCAGGGCGAGAGCATCCCGCGCGTCGGCCAATGGGAGGACGACGACTACCGCCACGCCGAGCGCGTCAACATGTACTGGCGCTCCGCCCATTCACCCGGTTTGAACGGCTTCGACTGCCAGCAACCCTGGTCCGCCGCCTTCATCAGCTGGGTCATGGAGGCCGCGGGCGTGTCCGAGGAATGGTTCCCGCCAGCCAGGGCCCATTGGGTCTATCTTGCGCATTTTTTGAACGGAGCGCGCTACGGCGACAGCGTATTCGTGCCCCGGACCATCCGCGAATACTCGCCACGGGCAGGCGACCTGATCTGCGCGACGCGCGAACCGGTGGTGTCCCCCTACATCAGCGAGCCGCCCCCGGCCTACCTGCTTGAGAACACCAAGCTGCACTGCGACATCGTGGTGGAAAAGCGCGGCCAGACCCTGCATGCCATCGGCGGCAATGTGCGCAACTCGGTGTCACGCAGCGAGCTGACCCTGACACCCGACGGCTATCTGCAGCCGACACCCACCCGTCAATGGTTTCTGGTGGTGGAGAACCGGCTGGACTGAATTCTTCAGTCCTGTGACTCGGCCGTCTTACCCACCAGTTTGTTGGCCTCGTTGCGTGCATAGTTGTTGACGCAAAAGCCGATCGAGAACGCCAGAGTCCCAGCAAACAAGCCAAACAGGAAGATTTCCACCCACGTAATGCCGATCATGTGCATACCTCGCGAACTGTTGGCAAACCAGTATTAAAAACCTACCGTTTCACTATAACCAGGCATCACGGGTTTACAATAGTGACCTTGTTTTACGTACTGTTCACGATTAAGAAACACGACCCTGGCATTCATTCCTTGACGCCCCCCAGGGTCAGGCCTTCCATGTAATAGCGCTGCAGCGCGAGGAACAGCAGCAGCACCGGCATCAGGGTCAGGACGGCGGCCGCCATCATCAACTCCGTGTCCTGCACGTGCTCCCCCATCAAATTGGCCAGGGCCACCGGCAAGGTATAGCGCTCGCTGTCGGTGAGCACGATGAGCGGCCACAGGAAATCGCTCCAGCTTCCCAGAAAGGTGAACACCGCCAGGGTCACCAGGATCGGGCGGCACAGGGGCAGCACCAGGCTCCAGTAGATTCGCAGTTCGCTGGCCCCATCGATGCGGGCAGCGTCGAGCAGGCTGTCGGGTATGGACCGGACGAACTGACGGATCAGAAAGATACCGAAAATGCTCGCCATGCCGGGAACGATCACCCCGGCAAAGGTATTGACCAGGCCCAGGTGCTTGAGCAGGAGATACAGCGGCAGCATCGCCACCTGCCCGGGAATCACCATGGCGGCCAGCATCCAACGAAACAATCGATCCCGGCCGGCAAATTGGAATTTGGCGAAGGCATAGCCCGCCAGGGAATTCAGCAGCACGGACAGAATCGTGGACAGGCTGGCTACCAGCAGGCTGTTGCGCAAGCAAAGCCCCAGATCCAAGTGGCCGAATAGCGTGCGGTAATGCTCCAGTGTTACCGCTTCAGGCCAGAGCGGAGGCGGGAACCGCACCGCCTCGTTGGCCGGCATCAGCGACACGGAAAACATCCAAACCAGGGGGAACAGGGTCAGCACCACCCCAGCCAGCAGGATCAGGTTGACCAGCACCGCCTGCACCCTCCGTGTCCCGTTCATGGCCGGCGAATCCGCAATTGCACCAGGCTGCCCAGCAGGATCAGGACGAACAGGGCGAAAGCAATGGCAGACGCGTAACCCATGTTCCACCAGCGGAATCCCTCCTGGAACATCAGCAGGCCGAGGCTGAGGGTGCGATTGGCCGGGCCGCCCTGAGTCATCACATAGGGCTCGGCGAACAACTGCAGGTAACCAATCATGGTGATGACGGTCACGAAGATAAAGGTGGGCGCCAGCAGGGGCAGCGTGATATGTCGGAACTGCTGCCATGCTCCTGCGCCGTCGATCTGGGCCGCTTCGTAAAGACGCCGGGGTATGGCTTGCAGCCCGGCGATGAAAACGATCATGTTGAAGCCGAAGTTCTTCCACACCGCCATCAGGATCAGGGCCGGCATGGCCCAATCGGGATCGCCGAGCCAGTCCACCGGATCCAGGCCCAGATGGCTCAGCGCGACATTGAGCAAGCCATGGCGCGGCTGATACAAATAGCGCCACACCACCGCGACAGCCACCAGAGTGGCCACCACCGGCAGGAAGAACAGCACCCGGAACAGACCCTGGAACCTCACCAAGCGGTTGTTCACCAGCAAGGCCGCCCCCAGGGAAACAGCCACGGACAGCGGTCCACCCACCGCCATGAAGTAAAGGGTGTTCTTCAGCGCGGTCCAGAACAGAGGATCGCCCACCAGGCGCAGATAATTGCCTACCCCGACCCAGCGCAACCGGGACAGATCGCCCAGGGCGTAGATGTCGAAATCGGTAAAGCTCAGCATCAGCGCGGCGGCGACTGGCAGCACAAAGAAAACGGCGATCAAGACGAGCGCCGGGGCAGCGAACCAGACACCGGGGCTGATGGATGCCAGATCAGGTTTGGCCATGGACATGCGGCGCGGATGCTCCAGACAAGGCGGTTCTACCAACGCCCATGGTCCATGAGCCAGCGGCGCTTTTCCAGTATCGCGTCCACATCCTGGTCGAGGGCGGTGAGCGCCGCATCCTCCGTCATCTCGCCACGCACCGTGCTTTCCGCGTAGTGCGCCAGCTTGCTGGCGATGCGCTCCCATTCGGGAACCTTGGGCACGGCGGCGACGTGTTCCAGTTGCACGCGAAACGCCCGGGCCTTGGAATCCTGACCCAAGTCCGGGTCATCCCAGGCCGAAACGCGCGCCGGCAGGTCCCCGGTGCTGCGGTAGAAACCGGCTTGAACGCGAGTCTCCGCCAGGAACTGAATCAACTGCCAAGCGTGCTCCCGCTGCCTGGAGCGCGGCGACATGGCGAGACTGGCACCGCCCGCCAAGGACACACCCGGATACGAAACATCGGGCGCCGGCAGCGGCGCCGTGTCCCACTGATCCTGCAGTCTGTCAGGCAGACGGCGGCGGAACTCTCCCAGGTTCCAGGGTCCGGTCAGGTAAAGGCCGAAGTAGCCCTCGGCGAACTCCTGGTACAGATTGGAAACCTGGGTGTCGGAAACGGCGGGCGCCAGGCCTTGCCGGAACAGGTCCACATAGAAGGCAAAGGCCTGGCGAAACGGCGCGGCGCGAAAATCCCCAAAGCGCCCTTCTTCCCTCAGCATCCCCGCGCCCAACTGCTGCGCGAGGATCACCGGCACCTGCCATTCGTTCACCGGCAACAGGATGGCAAAGCGCCCCTGCTCGCGCAGCCGCTGCATGGCAGCCAGCCAGGCCTCCCAGGTTTGCGGCGGTTGCGTCACGCCGGCCCGGGCCAGCAGATCCTTGCGGTAGAACAGCACGCGCGTGTCCACGTACCAGGGAATGGCATACAAGCGGCCCGACACCCGGCTGGCATCGAGAATGCCTGGAAAGAAGTCACCCAATGGCATGCCGGTGCGGTTAGCCCACGTCGCCAGATCCTCGGCGGCGCCAAGCGCGGCGAATTCCGCGACCCAGGTGGTTCCCAACTGGAACACATCGGGCATGGCGTCCCCGGCATAGGCGGTGAGCAACTTTTCATGGGCCGCGCTCCAGGGAATCTGCTGCACCTTGACCTGCACGCCCGGGTGGCGGCGCTCGAATTCCGGCATCAAGCCGCGCACCGCCTCGCCCTCGCGCCCCAGGGCCCAGAACTCGACCACGTCCGGTTGCTCGCTGCCGCAGGCCGCCAGCAACAGGGCAACGAGCAGGCCCGGCCAGCGGCGCCGCCTCACCGTCATAGGGACACTTTCATTTTGCGCCCGCCGGCCACCTCGAATCCTTCCCGCTCGTAAAAGCTCAGGGTACGTTCGAACTGCGGCAGTGGTGGAGTGGTCACCTCCAGGCGCGTCCAGCTCCGTTGCCGTCCTTGAGCCTTGACGTGCTCGAGCAAGGCGCGGCCGATACCCTCGCCGCGAAAGCTCGGACGCACGTAAAGCTCGGGAATCATGCCGAAGCAGCCTCCGGCATAGAGAGCGCGCATTTCCACCGCCGAAATGAAACCCAGCGGGCTGCCGCCATCCGCCGATCGCGCGAGAAAAATCCGATAGCTGCCTTCCTCCAGCCATTCCGCGCAATGCTTCGCGATCCTTGAGCGATCGGCCTGGAACTGGCGGGCGCCGGTCAAGGCCATGATTTCTTCCAGCAATTCCACGGTCATGACGGCAACCGCTTCCGAGTCCGTCATCACCGCCGTGCTGATCAACAGGTTTTCGATTGTTTTCACTTAGTATTCACCCTTTCACTCACCGGGTCCGGCGCGCCATGTTCCCCGGCACCTAACATTCGGCATGAAGTAGCCCGGCTACCGTTCCCGCTCGCGTCCCGTGTAACACGTTGGCACCGGCATGCCGCCGAAATCGTTGAATTGTATTTTCTCGCTCTTTAGCATCAAAGCGAGAATCTGGTAACTTGTACGCACATTCGAAACGGTGCGGCCATGTCCGAACAAACGAGTAAGTACGCGTTTCTCACCACTCGTGAAGCAGCGAACCGGTTGGGGATTTCCCTGCGGACCGCTCAACTCTGGAGCGAGCAGGGCATCCTGGAAGCCTGGAAAACTGAAGGCGGGCACCGCCGAATCACCCAGCGCTCCGTGGACCATCTCCTGATGGGCGGCCGCAAGGAGGACGCGCCCAGGGTGGGCGATAAAGCACCGGCTGAAGTGGCGCAATTTCGGATCACACTGGAACCTGAAATCGAAAAATTGCGGGTCCTGGTCGTAGAAGATGACAACGTACTGCTCAAGCTCTACCGTCTGTGCTTCGAGCACTGGGATCTTCCCGTCGAGTTGTCCACCGCTAGCAATGGTTATGATGGACTCATTCTGGTGGGCCGCACATCCCCCGACATGCTGATTGCCGACCTGATGTTACCTGGCATGGATGGGTTCAGCATGATCCGCACCCTCCACGGCTCTGCACTTCGCGAAGGTCTCGAAATCGTGGTGGTGACCGGACTGGATGACACCAGCATAGAAGCCCAGGGCGGGCTGCCTCCAGGAATCAGGGTATTTAAAAAACCGGTACCCTTCGACACCCTGCGAAATCATGTCAAACGCCTGATTGACCGGCGCAGAACCTTATCCGGCCTGATGGCAACCCTCTGAACAGCGCCTTGATTACGATTATTGACGATTACTGCAGGAAGCGTTCGAGCCCCATCACGCCTATTTAAGGCGAATCCGAGCCATGGATACCCCATGTGGTTGCTACCGGCCCGAGCCGATGAAAGCACAAACCCAATTATCCCCGAATAGCAACATTCTCCTGCGGAACATCTTAGGATGTCAGATCACTGGAATTCAGTTTTTTCACTTTTTAGATAGAACGCGAAATCGCATTACCGTGAGCCGTAACAGATCTTTCTGAACTCACCGCGGCGGCTGTACAAGAATAATGGTCGCCTCGCTCTTGCCAGAAAGTGGCCGCAATAAATTATCGACGCCAGCGGTCCGTTCTCTCTCTCGTATTGGAGGAAATGCCCCACTCCAGTGAACTCAGCCCCACGGAACCTCATGGCACGCGGGGCTGAATCCCTACTTCAGCGCATCAGAAGCTGTTTTTGGGCAGAATGGGAAAGAAGTTGCCGGCGTCGCAGACCACGCTCGGATCCTTCTTCGAAGGCAGACTGCAGACAACCACCGAGGCCGTTGCGGTCAACCAGGATTTCTTTACCTTCACCTTCAGCTTTCCGTTCGGCTTTAGGCCCAGCCTGATCAGTTTCAGATCGCTACCTTCCAGATCCAGCACAATGAACAAGCCCAGGCGCTTCTTCTTCGGCAACTTGTCGGAGTTCCACTGGATCTGATACTTCTTGCCCACCATCCAGGGAGTCCCGTCGTCCGGTGTTAGCAGGGTCACGCTGGCACCGGTGTTAGGGTCCACCTGTGGTCCCGGGGTATCCGGCGTCGGTGCTTGTACGGTGATCGTGACACGACTGGGATCGCTATCCTCCACGCTGTCATTTACCACCAACTGGAAGGTATAACTGCCGGCCGTCGCGGGCACGAAAGTCGGCTTAACCGCCGTAGCGCTGGAGAAGCTGACCGCCTCGGGCCCCTCCACTTGAGACCAGTGGTAGGTAAGTCCCGGACTGGGAACTGGGAAGTAGTTGTCGGGCTCGTAGCTGCCGCTGCCATCCAGGGTAACCGTTTCGCCCACTTTGACGGTCTGCGCCGAACCGGCATTGGCCACTGGCTGGTTATGGCGGTCATGGACGAATACGCCCGAACTGTCGTAGCGAGAATCCAGGGAAGCCCCCCAGAATCCGGCCAGGAACCGCCCGTACGCATCGCCCGAAATCACGGGGTAGTTGTCGCCGCTGGAGGTGTCGGCGAATCCCAAGGTCTGGCCGCTGACACGGTTATGGACGAAGACTCTGCCGCTACCGGACGCCAGATTGGTGGAATCGCTGTAAAAGGCTACCCAGGTGCCGTCCTCTGACAGGGAGGGACGGTATAGTGAATCGCCGTTGCCGGAGACACCACTGCTGCTGACGCTGGCCTTCGCCAACGTTCCGGTCTGGGTGTCCTTGAGGAATATGTCGCCGGTAACGGAGTCACCGGCGATCAGTTGGGTGCCCCGGGAGGGAAATGCCACAAAGCGTCCATCCCCGGATATTGCAGGACAGGATACGGAACTGATTCCCTCACCGCCCTGAGCCTGCTGACCGCCGAGGCTGCTGGACGAGACCAGGGCAACCTCGTCACTGTTGGCATCATAGAGGAAAATGTCCCACATGCTGTTGGCATCCACCGCTACCAGATCGCTGGCATAGGACCAAAATGCGATCCGGCTTCCATCGTCGGAGATGGCCGGGCAATCAGACCCAAAGATTCCACCCTCACCGAGGGTCGTGGCGCTCTTGGAAACCAGTGAGGTTTCGCCGCTGGTCAGATTGTGCGCGTAGATTTGACCGGCGCGCGTGACGCCCGGCACCAGATCGGTGGCATAGGACCAAAAGGCAACAACTTCGCCGTCACCGGACACATCGCCGCGCTTGCTCTGGCCACCGGCCTGAGTACCACTGGAATCCACGCTGACCAGACGGGTAGAGGCCGGCGAAGTGCATCGGTCGCGCAGAAAGACGTCGGTTGTACCATTCGCATCGCCGCTCACCAGATTGGTCGAATCCGACTCGAACACCACGCGGCAGCCATCATTGGAGATTGAAGGCCAGTCGCTTGAACCGTTGCCATATTGCCCCCCATTGCTGCGGGAGATCAGTTCGGTGGTCCCCAAGCGTCGGTCGCGCAGGAAAATCTGATAACCGGAGGTATTGGGACTGACCAGTTTCGACTCACCGGATCGAAACACCACATAACGGCCGTCGGGCGTCACCGCCGCATGATCCGCATTGTAAAAGCTATCCGGCAAGATGCCATCATTGCCCAGAGAGGCTAGGTCATAGGCCTCCCGCGCGTAGGCCTGGGAGACCATTGAAAGCACGAGAATGCACAGCGTTGTAAGCCTGGCTGGAAGAAGCGGTTGGGAAACGCCCAAGAATGAATTCATGAAAGCTCCATGAGACGGTAAAATTCGGAACAGCCCGCGAGGATGATGGGAGACCAAAAAATTAAGCCAAAGTCTTATCCAAGACGATTCCCGCAGCACACATCAACGACCTTAATTAACTGGTATTTACAAGATCCTCCGCAGCGTCAAGATAAGCCAAGAACTTATTATAAAATAAGACAAAAAACCTGCCACCTCGAACAAGTGAGTTTCAAGTCAGCGGGATATCGATGCCTTGGCCCACGACTCCAGCAGCCGCTACACGGCTTGTAAATTCCCTCGACAGCGGCCCCTCTCACTGCATTCCGGCAGAGGCCTCCAGGCCATCGATTCACGCCCCGCTGCACTACCGCTACAATCAGGGCCCTGCGTTCTGAACCCGTAAAACGAACTGGAGGTCGTGAGCGCCCCGATCCGGTGGCGCTGTCCGGCCACGACTCGGACGCCTCCTTGAGAACACCCATGCCATGGCCAGCGTCAGCTTTGAAAATGTCGGCAAGATTTACCCCAACGGCCACACAGCGATCCGGCACTTCAACCTGGACATCGCCGACGGCGAGCGGATGGTCTTCGTGGGGCCATCGGGCTGCGGCAAATCCACGCTGTTGCGCCTGCTGGCCGGCCTGGAGACCATGAGTGAAGGCCGCATCCTGATCGGCGGGCAGGACGCCAGCCGTCTCTCGCCCCAGGCGCGCAACGTTGCCATGGTGTTCCAGGATTACGCCCTCTACCCGAACATGACGGTGCGCGGCAACCTGGAATTTCCGCTGCGCATGCGCAAGCTCCCCGCAGGGGAGATCCGGACTCGCCTGGAGCGCACCGCGGAGATGCTGGCGCTCAGGGATCTGTTGGAAAGGCTGCCCCGCGAGTTATCCGGTGGTCAGAGACAAAGGGTTGCCATGGGACGCGCCTTGGTTCGAGAACCCGCCGTGTTCCTGCTGGACGAACCCCTGTCCAACCTGGACGCCAAGCTGCGCGTGCAGGTCCGGGCGGAAATCGGAGAACTGCAGAAGCGGACCGGAACGACCATGGTGTATGTCACCCACGACCAAGTGGAGGCCATGACCCTGGGCGAGCGCATCGCGGTGCTGGAGGGCGGCCGGCTGATGCAGGCGGCCGCGCCCGAGGCGATCTACGAGCAGCCAGCCAATCCCTTCGTGGCGGGATTTATGGGCAGCCCCCCCATGAACCTGTTTCAGGCGCTCGCAAAATTCGACACGGCCGGAAGGCTGCTGGTGGATCTATGGGGACATTGGGTTCCGGCCAGGCAGCCCCAGGCCACAAAGGAAACGCCGATTCCGGAATCAGGCCAGTTGACCTGCGGGCTGAGACCAGAGGCGTTTCACGTCGCCGACGACGGTTGGCTGCAAGCGCGGGCCCTGTGGGCGGATTACCTGGGTCATGAAACCTTGCTGTACTTCAGGCCCGAAGCCGCCCCGGCGGAATCGGCGCCCCTGGTGGCGAGAATGGCCGGGCAGAGGCTGTTCGCGCAGGGGCAGGCGGTGCGTCTTAAGGTCGACGAAGCAGGCATCTACGCGTTTGCGCCGCAAGCCAGCCTGACCTGAATCAGGCCAGCCACGCGCCAACTGCTTAATGCATCAACTCGTCCAGCCCGCGGGAAGCCTCCTCATAGGGCGGCAGCGATGCCATCAGGGCGTCCGCGTCCAGGCCAAGCTTGCTGACAACCGCCTCCGGCAATCCTGCCCGCAGAGCCTCGAGATCGGCCCCCTGGTCCTGCCGCGTAGCCAGATAATCCGCCAGATGAAACACGCCAGCCAGGGGGATGAAAGGTTCCGCCGCCAGGGGCGAGGGGTAAGCGTTGAATGCTTGGACCAGTTGGTCCGGGAAGTTCCAGCGCTTGGCCAATTCCGCGCTGACATTGGCATGATTGAATCCGAGCAACCCCGCCTCCACGCCGGCCCGGCTGCCTCCGGTATCCACCGCGCGCGCGACCACTTGGGCCTGTTCCGGCATCTCCAGGAGAATCAGCAGCATGCCGATATGCAGCATCAAGCCGCCCGAATAGGCCAGGTCCGTCCGTTGTCCGGCCGGCTTGGCCAGCAGTTGGGCGTATTCCGCCGTAGCGGCGCTCAGGCGCCAGAAGCCCTTGAGGTCAAAGCCCGGAGGTCCCTTGAAGGCGCTCGCCAGCCCGCTCGCGACCACCAGGGTGCGGACCGCGTTGAAACCCAGCACCATCATGCTGTCATCGATGGAAGCCACCTGACGGGGCAGTCCGAAGCGCGCGGAATTGGCCATGCGCAGAACGCGCGCCACCAGCACCTGGTCCATCGCGATCTTCTTGGCAATCTGTTTGCCGTCCGCTTGCGGGTCGTCAAAGCTCTTGATAAGTTCCAGCACCACTTCTGGAACCGTCGGCAAATTCTGGGTATGGGCAAACATTTCTTCGAGGGTTTTCATGGAGTCTCCTTTTGGACTTTCCGCTCTTGGCAGCGCAGCGAATTCCTTGGTTTCCCGGCGGAAAGACCGGGCCGACGACAGGAAGTGGACGATTGCAGCGCACGTGCTGCGCTGCTGGATCAGTATAGGCGACCTGGAGCCCTTCGGACTCACAGAACAGCTGCAGACCATCTCTGGCGCTGCGCGCCCCCCAGCGACTTCCCGAAAAAAAAAAGCGTCCGTGCAATAAGCCCGGACGCTTTTGGCATGGGGCAACCGCCCCCGGAGAAAACTTCGATCTAGACTTGGCCGCGTCGGCGTCCGATGATTCCCATGGCAGCAATCGCACTGCCGAACAGCCATAGAGCCGGCGGCACGGGAACCGGTGCCACAACAGTGCCGAGCAAGTTCAGGGTCAAGGTCTGCCCGCTCCGCTGGCTGGAACTGGCGCCGGTGCCCAGGGTGTCGCGGAAATGCAGAATATAGGTCGCAGCAAAGCTTCCGACTGAGGAAGTATCGAGGAACGCCGCATAGGACAGGAAATCACCAGCGCCAAGATTAGAGAATCCTGTCGGCAGATTTGTCGTTAGTGTCGAGGTTCCGCCTGTGCCGGAAATGCCCATGAAATCGAGCCCGGTGCGATCACCACTCAGATTGAAAAGGCTGAAATCGAATGGAGACACGGAACTGCCTTTCGTCACATTACCGAAATCCAAAGTCAGTTCATTGCTCGCGCTTGATCCAGAATTGAATGACGCGAGCGAGTGGAGAAGATAGGTATACGTGAATCCGGCGGTGCCCGACCAAGACAGCGTCGAGGTAGCATTGGAACTTATCAGATTGCTCCCCGTCAGTTGAGCTGACAAGGCGGACGGTGACCAGGTCAGCCGCACCGCGTTGGAGCTACCACTTCCGACGCTGAGGCTTCCGCTTCCAACAAAGTTATTCAGCTTTGAGCTAGCAATTGTTTGATTCGAATTGCTTGCGAAGGTATCCGACGCGGACAGCGATTTCGCAGTGCTCGATGCGCTCGTGCTGGCACTCGCGGACAAGGCGTCTAAGCCATTTGCATTGAATGTCGTACTGGTGATTCCAGTATCGATTGAGCTGTTACTGCCGGTTCTTACCTGAGCCGCACTGGAACTAGTACCTGAAATGCTGGCGTTTCCGGTGCTGCTGCTTCTCTTCACGGAGCCGTCAACGCTTAAAGTCTGGTCCGAGGTCAGGTCGAAACTGACACCCGTGAGCACACCCATGGAGGAATCGAACCGGGCAAGGGCGTTACCTACCGTCAAACTGCCCGCCGAGATAGACGATGCAGAAACCGCTCCGCCGGTTGAAGTCGTATCTTTCACCGGATTTGGGTTGGTTGTCGTACTGTACGAAAAGTTGGTGCTTGTCGAAATCGTGGCGGCCTGGACGGAAAAACCCGCTATAAACATGGCCGGAAAACCCATTAAAGCGATGGATTGAGCGATTTTCTTATTCATGACGGCAAGTCCTGTGGTAATGGCTTGTAGATTAAGTTCACCAATACTTAAGCAATCATGATGCCAATATTTATTACCATTAAATATCAAATACTTATTACGCCAAGCGGCCCCTTCTGTATAGTTTTCTAAAAATCTTTCACGTACCGGAGAACACACTCTATCTCGACAGCCTTATACTCAACCTCCGGTTTCCGGGCGAACGTCTATCTCTGTGCACTTTATACAAACAGAAAGGCGCCCGAGTATTTAACTCAGACGCCTGTAAAACCTGGGCCATCCATTGCCCCATTACGAATAAGATATCAGGCTCCGTTGCGTCGCCACCCAACGATGCCCATCCCCGCCAAAGCACTGCCGAACAGCCATAGAGCCGGCGGCACGGGGACCGGCGCCACAACCGTGCCGAGCAAGTTCAGGGTCAGGGTCTGCCCGCTCTGCTGGCTGGAACTGGCGCCGGTGCCCAGGGTGTCGCGGAAGATCAGGGTGTAACTGGCGGCAAAGCTCCCGGCATTCGATGTGTCGAACAGCGCCAGGAAGCTCAGGAAATCCCCGGCGAGCAGGTCGCTGAACGCGCTCAGATCGGTCGTCAGCACCTCAGTGTCGCCACTGCTGGCGCTAATCCCGATGAAATCAAGCCCTGTGGCCTCATTTTCCAGGTTGTAAATGTCAAACCCCAGTGGGGCGGCGGCACCGCCCTGCTGGACCGTGCCGAAATCCAGCGTCAGCTCGTCATTGAGATAGCCGCTGTCATTGAAGGAGGCATAGGCATGATCCACGAAGGTATAGGTGGCAGTCAGGTTACCTTCCCAGGCCAGAGTAGTGGAGGCGCTGGCAGTCGCCCCGGAACCTGCCGAATCGACGTTGGCGCGGACGGCAGTGGGGTTCCACTGAAATCCGAGATCGGCGGCAGCCACATGGCCCAGGCCCACTTAGGCCTCAAGCACGCCCGGGTTCGTGATCGACTGAATGGAGATTTCGTCATCATTGGTGCTGCGAGATCGCGCAATCCGCGGTGCACGTGATGTTGCTGTTGGCCACATTGCCAAAATCGCCCAGGGTGATCGTTCCGCCCCAGGCCGCAGAGGTTCCTCCGATTGGATTGAACACGGCGGTATCGGTGCCGATATTGCCGCGGCCGGCAAAGTTCACCTGGGTTGAAGTGACACTCGTCGCCTGACCTTCCAGGGTCAGAGTCAGATTGGACTCCATATAGAGGGTGGCACCCACCAGAACGCCGTAATAGGGGTCGAACTGCTCCAAGGCGGGGTGCGTGTAGGTAACCGACGGCGCGTTGAGGACTTTCGCCGTGGTACTCAGGTTCGTATCGACCGCCGAGGCCGTAACGAAGCTGAAATCGGCAACGTTGGATTCAATATTGTTAGCCTAAGCGGTACTCAGGACTAGGCCACATACTGGCAGTGCCAGTTTGGCCAGTGACTTCGCGAATCGTGTGTGCATGGATGGCTGCCTTGATTGGGTTCGATTGAATCGTCGACCCTGTAAGGTAATCAGGCCGCCATCCTAATTTTCATATCGATTTCAATTATTTATATAGCTTTTCCTGGGGCATGAAAAAAATCATGACAAGCGCCAGCGGTGATCTTCAGGCGCACTCCAGCCGATCCACGCGCTGGAAACCCCGCGGCAGATGATTGCCCCGGCGCCCGCGGGTACCCCGGTAATGCTCCAGGTCACTGCCCTGGAGGGTGACGCTGCGTTTGCCCGCATGAACACGCAACGCGGTTCCCGGCGGTAGCGCCGTCATGGCGACGATGTAATCCTCGCGCTTGGCCAGTTCTCCCGGCTTGATGTCGATGAGCTTGTTGCCCTTGCCCTTGTTCAACACCGGCACTTCATTGGCGGGTAGCACCAGCAAGCGCCCCTGCAGAGTGACCACCGCCAGCCCGTCGCTCTCCGGCTGCCCGATGCGTAGCGGCACCAGGACCTGCGAGTGATCAGGCAGGCTCAGCAAGGCCTTGCCCGCCCGGTTCTTGCTGGCCAGTTCGCCCAACTGAATGACGAATCCGTAGCCCGCATCGGAAGCGAGCAGATACCAATCCTCCTCCGCGCCGGCCAGCACCGAGCGGAACACGGCGCCCGCGGGCGGGTTCAGCCGTCCGGTCAAGGGTTCGCCCTGGCTGCGCGCCGATGGCAGTTCATGGGCAGGCAGCGAATAGCTGCGCCCGGTGGAATCGAGGAAATAGGCAAGCTGGTTGCTGCGTCCCTGAGCCGAGGCCAGGAAGGCATCACCGGTGCGAAAGCCCAGGCCCGAAGCGTCGATGTCATGACCCTTGGCGGCGCGCACCCAGCCCTTCTCGGACAGGATCACCGTGACCGGCTCGTTGGGAATTAGGGCTGTCTCGTCGATGGCCTGGGCGCCCTGCCGCACCACGATGGGCGAGCGTCGCGCGTCGCCGTGTTTCTCTGCGTCCTGGGTCAGTTCCTGCTTGATCAGCTCGTTGAGCTTTTCCCGCGAGCCCAGGATGGTCTGCAGGCGTTCCCGCTCCTGCTCCAACTCGTCCTGCTCGCCGCGTATCTTGAATTCCTCCAGCTTGGCCAGGTGCCGCAGCTTCAACTCCAGCACCGCCTCCGCTTGCAGGTCGCTGAGGCCGAAGCGCGCCATCAGCACCGGCTTGGGCTCGTCCTCGCTACGGATGATCGCGATCACCTCGTCGATGTTGAGGAAGGCGATCAGCAGGCCTTCCAGGATGTGCAGGCGCGCCAGCACCTTCTCCAGCCGGTGGCGCAGCCTGCGGGTGACGGTATCGGCGCGGTAACTCAGCCACTCCGCCAGTATTTCTTTCAGGCTCTTGACCTGGGGCTTGCCGTTGAGCCCAATCATGTTGAGATTGACCCGGTAGCTGCGCTCCAGGTCGGTGGTGGCGAACAGATGCGACATCAACTGGTTGACGTCGAAGCGCCGCCCGCGGGGCATGATCACCAGCCGCGTGGGACTCTCGTGATCCGATTCATCGCGCAGGTCTTCCACCATGGGCAGTTTCTTGGCCTGCATCTGCGCCGCGATCTGCTCCATGATCTTGGCCCCGGACACCTGATACGGCAGCGCGGTGATGACGATATTGCCCTCTTCCTGCTCATAGCGCGCCCGCGCCCGGATGGAGCCGTTGCCAGTCTGGTACATGCGCAGGATCTCGGCGCGCGGCGTGATGATCTCCGCCTCGGTAGGAAAGTCCGGCCCGCGCACCAGCTCACACAACTCGTCCAGGCTGGAATCCGGGGCATCCAGCAGACGGATGCAGGCACTCACTACCTCGCGCAGGTTGTGGGGCGGGATGTCCGTGGCCATACCCACCGCGATGCCGGTGGTGCCGTTCAGCAACAGATTGGGCAGGCGCGCTGGCAACAGGGCCGGCTCGTCCAAAGTACCGTCGAAATTGGGCACCCATTCCACGGTGCCCTGCTCCAGTTCCGACAGCAGGGTCTGGGCGTAGGGCGTCAGGCGCGCCTCGGTGTAGCGCATGGCGGCAAAGGATTTGGGATCGTCCGGCGAACCCCAGTTGCCCTGCCCATCGATGAGCGGGTAGCGGTAGGAGAAGGGCTGGGCCATCAGCACCATGGCCTCGTAGCAGGCCGAATCGCCATGGGGGTGGTATTTGCCCAGAACGTCGCCCACGGTGCGGGCGGACTTCTTGTGCTTGGACTGGGCGGATAGGCCCAGCTCCGACATGGCGTAAACGATGCGCCGCTGTACCGGCTTGAGGCCGTCGGCGATATTGGGCAGCGCCCGGTCGAGAATGACGTACATGGAGTAATCCAGGTAGGCCTTCTCGGTGAAATCCTTGAGGGGAATGCGTTCGTGGGTGATGGAGTTGCTCATGCCTTGAGACTGTGAAGCGCGAAGGAAATGCCGGGCTCAGGCCCGTTCAGCGGGGAATCTTGGCTGATCACGCGTGTTCTGGCAACACGCGGCGTCTCTTGAGATCAGTGCGATGTCGCCGTCCGCGTCACGTCGAGCGCGGGAGGGCGGCTGGCGCGCCACACCGAAGGTTTTCGGGCGGCGCGCCGCAGAGCATGAGGCAGGCAGTTCAGCGCTGATAGACCCGAAAGTCCGCGCGGCAGCCGCGGTCCACCCACACGCCCCGGTTGTCGGTACCCCAGGAACTGCCTTTGTCACAGCGCACATCGGACAACTGCCGCTCCACCACAGCCCGGCCGACTGCCATCCCGGCATCGCAGCGGCGGCGGCGATTCTTCTCGCTTTCGCAGCGAATCACCTTGTTCCCACCGCCGCCGTAGTTGCCGCCGCCGCCAAAGCCGTTGCCCGGATAGACGCGGAATCGCGCCCGGCAACCCTGGTTAACCCAGATGGCATTGCGGTCGTAGCCCCAAGTACGGCCCTGAACGCAGCGCGTATCCGAGAACTGCTTATCCAGTTCGGCGCGGCCGATAGCCATGCCGGCGCCGCACGAGTTGTTACGGCCTTTGTCACTTTCGCAGGTGACAGTACGCACCTGCCCACCGTAATTCGGCTGATTGTAGTTGTAGCCGCCTCCATTGCCCCAGCCACCGCCATAACCGCCGCCCCCATAGCCTCCACCGCCGTAGCCGCCGCACGCGCTAAATCCAAGAGCCAGGAGAACAATGAGTCCCATCGCAAACAGGCGGATAATCATCGGTTTTCTTCCTCTGTTAATCGAAGCAATCTATAAAGAGGCGGTCGAACAGCACGGTTCCGCTCAGTGCACGTGCATCATGCTGGCGTGTGGATCTTCCACCAGAAAGCGGGCCAGCGACTCACCGTCAGCTCCCTGCCAGGTGACAATTCCCACCTGCGTCGGGGTAAACTCGATCACCTGTTCGCCTGGCTGTAGCACCTGGTCCAGGCCCCATTCGGGAATGGCCAGCCGCTTGACCACCGGCTCGGGACTCGTGACCTCGATCACCCAGCGCACCGGCACGCCGGCCTGCAGGTGGAACTCGTCCGGTTCCACGGCGCGGCCGCCGACCTGCGCGCTGATTTCAAGAGGGGGCATGGTGTGGTTGCGGTGCGGAGCTTCAGGAATGGGCAGTTCCGGCAGTTGGATGTCGGCCAGCAACGCCTTTTTTTGCCAATAATTCCACTCCAGGCTCACCGCCCGCATGGCGCCAAAGCGCAGCGAGTCGAAATCCAGTCCGGTGTCACTCATCTTGAGGCCCCGATTGAGCATCACCGCCCCCAGCACGACGACAATGACCGCCGAGGCCCTGATCAGCTTGGGGGCCAGCTGACGGGAGGCCAGGCTCGCGAAAATGCCGAAGCCCATCATCATCGGCAGGGTGCCCAGCCCGAAGAAGAACAGCATGGCCGCGCCCTGCGCCATGCTGCCGCTGCCGGCGGCCATGATGTACATGGCCTGCAGCGGCCCGCACAGCACCATTAGTCCATTGAGCAGCCCGATAACAAAGGGATGACCGTGTTTGCGGGATTGGGTACCGATGAAGCGCAGCAAGAACTTGGGCGTCTTGATGCGGAAGTTCTGCAAAGCCGGCCAAATGTTGAGCATGCCGATGCCAAACAGCACCAGGAACAGCCCGGCGATGATGCCAATGGCGCCGCGCACAGCCGGCGTGAAGGCCATTATGGAGCCCAGCCCACCGAACAGGGCGCCAATCAGGGTGTAGGAGAGGGTCTTGCCCGCGCCGTACCACAGGTGCACTCCGTAACCCGGACGGCCGCCACTGGCCGATTTCATGGTGTAGCTCAGCACCATGGCGCCGCACATGCCCACGCAGTGAAAGCCGGTGAACAGACCGACGATGAACAACAGGCCGAAACTCATGTCGCGGCTGAGGGTGGGCAGGCCCTTGACGTGTTGCAGCAAGCCGTCCAGATAGATGACCAGCAACACACCGGCCAAGCCTAGTATCAACCGGAGCGTGCGGCCGCTGGCGATGGATTGCAGGATAGGAAGCCGGGGCCTTTCGGCGGCGGTGAGGTCTTCGGCGGAATTCATTACGGTCGAGTGTCAGCGAATGTCAGCGGTTAAGAAATGGGGTGGCATACCTGACCCGGAAGCACGCGCTGTCTCATGCCTGCTTTAAGTTCTCCAGGGCGAACTCCCAGTTGAGCAGTTTGTCGAGGAGGGCGCTCACATAATCGGCGCGCCGGTTCTGGTAGTCCAGATAGTAGGCATGCTCCCAGACGTCGATGGTCAGCAGCGGCGTGACGCCGACGGGGCGTTCCGCATTGGACGTCTTGACCACCTTGAGGGTAGCCCCCTCCTGCACCAGCCAGGCCCAGCCGCTGCCGAACTGGGTCGCTGCGGCTTCGGCCAGCGCCTTTCTGCAGGCTTCGACACTGCCGAACGACGCCTCGATCCTCTGTTTGAGGCTTGCCGGCGGTTCGCCGCCGCCTTTTGGCTTGAGACTCTTCCAATAGAAGCTGTGATTCCAGACCTGTGCGGCATTATTGAAGATGACGGATTTATCCGCTTTGCCGCTGACCGCGTCGATGATCTTTTCCAGCGGCAGGTCGGCCAGGTCGGTTCCGGCAATGAGCTTGTTCAGATTATCCACATAGCCTTTATGGTGCTTGCCATAGTGAAAGCTGAGTGTCTGAGCGGAAATCACCGGTTCCAACGCATTTTCCGCATAGGGCAAGGACGGTAGCTGCACAGGGGCGGCGGCTGCGCCCGCCGTTCGCGGCAGCCCGGCAAGCAGGCCCGAAGCGGCGACGCCGCCGGCCATCACCAGGAAATGCCGGCGGCTGATGCCGTGACTGTCGGCCTTGTCTTCTAAGCTCATGGATCCTCCTCAGCACTCTTCAATGCTCGCGTCAGAAACGCCGCGCCCGTTACGCGGATTTACCGAGAGCTATATTACCTTCCGCACCCCGCCGGCGAAACCGCTTTCGCTCCTCGCCTGCTGACGGCCCGCCGGGAGTCGGGTAAGCTTTGAACCGCGAGCACAATTCGGGAAAAACCATGAACGAGACCAGTATCGACCAGACCCTGACTCTGGAGCCCCCCAAGCCCGTCCCTCCGGTGGACAGCGCGCAGGCTTCCACCCTGGTCAAGCTGGATGAGTCGATCCTTGCCAAGCTGGACGGCAAGGTCGCGGATTTCCTGCGCGAGGTCATGACCGCGGATGTCAACGAACCGCAGTTTCGGGCGCGTCTCAACGGCGTGCACGCCATGGGCAATCGGGAGATACAGGCAGCAGCGGCAGTTTCCAACGGCCTTCTGGAACGGCCGGTGCGCGCCATGCACAGCGGTGTGTTCGACGAAGGCTCGGCCATTTCCAAATCCTTGTTGCAGTTGCGCGAGACGGTGGAGCGGCTGGATCCCTCGCGCCAGGGCGATCTGCTGGCGCCGAAGAAGTGGCTGGGCTTCATCCCCGGCGGCAACAAGGCAAAACAGTACTTCGAAAGCTATCAGTCCGCGCAGGCGCATCTCAACGCCATCCTGCAGTCCCTCTACAACGGCCAGGACGAACTGCGCAAGGACAATGCCGCCCTGGAGCAGGAGAAGGTGCAGGCCTGGGAGATCATGGGCAAGCTGCAGCAATACATCTATCTGGGCCAGAAGCTGGACGAGGCCATCGAGCGCCACCTGCCGGAACTGGAAGCGCAGGACGCCGAAAAAGCGCGAGTGGTGCGCGAAGAAATGCAGTTCTACACCCGCCAGAAAGTGCAGGATCTGCTGACCCAACTGGCCGTCACCATCCAGGGCTACCTGGCCATGGACGTGATCCGCAAGAACAACCTGGAACTGATCAAGGGTGTCGACCGGGCCACCTCCACCACGGTTTCGGCCCTGCGTACGGCCGTGATCGTCGCCCAGGCGCTCACCAATCAGAAGCTGGTACTGGAGCAAATCGCCGCCCTCAACACCACAACATCCAACCTGATCGGCGCCACCTCCCAGCTCCTGCTGAAGCAGGCCGCTCAAACCCACGAGCAGGCCGTCAGCGCCACGGTGTCCGTGGACCAGCTGAAGCTGGCCTTCCAGAATATCTTCCAGACCATGGACGCCATCGCCGGGTACAAGACCCAAGCCCTGACCAGCATGCAACAGACCATCCAGGTCTTGAGCGCGGAGGTGGAAAAAGGTCGGTCCCTGCTAGACCGGGTCCGTTCCGCGCAGCAGGATGAGGTCATCGCCTCCCTGCCAATCGAGACCGCGGACGACATCCACCTCTAGATCGCGAGCCCAGCGGCCAGACTTAACGGCGCACGCCGAAAAACATGCAACGCCTGACCACGCGCGCCAAGTCCAAGGGCCCCGCCAGCCTGCAGCGGAATCTGCAGCGTCGCCGGCTGGGCGGCGTATGCGCGGGCATTGCCGACTATCTCGGCATCAGGCCCCTGCCCGTGCGGTTCCTGTTTCTCCTGTCCGTGTTCATCTCATTCAGCCTGACTCTCTGGGTCTACCTGGCCCTCTGGCTACTGCTCCCCTCCCGCCCGCATGTGCCGATTCCGGAAGTGCCACGGACCCTGCGGCGACGCTTGAAAGCCATGGAAAAGCAGGTGCGGAAGTGCCATCGCCGCCTCGAACCGCGCCTGGCCGACCTGGCCCAGGAAACCTTTGACGCCATCAAGCTCTTGGCCCCGGCACTGGCCGTGGGTTCCAGCAACGCGGCGGAAAACCTGCGCAACACTTGCCTCGAGGAATTTCCAGCGCTCCTTGACAGCCTGTTGCGTCTACCCGTCGGCGCCGCCGCGTTAGACCCGGTTCTCGATCGCCTGGCGGACTTGCATCAGACCCTGCAGGAGGCTGCCACCGCCATGCTGCAGCAAGACATCGGCGCCGCCTGGCAACAGGCTGACGGCATCTCGCCCCTGTGGGCCCGTTGGAAAGCGCGCCTGGACGAACTCAAGAGCCGGCTTAACCACCGGGTCAGCGGGGAGATATTGGATCTGCTGCAGAACATCGAGGAGAAGTTGGCGTTTCTCGCCAACCGCAGCGAGGGTCAGACCAAGGCCTTCGACCTCGACCCGTTTCACGTGAGCAAGATCGCCGAGGAATACCTGCCGGATGCCGTCGAGCAATATCTGAAACTGCCCCCCGGCATGGCCCGCACCCAGGCCCTGCCCGGCGGCAAGACCGCCGAACAGGCCCTGCAAGAACAGTTGAACCTGCTCGACAAAGCCCTGTTGGATCTCAGCCGCAGCCTTTACGAACGCAATGCCGGCGCCCTGATGATCCACGGGCATTTCCTGCGCGAGAAGTTTGCCGACCAGTCCTTCCGGATTCCCGAATAGCCTCGGCCCGTCAGGCCTGGACTAGGACTGAGCGCGCCCGCTCCCCCTGAAATCCTGCTGCCGCCAGGCCTCATAGAGCACTACCGCGACGGTGTTGGACAAGTTGAGGCTGCGGCTTTGCTCAACCATGGGCAGGTAAAGCCGCTGTCCGGGAGGCAGGCTATCCAACACGTTCGCAGGCAGACCGCGGGTCTCCGGACCGAACAGGAAAGCATCACCGGCAACGAAGGCCGCGTCCCCGTAACACCGGACACCGCGCGTACTCAAGGCGTAGAGCGCGTTGGGCCGGGCCGTCTCCAGGCATTCCGCAAGACTTTCATGCACCTGCATGCTAGCCCATTCACGGTAGTCCAGCCCGGCGCGCCGCAGGCGCTTGTCATCCAGTTCAAAGCCCAGGGGCTTCACCAGGTGCAGCCGAGCCCCCATGTTGGCGCACAACCGGATGACATTGCCGGTGTTGGGTGGAATCTCCGGCTGGTACAAAATGACGTGGAACACCGCGTCGTCGCGCCGGAACCCGCTTCCCCTTACTTGACCGACAGCGACGGGACCGGCTGCAGCTTCCAGATGTCGCGGTTGTACTCGCCGATGGTACGGTCGGTGGAGAATTTGCCGCTGGTGGCGCAGTTGAGAATACTCATGCGCGACCAGGCCTCCTGGTCCTTGTAGGCCGCGGCCGCCGCCCGCTGCGCCTGCACGTAGCCGTCGAAATCGGCGGCGGTCATCCAGGGATCGTGCGGGCTGCGGATGGACTGCGCGATGGAATCGAAGATGCCCGGCTCAAACTGGTTGAAGTGGCCGCTCTCGAGCAGGTGCATCACGCGCCGGAAGTCCTCGCTGCGATTGATGAAGGATTCCGGATCGTAGTGCGGGCGCATGGATTCCACCTCTTCCGCCGTCAGACCGAACAGGAAGAAGTTGTCCGCGCCCACTTCCTGGCGGATCTCGATATTGGCGCCGTCCAGGGTGCCAATGGTGAGGGCGCCATTCATCATGAACTTCATGTTGCCGGTGCCCGAAGCCTCTTTGCCGGCGGTGGAAATCTGCTCGGAGAGATCCGCCCCGGCACAGATGACCTCCATGGCGGACACCCGGTAGTTGGGCATGAAGGTCACTTTCAGCAGACCGTCGGTGGCCGGATCATGGTTCACCACGTTGGCAACGTTGTTGATCAGCTTGATGATGCGCTTGGCCATGACGTAACCGGGCGCCGCCTTGCCGCCGAACAGCACGCAGCGTGGCGTCCAGTCGGCCTTGTCGCCGCGCTTTATGCGGTCGTACAGGTGGATGACATGCAGCACGTTCAGCAACTGTCGCTTGTACTCATGCATGCGTTTGACCTGCACGTCGAACATGGCGTCCGGGTCCACCTCCACGCCCAGTTCGGCCTTCTTGTGCTCAAGCAAACGCTCTTTGTTGGCACGCTTGATCTCGCGCCAGCGCTTGCGGAATGCCGGATCGTCGGCATAGGGCGCGAGCTTGTTCAACTGAGACAGATCGGTGACCCAGCCTTCCCCGATGGTCTCGGTGATCAGGGCCGCCAGCTTGGGATTGCACCAGGCCAGCCAGCGCCTGGGGGTAATGCCGTTGGTCTTGTTGTTGAACTTGTGCGGCCACATTTCGTAGAAGTCGCGGAACAAGCCCTGCATGAGCAGGTTCGAGTGCAGTTCCGCCACGCCATTGACGGAAAAGCTGCCGACGATGGCCAGGTAGGCCATGCGTACCTGCTGTTCCCAGCCCTCCTCGATCAGGGACATGCGCGCAAGCCGGTCGATGTCGCCGGGCCAGCGGGCCGACACCTCGCTGAGGAAGCGGGCATTGATCTCGAAGATGATCTCCAGGAGCCTGGGCAAGAGCTGGCGGAACAGGCGAACCGGCCAGCGTTCCAGAGCCTCGGGCAACAGGGTGTGGTTGGTGTAGGCCATGGTGCGGCTGGTGATGCTCCAGGCCTGATCCCAGTTCAACTCGTGCTCGTCGATGAGCAAACGCATCAACTCGGCCACGGCGATACTGGGATGGGTGTCATTGAGCTGGAAGCAGTTCTTCTCGGCAAACTGGGAGAAGTCCTCGCCGTGATTGGCCACCCACTTGCGGATCACGTCCTGCAGGCTGGCGGAGGCCAGGAAATACTGCTGGCGCAGCCTGAGTTCCTTGCCGTTCTCGCTGGCGTCATTGGGATACAGCACCATGGAGATGTGCTCGGCCACATTCTTGGCGGCCACCGACTCCGCGTAATCGCCGGCATTGAACTCGTCCAGATCGAACTCGTCGGTGGCGGCCGCCTTCCACAGACGCAGGGTGTTGACGGTGCCATTCTGGTAGCCCGGGACCGGTATGTCGTAAGGAACCGCCAGCACGTCATGGGTCTCCACCCAGCGCAGGTTCTTGCGCCGATCGTGCTCCTCGTAGGTTTCCACCCGCCCGCCGAACCGCACGCGCACCGTGAGCTCCGGGCGCTCCAGCTCCCACACATGACCGTTGCGCAGCCAGTGATCGGGCTCCTCCACCTGATAGCCGTCCTCGATGTTCTGCCGGAACATGCCGTACTCGTAGCGCAGGCCATAGCCCATCACAGGCAGTTGCAAGGTGGCGCAACTGTCGATGAAACAGGCGGCGAGACGGCCCAGGCCACCATTGCCCAGTCCCGCGTCGGGCTCGCTCTCCACCAACTCCTCAAGCTCCAGGCCTATGCTGTGCAGCGCCTTGTGCAAGGGATTGTCGAGGCCCAGATTGAGCATGGCATTGCCCAGGGCGCGCCCCATGAGGAACTCCATGGACAGGTAATAGGCGTGCTTGCAGTCCGCCTCCTCATAGGCATAGTGGGTGTTCTTCCAGCGCTCCATGAGGCGGTCGCGCACCGCGAGGGCCAGGGCCGTATAGCTGTAATGAGCGGACTTGCAGTGTTTGTCGCGGCCCAGAGTGCAGTTGAAGTGGTGACGTATGTCGCGGGCCAGGTCCTCGGCCTCCATTCCCAGGGGCGGGAGATCCGTCAACCAGGGACTGGGTTTTCCTTTCAGCAGGGGTCTCATTGGCATGGCAAGTCTTCTTGAGTCAGTGAGTGAGTTCGGCGCGCGACGCGGCGGCGCTCTAGTGCAGCCGTCTGGCCCGTGTCCGGGAAAAAGCCGCAAGTCGCGTCAATCTTTGAATTATCTCACCAATTCCGCCCGACTTCGACCCAAAGCCAGGCTGCCGGGCCGTCAATGCCGAATCAGACGTCCAGGCTCAATTCACTGATCTTGCGCGTCAGGGTGTTGCGGCCATAGCCCAGAAGCTTGGCCGCCTCCTGACGCCGGCCCCGCGTGAACTGCAGGGCCGTGGTAATGAGTATGCTCTCGGCGGTGTCAATGGCGTCCTTCGCCACATTCTTTTCGCCCCGCTTCAGACGCCCGTCCACCCACTGTTTGAAGAAGTCCTCCCAGCCGCCGGCCGCGATCACCGGGAGGTTCTCCTGCCGGGCCTGCAGCAGCTCGGGTGGCAGATCGTCCAGATGCACCATTTGTCCGGAGGCCATGACCGTGATCCAGCGGCAGGTGTTCTCCATCTGCCGCACGTTGCCCGGCCAGTCGAGCTGGCACAGGAAAGACTCCACCTCCGGCAGCAGGGTCTTGGTTTCCACATTCAGCTCGGTGCTGGCTTCCTTCAGGAAATGGCGCAGCAGCAGCGGAATGTCCTGGCGGCGCTCCCGTAGTGGCGGGATGTGCACGCGGATGACGTTCAGGCGGTGGAACAAATCCTCGCGGAAGCGGCCTTCCGCCACCAGGTTTTCCAGATTCTGATGGGTAGCGGCGATGATTCTGACGTCGACCTTGCTGGGCATGTGCGCACCCACCGGAAAGAACTCGCCATCGGCCAGCACACGCAGCAATCGCGTCTGCAGTTCGGCGGGCATGTCACCGATCTCGTCCAGGAAAAGGGTGCCGCCGTCGGCCTGCTCGAAGCGTCCGGCGCGGCGTGCCTGGGCGCCGGTGAAGGCGCCGCGCTCGTGGCCGAACAGTTCCGACTCCAGCAGGTCCCTGGGGATCGCCGCCATGTTGAGGGCGATGAATGGCTTGTTTGCCCTGGGGCTATGCCGATGCAGGGCCCTTGCCACCAGTTCCTTGCCGGTCCCCGATTCACCGTTGATGAGCACCGTGATGTGGGAGCGGGCCAGGCGCGCGATGGCCCGGAAAACTTCCTGCATGGCGGGCGCTTCGCCGATGATCTCGGGCGTCTTGGTTGGCGTCAGGCTGGCCACTTCGGCCTGCTCCTGACGCTGCCGCCGGCCCTGGTTGCAGGCGCGCTGCACCAGGTCCACCGCCTCATCCACATCGAACGGCTTGGGCAGGTACTCGAAGGCGCCGCCGTGAAAGGCTGACACCGCGCTCTCCAGATCCGAGTGTGCGGTCATGATGATGACCGGCAGGTTGGGGTGGGTCCCGCGGATCTGATCGAGCAGTTCCAGGCCGTCGATGCCCGGCATGCGGATGTCGGTGAGGATCGCGTCCGGCTTCGCCTGCTCCAGGGCATCCAGCATGACGTTGGCATTGGGGAAGCAGCGAGCCTGGATATCAGCCTTCTGCAGAGCCTTTTCCAGAACCCAGCGGATCGAGCGGTCGTCGTCCACTACCCATACTTGGGCGGCATCACTCATGTTCCTTCTCCAGAGGCAAAAAAATGGAAAAAACCGTATTTCCAGGCACGCTTGCACACTCCACCAAGCCGCCATGCTGGCTGATCAGCGACTGGGCGATGGAAAGCCCGAGCCCGGTACCCTCCGCCCGTCCGGTGACCATTGGATAAAAGATCTGATTCATCAGTTCCGGCTTGATGCCGGGGCCATCGTCAATCACGTCGATTTTCGCCACCAAGGGGTGCCGGCGGTTGCCCAAGGTCACCTGGCGGTGGATACGGGTGCGAATGGTGATGTCGCCCCGTGACCCGACGGCCTGGGCGGCATTGCGGACAATGTTGAGGATCGCCTGGATCAATTGGTCGCTGTCCCCGTAAACCGCCGGCATGCTCGGATCGTAGTCGCGGATCAGGCTCACCCCCGCGGGCGCTTCTACCTGCACCAGTTGCCGCACGCGCTCCAGCACCCGGTGGATGTTCAGGCGGCTCTTCTGGGGCGGCTTGTTCGGCGCCAGCATGCGGTCCACCAGGGATTGCAGACGGTCCGACTCCTCGATGATGATCTTGGTGTATTCGCGCTGTTCCTGGTCGGCCAGTTCCCGGTCCAGCAACTGCGCCGCCCCGCGCAACCCCCCGAGCGGGTTCTTGATTTCGTGCGCCAGCCCGCGCAGCAGCATTTTCGCGGCGTTCTGCTGGGCCAGCAGTTGCTCCTCCATGGAGATGCGTAAATGCCGGTCGACCTGCTGCACCTGCACCAGCAAAGCGGGCGAGACGTCGTCCAGGACGGGCGTCATGGTCACATTCACCGTGGCCGGATGCAGCGGCAGGGCCAGCAGAATGTTGCGCCGCGTCAGCGACACGCCCGACTCCAGCGCTCGTGTCATATCCGCTTCCAGCCCCTGATCGCTGAACAGGAACACCTGGTCCGCCTTCGCGCCCAGAACCTGGCGCGCACTGACCGCTAGCAGCACCTCGCCTGGCATGTTGATGTAAACCAAAGACAGGGCCGGATCGAACAACAGCACCGCATCGGAGAGGTTGTCGAGAATACGGCGGTAAAAGGCGACGGGCGCAAAATTGGGCATGGCATAGGTCATTCAATAGTCATGCCAAGGACTTGGATCATGGCATGATGGCAAATCCGAGGCTGGACAGGGGCGCAACCCGGCGTGGCTAGGCTTTTATTGCACTTGCTCTTGTTGGACGACTGCGCGTCCCTGACTCAGGATGGTGCTAAGGCCTTCAAGCCACACCCTCTGAGCACAATTCATAGCACCATAATAGTGCAGTGCGATGCCAACTAACGGGACACAGGGAGAAAAAAAGCGGAGGAAAGCGACTGGCAGAAACAGAAAGCGCCCCACTCGGGGGCGCTCTCATAGATTGCAGGCAGGATCGAGGGCTACAGCGGCCCGCGAAAACTCCTTACAAGCTGTAGTACATGTCGAACTCGACCGGATGGGTGCTCATGCGCAACCGGGTCACTTCCTGGCTCTTCAGTTCGATGTAGGCATCGATCACGTCGTCGGTGAACACGCCGCCCGCAGTCAGGAAGGCGCGATCCGCGTCCAAGGCTTCCAGAGCCTGGTCGAAGGAGTAGCACACCTGCGGGATGGCTTTCTCTTCTTCCGGCGGCAGGTCGTATAGATCCTTGTCCATGGCGTCGCCCGGATGGATCTTGTTGATGATGCCGTCCAGACCCGCCATCAGCATGGCGGAGAACGCCAGGTAGGGGTTGGCG
This sequence comes from Methyloterricola oryzae, assembly GCF_000934725.1. Classification (NCBI taxonomy): domain Bacteria; kingdom Pseudomonadati; phylum Pseudomonadota; class Gammaproteobacteria; order Methylococcales; family Methylococcaceae; genus Methyloterricola; species Methyloterricola oryzae. Next base: position 151,794 of record NZ_JYNS01000003.1, read on the forward strand.
GTGGAATCGGGGAAACGTACTTCGATGCGGCGCGCCTTCGGGTTCATCACGTAGGGGATACGGATGGACGCGGAGCGGTTGCGAGCCGAGTAGGCCAGCATAACCGGCGCCTCGAAGCCCGGTACCAGACGCTTGTAGCTGTTGGTGGAGGCATTGCAGAAGGCATTCAAGGCCTTGGCGTGCTTGATGATGCCGCCGATGTAGTACAGGGCCGTTTCCGACAGGCCGCCGTACAGATCGCCGGTGAACAGGTTCACGCCGCCCTTGGCGATGGACTGATGCACGTGCATGCCGTTGCCGTTGTCACCCACCAGCGGCTTGGGCATGAAGGTCAGGGTCTTGCCGTAGGCGTGAGCCACGTTCTGCAGCACGTACTTGAGAACCAGCACTTCGTCGGCCTTCTTCACCAGGGTGCCGAACTTGACGCCGATTTCGCACTGACCCGCCGTCGCCACTTCGTGGTGATGAACTTCGACGGCCTGCCCCATTTCCTCCAGGGTGTTGCACATGGCGGAACGCAGGTCCTGCAGGGAATCCACCGGCGGAACCGGGAAATAACCGCCTTTCACGCCCGGACGATGGCCGATGTTGCCATCCTCGTAAACCTTCTCGGAGTTCCAGCCGGCTTCTTCGGAATCGATCTTGAAGAAAGACCCCTGCATGCTGGTACCCCAGCGCACGTCGTCGAACACGAAGAATTCATTCTCCGGCCCGAAGAAAGCGGTATCGCCGATACCGGTGGACTTCAGATAGGCTTCGGCGCGCTTGGCGATGGAGCGCGGGTCGCGCTCGTAACCCTGCATGGTGGCCGGCTCGACGATGTCGCAGCGCAGGATGAGGGTGGCGTCGTCGAAAAAGGGATCCATAACGGCGGTGGACGCATCCGGCATCAGGATCATGTCGGATTCGTTGATGCCCTTCCACCCGGCGATGGACGAGCCATCGAACATCTTGCCGTCTTCGAACAGATCCTCTTCGATGGTGCTAGCAGGAACGCTGACGTGCTGCTCTTTGCCTTTCGTATCGCAGAAACGAAAGTCCACATATTTGACTTCCTTTTCCTTGATCATCTGAAGTACGTCTTTGGGCGTCATGCGCTTCTCCTCTGGTGAGTGTTATGTATGAATGCCAGTCTGATGGACAATTGCTTTTCCATTCAGGATTTATACCAATGGGCTCGTTATCGGGAATTCCCGACCTTGAGCGATATTTGTATTGTGGAGCACCGCATGAGACGAGACCGGATGCACCACCAATGCGCGCAACGCACCAAATTGGTTCACCTCAGCGACCCCAGGACCATCCCTCGGATACCGGCGATCCCACGGGCGCCATTTTGCCTTGCCTTGGGCAGACAGTCCAAATTCATTCCGCCGAGTGCGTAAACAGGGATGTTGACCGTCGCCACCAACTCCCGAAAACGCTCCCAGCCCATCGGGACGGCTTGCGAATGGGAAGGCGTCCGGCACACTGGAGAGAGCACCGCGAAGTCCAGGCCCAGCGCCTCGGCCTTCTGCAATTCGCTATGGTTATGGCACGAGGCGGCCACCCAGAAGTGGCTGCCCTCCGGCCTTTCGTCCAGTCTGCGCAGGCGGGCCGAGTCCAGGTGTACGCCTTGGGCACCCAATTCCAGCGCGAGTTGTGGGTCGTGATTGAGCAGCAGGCTCACACCCAGGTCCGCGGCGATCTTCAACGCAGCGGTCGCTAATGACCGGTAGGCTCCGTCCGACAAGGCCTTGGCCCGCAGTTGGACCACGCGCACACCGGATGCACCAAGGTTGTGCAAACAGTCCGAGAGATCCTGCTCTGCCGGGTTGTCCAGAATTGCATAGCGATCGGGCAGCCGGGCCGCGGTCAAAATGGGGCGATTGGCGGCAGGAAATTCAAAGGAAGACAGATCGTCCGCCGCGACCCAGATAATGGGCTGTCCTTCCCTGCCCTGCGGCGTGCCGGAGAACTCCAGAACCTCAAAGGTATCCAGAAGAACGGACCGGTCGGCATAGGCGTGGCGCACCTGCAGCAAAGGCTCGCCGCGAAGGACCCGAATGCCCAATTCTTCGTGCAGTTCCCGGTCCAGGGCCTCCAGCGTGGATTCCCCCGCCTCCACCTTGCCCCCGGGAAATTCCCACAAGCCCCCCTGATGCAAATGATCGTGGCGGCGGGCGATCAGGACCTCGCCCGCGGCACCGCGAACGACGCCGACGGCGACGTGGAGTTCATGGGACTGGACGACTGGATTCACGCTTTCAAGATTTGCGCGGCATTTGGGCGGGGACGCGAGGCAGCAAAGTCAAACTTCGCGGTAAATGATCCAGCATTGTACACAAGGGCAACCCGAGAGCGGCAGCTTCGTGCGCGGCGTCTTGGCCTACCAGCGTGTTCCACTGAAAAAAGCCCGCCCCGTTTTCCAGCTTACAAGGGCAGCGAACGGAGGTAACATCGGATGCGCCGACTGCCCCGAGGCAGACCAGAGCAGCAGGCAGGAGCCGGCGACGAGCGGAACAAACATGATGAAAAGGATCGAGGGAGGAGAGAACATGACAGATTTGAACGAAAAGGTAGAGGCGATGCTATCCGGCACGATTGCCTTGCCAGGACGCGACGACATCAGGGACATAATCGGGCAACTGAAGGGATCGCTGGATTTCGGGCGCGCGCGCCGACTCCTTACGACGGTTCTGGCAGCCCTTCCAGATGGCCAGCGCAGCACCTCGTCGGAGGCTGTGTGGCTGACCCAGCAACTGGCGCTGTGCACCTACAAGGACGAAGAACTGCCGCCGGCCAGCCGCCTCGACGACGCCATGAGGCTGTTGGAAGACATCGGCTTGCGCGAGCCCGGCAACCTGGATGCCGAAACCCTGGCCCTGGGAGGAGCCGTGTGCAAACGGCGCTGGGAGCACGGCGGCCAGATCGAATTCCTGCACGAGTCCCTCGCCTTCTATACCGCGGCCCATGAACGCAACCCGAACCAGGACATGGGCTACGGCGGCATCAATGCCGCCTTCATCTGTGACCTGCTGGCCGCGCGCCTGATCCAGATCGAAAAGCGTAACGGCATTCCGTCCGCCGAAGCGAAGCAGTACCACAAGAAGGCCGAGAATCTGCGCAAATCCGTGCTCAGGATCCTGGGCCCCATGCTCCGCAGGGACACATCCCTGGGCCGGCAGCACTGGTTCCTGGCAACCCTGGCGGAAGCCCGATTCGGCCTGGGCGAGTACGAGGAAGCGGGCCGCCTGCTGGAACAGGCCGCGGCGCTCCCCGATGTCAAGGAATGGGAACTGCAATCCACCTTCCGCCAACTCGCTGCCCTGGCTGACCACCAGAATCTCGCGCCTCCCGCGCCGGGTAGCGACCCCAAGGATTGGGATGCCCCCTGGCAAGCGCTTGCGCGCCTATTGGGCGAGGACACGGCCGCTGCCGCCGGCAGCCACCGCGGACGCGTCGGCCTCGCACTGTCCGGTGGCGGCTTCCGCGCCTCGTTGTTCCACCTCGGCGTGCTGGCGCGCCTGGCGGAAGTCGATGCCCTGCGCAGCGTCGAGGTCCTCTCTACCGTCTCCGGCGGCAGCATCGTTGGCGCCCAATACTATCTCGAACTGCAAAAGCTGCTGGAATCCCGCCCCGATCGTGCGCTCGATATCGAGGACTACATCGATCTGGTCAAGCGGGTCCAGACCCAGTTCCTGCAAGGTGTGCAGCGCAATGTGCGCATGACTACCTTCGCCAATTTCTTCGACACGCTGCGCATGCTGTTCTGCGCAAGCTATTCGCGCAGTCACAAGCTGGGCGAGGTTTACGAGGACCTGCTGTACCGCCGGGTGAAGGATGGAAAGGGCGACAATCCGCGCCACATGGAGCAATTGCTGGTACAGCCGGCCAGTGGCCCGGCATCCACTGCCAAGCGGTTCAAGCCGAAATTCGAGAACTGGCGGCGGCGCGCCAAGGTGCCCATACTCCTGCTCAACACCACCTCCCTGAATTCGGGGCATAACTGGTTTTTCACCGCCAGTTGGATGGGCGAACCGCCCGGTCTGGTGGGCGATGAGATCGACAACAACCGCCGCTATCGCCGCCTGTACTACCGGGAAGCGCCGAACCAGGGCCTGCGCGAGTTTCGCCTCGGCCATGCGGTGGCCGCCTCGTCCTGCGTACCGGGTCTGTTCGAGCCTCTGGTGATCCAGAATCTCTACCCGGGCACGACCGTGCGGCTGGTCGATGGCGGCGTTCATGACAATCAGGGCGTGCAGGGCCTGCTGGACGAAGGTTGCACCCTGATCCTGTGCAGCGATGCCTCGGGCCAGATGGCCGACGTATCCGACCCAGCCGACGACCCGGCGGGCGTGCTGCTGCGCACCGTGTCGGTCCTGCAGGACCGTATCCGCGAAGCAGAGTACCAGGACCTGCAGGGCCGCCTCGACAGCCGCGCGCTGCAGGGCTTGCTGTTCGTGCACAGCAAGAAGGAACTGGGCGTCGCGCCGGCAACCTGGAACGGTGGAAAGGCAAAGGAAGCCTTCAGTGGCGCGCTCCCCGACGAACCCACCTCCTATGGCGTCAACAAACGGCTACAGGACAGCATCGCCGCGTTGCGTACCGACCTGGATGCCTTCACCGACGTGGAAGCCTATTGCCTCATGGCCAGCGGTTACCTGATGACCTCGGCCGAATTGAAAGTGCTCCAGGCGCAGCACCTGAAGGACGGCGGCAAAGGCAACTGGGGGAATTTCTCCATCGACGCCCCGGCGCGCAGCGACTGGCCGTTCCTGCCGCTGCTCGACCTTCTGGGCGAAGCCGAGTCCGGCGCCTCGCCGCGGCGCCAGGACCTGGCCTTCCAGCTGAAGGCGGGCAGCGCCCTGTTTCTCAAGGCCTGGAAGCTGGTGCCGGAACTGAAGCGGCTCGCCACCATCGTGGGCGCTGGCGCGGCTTTGGCGCTTGTGGTCCTCATCGTGCTGCTGTGGAACGCCCCCCTGTTTTCGCAGCAAATCACCTGGGGTGTCGTCCTCTCGGCCCTCCTGCTGACTTTCGCCGGCCTGGTGCTACCGGCCTTGAAGTGGCTGAACCCTGCCGGCGAGTCAAAGCAGATAGTGATCAAGGTCGCCATTGGCCTGACGGGCTATGTCCTGGGCAAGCTGCACCTTTGGTGGATAGACCGCTTGTTCCTAGAGCGCGGCGCGTTGAGCCGTCTGCTTAAGCTCGACGGCAAAAGCAAATGATGCATGGCGACGCTGGCGCGGATCGAGGTTCAGGCTGAGATCTGCGCTGCGCGCCGCAGGAGTTCCTGCTCAACCTGCTCGGCCCACTCCACGTGCTCATCCCGCCCGGCGCGGGCCTCGCGGATCAAGCGCAGATTACGGGCAGTGGTTTCCGGCTCCCAGACTTCGCGCACATGGGCGAGGGCCGCGCTCAGCGCCGCGACCGCCCTCGTCCTGTCCTTGTCCAGTACCGCCAGTTCAAGCAGCGTGGCATGATCCCAATAATCGGGCTGCCCCGTCGCAATGCGCCTCTCCACCGCGTAGAAGACGACCGGTATGAGCTTCTCGCGGCGGGGGTCGGGCGGATTCCTGAGTTCCATCAGGGTCACCGCGTTGATGCCAGGATAGGCGTCGCGCCAATCCGCCTCGAAGCCCTTGAGGTACGCGTCAATCGCCTTCCCTAGCAATCCGTCCGCCAACAACCCGGGACCGGCGGCCTCCCAATGATCCTTATAGACCCGGCCCAGCAAACCGTAGGTTTCGCTGCTCGGTCCGCGTGCGGCAATCACGTCCAGCAGCACGCGCTCGGCCTCGTCGCGTCGCCCCGCGCGGTTCAGGGCCATGCCAAGCTGTTCCTGCACCATGACCGTGGCGGCCAAGGGCCGGGACATCTTCGCCACCAGCGCGATCATGGCGTCCCAGGCCTTGACCGCGCGGTAAGAAAGGAAAAGATCCAGCACCACCCCGGAGTCGGCATCGGCCAGGTTGCCCAAGTCGGCCTCAATGGCACGCACGGCATCGGCGCCCTGTTTGCGCGCCACGGCGAGCTCCGCCTTGCGCTCCTCGGAGTAGCGCACCCGTTCGCGGAAGACATCGGTCTTCAGCCGCTGAATGTCCGGAAAATTCTCCACCATCTGGAATACCGGGCTGTCGGTGGGAAAATCGCGGGCCGCCTTGAGTTTCTCCGTCAATGCGCGCCGGGCCGCCTCCGCCGCGTCCGGTCTGCCGTCGTGCCCCAGGCGGTAAGGCAGGGCGCGCAGAGGCATCACGTCGAAGGGCAGTTGTCCCATGCCCTCGGCGAAAGTGAGTACCGTAGTGGCCGGCTTCACCGCGTGGCGCAGTCCCAGTTCATAGAACACGTTGGCGTTGGCATTGGTCAGGTCGGCGACCGCAAACTCGCACAATATGAGCCGCTCGAACATGGGCTTGTGGATCACTCCCCCGGTCATCTCCTCATCGGCCCGTATCGGCTCGAGGCCGGCGTCCTCGATTGCAGGCCGGATATAGTCCTGATAGACCGCATCGAAATCGATCATGGCGCCGCCGGCGCTGGCGGCAGGCTTCTTGCCGAAGGGCATGAGGACAAAGCAGAGGGGTCGATTCATGGCGGACTCCAGGTCCTGTTTCACAAGGATTCAAAGGATCGCACGGCGCTGCCGTTCAGGCCGTCGGCTCGCGCCCGCCCCGAACGGCGTGCACGAGCCGCCCCATTCTAGGCGGAACCTGACAAAGTGCGGGCGGCTTGTCGCAAAGGCTTCATCGGAGGCCAGCCGGCAGGCCGCGCTAGCACCACAATAAACCATTGAATTCATTGAATTGCAAGCCAGTGATACAGATCATACGGTCCTCAATTCGAGTCTGGAATGAAGCTTGCTGCATGCGTGTTGATTCCCTACTGGAGAAACCAGCCATGCTCGAAACGGCTATCATCGGCGCCGGCATCTGCGGACTGGCCCTGGCCCAAGGCCTGCACCGTCAAGGACGCAGCTTCGCCCTGTTCGAGGCCCGCGGGCGCGCCGGCGGGCGCGTGCTCACCGCCATCAGCCGGCAGGGAACACCCCTGGACCTTGGCCCCACCTGGTTCTGGCCGGAAACCCAGCCGCGCATCACGCGGCTGGTGCGTGATCTGGGCTTGCGCAGCTTTCCTCAGCACGACACCGGCGAGGTGCTGCGCCTGGCCGATCACGACAAACAGCCGGACAGCGTCCAGCGCCCCAACCTGCACGGCGGGGCGCAGCGGATGGAAGGTGGCATGAGCGCCGTGACCCAGGCCCTCCTGCAGGAGTTGCCGGAAGCATCCCTGCGTCTCGGGCATGTGCTGGAGAGTGTGACCGACTGCGGCGACCATGTCTTGTTGCGGCTTCGGCGCGGCCTGGAGCGCATCGAGGTGCAGGCGCGTCATGTGGTTCTCGCCCTGCCGCCGCGCCTGGTGGAAGAAAAGATTGCCTTCGATCCCCCCCTGGACGGCCAGGTGCGCGAAGCAATGCGGGAAACCTACACCTGGATGGCGGATCAGGCCAAGGCCCTGGTGGCCTTTGAACGCCCTTTCTGGCGCGAGCAGGGACACTCCGGCAATGCCTTCGTGCATCACGAGCATGTGGTGCTGGGCGAGATTTTCGATGCCTGCGATGCCGATGGCGGCAAGGCCGCCGTGGGTGGCTTCTTCAGCCTGCCGCCCGAATTCCGGGCCTCGCTGCGTGGGGGCATGTCCATGCTGGTATCCAGCCAACTGGTGCAGGTCTTTGGAACCGACGCCGAGCACGGTGAACAGCATGTGCACGACTGGGCGGCCGATGACTACACCTGCAGCAGCCGTGACCGCACACCGCCGGACCATCACCCGGAATATGGCCACCCTGCCCTGCGTTGGCCCCAATGGGACGAAAAGCTGTTTTTCGGCGGCTCGGAAACGGCCACCTACGCTGGCGGCTACCTGGAAGGCGCCCTGGAAGCGGCCGCCCGCATCCAGCGCAATCTAAGCTTGAGCCTGAAGCCGCAAGCCGCGGCACCGCATTCAAGCGGCAATCAAGCCAGCCTGGATCAGTTCAATGCCTGGGTGCAACTCCAGCGCGACGGCGCATTGGAGCGCTACAAGCGGCACTTGCAGCAGAACCTGGCCAAGCAGGTCAAGGAACAGATCACCCAGCGCGCCGTTCTCGGCACCATGGAACAGGTCTACAGCGAGGCCTTGACCTTGCTTGACGAACTGCCGTTCAACGCCGCCGAGGAAGGGATCGAGCAAGGTCGCTGCGGGCTTACCCCCAAGGCGCTGAACCCGTTCCTGGGCTTCAACAAGGCCCTGCTGGACGCGGTGATCGAGCACAATCGCACCTCCTGCGCCATGTCCAACTTCCCCGACGAGCACCATGTGTCGCCCGAATACCTGGAAACCATCGCCCGTGACCTGGCCGCCGCCTGGCGCGAGTTCGCCCTGGCGGTCAACGACCTGATGATCGCCAAGGCCAGTTCCGAGCGCATCGCCGCGGCGGCATGAGCCAGACGGGCAGTTCACCCAGCTTGAAACTCCTGCACTCGCACCGGCTTCAGCGCCTCGCGCAACGCCGGGGCTGGCGCGCGCCCCACCTACAATGAGCGGAAAAACCCATGAGTACCTATATCAAGACCACACAGGATGGCCGCAAGGTGGAAGTCATCGAACTTTCCGTCTGCCTGGCCGGTAAACCCGAAGCCGAATACCTGGTGCCCGTGGCCGAGCACCCCAACCGCGATGCGATTCTGCAAGCGGTGCCGGATGCCACCCACATGGCCGGGCGCCTGCCGCTCAATGCGGAGGAAGCCGCCACGGCGCAGGCTGCTTTGGAAGCCAACAAGCTGGCCTTTGAGAACAGCCCCAAAGGCCTGGCAGAGCGCATACGCCGCGCCCAGAACCAGGCCATCGCCAACCGGGACGGCTGAGCCAGGCGGAAAGGGCGGACGCCCTAGCCACCCAGCCGCCAAACCAGCAGGCGGTTGTTCGCGGGCATTTCAAGATCCGCGACCGGCTGGAGGCCTGCGGCAGCGGCCAAGCCGTTCACGGCCTCGAAATCGCGGATGGCCATGTGGGCGCCCCGGGCTTGAAGCCATGCATTGAATTGGGCATTGCTATCGCTGGTGAAGCGGCCACCGTAATTGAAAGGGCCATACACCGCGAGGACGGCCTCAGGTTCCAGCACATCCGGCAGGCGCGCAAACAGGCACTCCACCTCGGCCCAAGCCATGATGTGCAGCGAGTTGGCGCTAAACACCGCGTCGAAGCGTTCTTGGGGCCATTCCTTGCGCACATCCAGGGGAAGCGGCGGCGGCAGGTTAGGCAATGCGGCCTCATCGACCCAGAGCCCGATGCCGGCAATCTGCTCCTCCAGATCGGAGGCTTGCCAGCTGAGGTGGGGCAAATGCGTGGCGAAGTACACGGCATGCTGACCGGTGCCGCTGGCAATCTCCAGCACCTTGCGCCGGCCGGCGAAATGCTCGCGCAGAACGGCGAGGATAGGGTCGCGGTTACGCTCACAGGATGGCGCATGGGGCTTGGCGATGGCGTTCATTGTTTAGGCAAAGTTCATGCGGAAAACCAGTGGCCAGTTTAACGGCCCTGCCGGTTCAGATACATCAAACACAGAGACCAGCCTATGAAATTCAGCGACACCTACGATATCGCCATCGCCCTGAGCGAGGCGCATGCGGACGTCGACCCCCGCTACGTCCGCTTCACCGACCTGCTGAACTGGATTACCGGGCTGGAAGGTTTCGACGACAGCCTCGAGAAATGCAATGAAAAGGTCCTCGAGGCGATCCAGATGGCTTGGATCGACGAAATCAGCTGAGCGGAACTGAAAACATGGATACGCAACTGGACTGGTCGGCCTACGACAGCTACGGCGCGGGCGATGCCTACGCGGCGATCCCGGCGGAAGGCGGTTCCTATGGCAAGGCCGCCGCGGTCTGCATCGGCAACCGCCAGTGCCAGCGCAGCGATAAGGGGGTGATGTGCCCCAGCTTCCGTGTCACCGGCAATGCCGCCCATTCCACCCAACACCGGGCCGCCACCCTCAAGGCGGCGCTCAACGGTGAGTACGGCGACAAGCCCTTCCTCGGCCCGGAACTGGAAGCGGCCATGGACCTGTGCCTAGGCTGCAAGGGCTGCAAGCGCGAATGCCCCAACGGCGTGGACATGGCCCTGCTGCGCGTCGAGGCCCTGGCTCAGCGCTGGAAGCAATCCGGCGGTGCGCCCCTGCGGGAGCGACTGATCGCCTACTTGCCGAGGCTGGGCGCGTGGCTGCCGGCCCTGAATGGGCTGCTGTCGCTGCGCGCCCGCCTGCCCTTCCTTGCGCGCCTGGGCGAACGTTGGCTGGGCATCGCCGCCGGACGCAGCCTGCCCGAGGCCGCAGGGCGAAGTTTCCTGGCGCAGGCGCCGTCGGACTTTGCCGGGAACAAGACCTCGGTTGTGCTGCTGGTGGACACGTTCTCCAACCATTACGAGCCGGAGAATGCCCAGGCGGCGGTGGATGTGCTGCGCGCGGCGGGCTATGGCGTCATCCTGGCGCGGGCACCGGCCGGCGAAAGGCCGCTCTGTTGCGGCCGTACCTTCCTGTCAAACGGTCTGGTGGAACAGGCGCGGGAAGAGGCACAACGTACGCTTCGAGCCCTGGCGCCCCTCGTTGAGCAAGGCTTCCCCGTCATCGGGCTGGAGCCCTCGTGCCTGCTGATGCTGCGGGATGAATACTATGCGCTGGGGCTCGGCGAGGATGCTGCCACTATCGCCCGCTCAGCGATGCTGCTGGAGGAGTTCCTGGCCAAGGAACACGATGGCAAGCGCCTGGAATTGCCCCTCAAGCCCTTACCGCAGGAACAGGCGTTGGTGCACGGCCATTGCCACCAGAAGGCCTTCGGCGCCATGAAACCCATGCGCAAGGTGTTGGGCCTGATTCCCGGGCTCAAAACCGAGTTCATCGAGTCCAGCTGCTGTGGCATGGCCGGCGCCTTCGGACTGGAGGCGGAACACTACGAGGTCTCCATGGCCATGGGAGAACTTGCCCTGTTGCCCAAAGTGCGTGAGGCCGACATGGACACCCTGGTGATCGCCAACGGCACCAGTTGCCGTCATCAGATCAATGATGGCGCCGAGCGCCAAAGCCTGCATCTGGCGCGGGTGCTGCGCGCGGCTCTGAACAGCGAGGCCTGAGCCGGCCTCAAGCGGGGACGCCTGCCCTTCGCTGCATGGCTGCGAAGGGCAGGCCGATCAGGGAGTGGAACCGGTTAATCCAGTACCAGGTTGCTGAGATAATCCTTGAATCCGTCGCGCAGTTCGGGGTGTTTCAGGCCCTGTTCCACTGTGGCGATGAGATAGCCCAGCTTGGAGCCGCAATCGTAGCGCCGCCCGTGGAACTCATGGGACAGCACCGGCTCGTCCTTGAGCAGCATGGCAATGGCGTCGGTGAGCTGGATCTCGCCGCCCGCGCCGCGGGTCACCTGCTCCAGCTTGTCGAAGATGCCCGGGGTCAGGATGTAACGGCCGACCACCGCCAGATTGGACGGCGCCTTGTCCGGCCTTGGCTTCTCCACGATCTCCTCCACCCGCCCCAGGCTGTTGCCGATGGAATTGGAGCGCACGATGCCGTAGCTTTGGGTTTCCGAGGGGTCGATGCGCTCCACGCCGAGGATGGAGCACTGCCACTCCTCGAATACCTTGGTCATCTGGTGCAGGCAACCGTCGGCATCATCGTCGATGAGGTCATCGGCGAGCAGCACGGCGAAGGGCTCATCACCGATCACCGCCTTGGCGCGGCCCACGGCGTGCCCCAGCCCCAGCGCCTCGGCCTGGCGGATGTGGACGCAGGTGACATTGGGCGGCACGATGTTCTGCACGATCTTGAGTGTCTCTTCCTTGCCGCGCAGGGTCAGCTCGTTCTCCAGTTCGTAAGCCTTGTCGAAATGATCCGAAATGGCCCGCTTGCTGCGTCCGGTGATGAAGACCATCACCTCGATGCCCGCCGCCACGGCCTCTTCCACTGCGTACTGGATCAGCGGCTTGTCCACCACGGGAAGCATCTCCTTGGGATTCGCCTTGGTGGCGGGGAGGAATCGGGTGCCCATTCCCGCCACGGGGAATACGGCTTTTCTCACCACTTTTTTCATTGTTTTCATTGACTCCGTTGGTTTGTCAGGCTGATCTTGCCTTGACGATTGAGGTATTCGAGGACCTGCATGGCGCAGCTATCCAGGTCCTGGGCTCCGGTCATAACCGTCAGCTCGGGATTAAGCGGCTCCTCGTATGGCGATGAAATGCCTGTGAACTCGGGTATTTCACCGCGCCGCGCGCGCTGGTACAGGCCCTTCACATCACGCTGTTCGCATACATCGAGGGGGGTGTTGCAGTAGATTTCAATGAAATCCCCTTCCGCCGCCAGGGAACGGACCAGGTCGCGGTCGTGCCTGAACGGCGAGATGAAGGCGGTCAGGGCAATGACGCCGGCATCCACGAACAGCTTGCTCATTTCGCCGATGCGGCGGATGTTCTCGGAGCGGTGCTCGATACTAAACCCCAGGTCCGAGCAGAGCCCATGCCGTACATTGTCGCCATCGAACACATAGGTCCGGCAGCCCAGATCGTAGAGCATGTCCTCCACGCGGTGAGCCAGGGTGGACTTGCCAGCCCCGGACAACCCGGTGAACCAAAGGATGAAGCTCTTGTGCCCGTTCATTGCCTCGCGGCGCTGCCGCGTTACGGTCGCCTGGTGCCAGACGATGTTTGAATTCATGCCGTGGGTATCTCCCTGTTGAATTGGCGAAGAAGGCAACGGACCGGCTGGCCCGGTGGCTTATATCCCCAAAAGGCGGCACCCGCGGGTGCCCAGACAGCCTGAGCCATTGGGCAAGGCGCCGCGAGATCGGTCGCAGGGCCTATATATTAGCCGCATTCGCTGCCAGGGCGAAAATCTGAAGGCAAAAAAACAGGCTCCCGTGGGAGCCTGTTTTTGCATTCCGGCAGTTTACGCCGGTACCCAACCGATCCGGCCTACTTTGGCACTGCCTTGGCGGGCACGGCCACGGCGGCGCCAGTCGCGCCACCCGGCTGCGCCGGCGGTATGGCCGCTTCAGGCGGCGCAGCGGCCCCGGCACTGAGGCTGCCGAGGTTCTTCTTGATGGTCGCCGCCTTGATGCCCTTGACCCGGGCCAGGTCATCGACGCTCTTGAAGGGGCCGTTCTTCTCCCTGTCCTTGACGATGGCCTCGGCCTTGACCTTGCCGATGTCCTTCAAGGTTGCGAACTGCTCCGCCGTGGCCGTATTGATGTCGATCATTTCGGCCCATGCGCCTGCCGCGAATGCCAGCAGCAGGCAAAAAAATCCCAAGCGAATCGTCTTCATCACGAGGTCCTCCAGATGAAAAACGCCCTAACCGGGCGCGGCTCCACTGTAGAGGGCTCACTTCCATCAATCAATCCGTCTGAAGACGATTCTTTCCCTAGCAATTGTAGGGACTTGCCTACTTGAGCCTTGGAACGCGGCTTGGCTGAAGATCACAGGCAACGGAACTGCCCGGGCCAATCACGGTAATTGAATACCTGGCCGGTTTCGCGCACCTTGGCGATGGACGCGAGGTCGATATCGGCGTAAACCCATTGCGCCACATTCAGCTCGCCCACAGCCAGCACCCCGTCGTCGGGATAGCCGTAGTCCACCGGCGTATACACCGCGGCCGCGCCGACATTGACATCCACCGCCTCGGACCAGGGCGCATGACCCACCGTGGGTGATTGCACAACATAGCACTGGTTTTCCAGGGCACGCGCCTGGCAGCCGATGCGGACGCGGTTATAACCTGCCAGGGTGTCGGTGCAACTGGGGGCCAGGATCAAATCCGCGCCGGCGGTCACCTGGCGGCGGGCAATCATGGGGAACTCGCTGTCATAGCAGACGTTCACGCCGATCTTGCCGAAGGCGCTGTCCAGCACCTTGATCTCGCCGCCGCCGGTGATCAGCCACTGCTCGTTCTCGAAGCGGGTCATCTGCAGCTTGTCCTGGAAATCCGAACTGCCGTCGGGACGCAGGAAATAGGCGCGGTTGTGATATCCGCCGTCGGCCTGGCGCACGGGGAAGGTTCCCGCCAGGATGTGCAGGCCATAACGCCGTGCCAGCTCGCCATAGAGGCCCAGGAAGTCGTCATGCACATCCTGCAGGGCATCCAACTGCCGGGACAGCGAGCGGTAGACCTCTTCGGGAAAGATCGAAGCCAGCTCCATGCTGAAATACTCGGGGAACAGCAGCAACAGCGCGCCCGCCTCCGCCGCCTCGGCCACCCAGCGCTGGACCTTGGCCTGGTAGGTCGCCCAGTTCTCCAACTGGCCGATGTCGTACTGGGCCGCCGCGATGCGCAATGAGCGCTGGCTCATTGGCCACCCTCCGCCGCCAAGGGCTTCATCCAGAACACCATGGGCTTCTCGGTCTCTTCCGCCTGGTCCACGTCTTTCCAACTGTAGGAGGTCTTGAGTTCGGGGTGTTTGACATAGCCGAACTTGGTCCACACCGCGTCCAGCGGGACATAATCGGCGGGCCGCAGGGGATGGTCGTCGGGACGCTGCACGCAGCAGAAGCTGCAGTAATCGAAGCGCCCCAGCTTGCGCGCCTGCCCTTCGCGGCCGAGGAAGAATTCCTTGTAGATGCCCTTGCCGCGGTAGTCACGCAACAAAACCGACTCGCCGCAATAGAAGATGCGCGCGGGATCGTAACCCTGATCCATGAAAGGCTTCTGGAACTCCTCCGTCTCGTCCTGCATCGGCAATCCGGTGGAGGCGCCAATCACCTTGTCGCCATCCAGGGCCAGCACCACGATGCTGTCGGCCGAGCGCAAATAGGTCTGCAGGTATTTCTCCTCGTACTCCGCCGTACCGTCGTAGAGGTAAGGAAAATCGCGGAACACCGTGATGCGCAGCCGCGCCAGATCGGCGAGCCAGGGCCCCAGTTCCGGGCCGGGCAAGTGCTTGATGCTGATGCCGCTCATGGAGCTCAGCCCTGGCTGACCTGGGCGATCCAGTCTTCCAGGTTGTAGTAGTTGGTGATGCGGGCCACCTTGCCATCGCGCACGTCAAAGAAGGCGCCGGCCGGCAGCCGGTATTTCTGGCCCTTGGCGGCGGGCAGGCCCTCGTCGGTCACCAGGTATTCGCCGAGCACCACGAACTCGGCCGCCGCCCGCGTGCCATCCTCCGTCGCCATGATGACCATGTCCACCAACTGCTCCTTGTAGTTGCGGTTCATGCGGCCCATGAACGCACGGAACGCCTCTTTGCCGGTTTCGCGTGCGCCCTGGTTGATGTCGTGCACCACATCGTCGGTGAGCAAGCCGAGGAAGGTCTCCATGTCGCCCGCGTTGAAGGCGGCATAGTAGTTCTGAATGAGGCTGATCGTTTCTTTATTCATGGCTTCATCTACCGGTTGATTGACAACGGCTCGGCCATCGCGGGATGGCGGAAACAGAAAAGTCGGGTACTTTAATGGAAACGGCCAGCCCTGTCGATACGGCTTACGGGCTTGACGCTCCGGGGTTTACGAAGGCGGGCGCCGGGCGATGACCTTGCCCACCACGGTCCCGCGGGCGAGCTTGGCCTCGATCAATTCGCCCTCGGCGATCTCGGCGCTATCACGCAGGATGCTTCCGTCCGCCTGGCGCGTGACGATGGCGTAACCCCGCTGAAGCGTGGCCAGCGGGCTGACGGCGTGCAGGGTTTCGCACAGTTTGGCGCTTGCAAGGCGTGCGGCTTCGAGGCGGCGCTCCATGCCAGACGCGAGACTGCGCCGCAAGCCGCGGATGCGATCCTCCAGAACGGGCAGGCGCTGTCCGGGATGGCTGCGGTGAAGCCGCGCCACCAGGGCCTCCAACCGTAACGCGCGCAAGCGCTCCGCCGTCCGCTGCACCCGCCGCAAACGCAGTTCCAGTTCGTCCAGGCGCTGGGCGTTACGCTGGATCTGACGGACCGGATGGGCCTGCCGCAAGCGCTTGTGGATGAAGCCCAGGGTATCGCTCTGCCGCTGCAGACCCCGTCGCAACTGGCGCAGCAGCCGGTTTTCCAGGCTGGCCACCCGCTCCAGCCACTCGGTCCGCTCGGGGCTGACCGCCTCGGCGGCGGCGGAAGGCGTCGCCGCGCGAAGATCCGCCACCAGATCGGCGATGGTCACGTCCACTTCGTGGCCGACGCCGGACACCAGGGGCGTGCGGCAGGCAAAGATGGCCCGCGCCACGATTTCCTCGTTGAAGGGCCACAGGTCTTCAAGGCTACCGCCGCCCCGCGCGAGGATGAGGACATCGCACAATCCACTGCGGTCGGCCAGGGCAATGGCGCGTGCGATATCCTGGGCGGCCTCGTTTCCCTGCACCCGGGCCGGAAACAGGATCACCGGAAGAGCCGGGAAGCGCCGGCGCAGCACCGTCAGAATGTCGTGCACCGCCGCGCCGCTAGGGGAGGTGATGACGCCGATGCGGCGCGGCAGAGAAGGCAGCGGCCGCTTTTTGTCGTGGGCGAACAGGCCTTCGGCGTCCAGCCGCCGCTTCAAGGCCTCGAAGGCGCGGCGCAGCGCGCCGTCACCCAACTCTTCCAGCCGATCCACCACCAATTGGTAATCGCCGCGCGGCTCGTACAGGCTCACCTGGGCACGCACCAGCACGCTGGCTCCGTTGGCCAGGCGCGTCCCCAATCCGCGCGCACTGCCGCGGAACATGGCGCAGCGCACCTGGGCGTCGCGATCCTTCAGGGTGAAATAGAGATGGCCGGACGAAGGGGTGGCCAGGTTGGAGATTTCGCCCTCGACCCAAACCGTGCCGAAATGGCTGCTCAGCGCCAGTCTGGCGCTGCCGTTGAGTTCCGAAACGGTCCAGACTCGCCGTTCCTGCGCATCATCCTGCTGCATGCCGCGAACGCGCGCTCAGTCGTCCAGGGCCGCGCGCTTAAAGCGGTGAATGGCGCGGCGGCCCTTCTTGTCGGGCCGCTCATCCGGCGCGATATGGTGCTCCTTGTCCAAACGCCTGCGCTCCAGTTCCGCCTGGCGCTTTTGCAAGCTTTCGGGAGCTTCTTCGTATAGGAGACAGGCTTCCTTGGCAGGGCGACGTTGCGCGGACAAGGCCAGCACGGTGATATCCCAGCTTAACTGATCCTTGCTGATCTCCAGGCGCGCACCCACCGCAACATCCTTGCCCGGCTTGACGCGCTGACCATTCAGATGGACTTTGCCGCCGTTGATGGCATCCGTCGCCAGTTGCCGGGTCTTGAAGAAGCGGGCGGCCCAGAGCCACTTGTCCAGGCGCATGTGCGGGGCGGACTCATGCCCGCCCCCTGCCCGGCCGGGTCCTGCCATCAGGCGGGATGGGATACCGTCGCCCCGGACTCCTGCCAGGCCTTGAAGCCGCCTGCGAGGCTGACGAGGCCAGTGTAGCCAAGCTTCTGCAGGCTTTCCGCCGCCAGGGCCGAACGCCCGCCGGACAGGCAGTAGACCAGGATCTCGGCGGTCTGCTTGCCCTGGAAGGCGGGATGGTTGCCAATCTGGAATTCCACGACGCCGCGCGGAATGTTGATGGCGCCGGGCAGACAGCCGCCCGCGTACTCACCGGGCTCGCGCACGTCCAGCACGAGGGCCTTGCCCACCATGTCCTGGGCCTGAGCAACGCTCACCTCGCGGATATTCTGCTTCGCCGCCGCCACCAGATCCATTGCCGTCATCGCCATGTTGATTCTCCTGCTGTCGCTTAAATATTAGGGCCTGATTATATAGCGACGACTGGCTGCGAAAAAAGCCCCTGCGTCAGGCGCGCTTGCGCAGTTCCTTGGGCAGGGAGAAGACGACCTTTTCCTCGATCCCGGCGTTTTCAAGCTCCACATTGCCGCCCCATTCGCGCAGCTGCTCCACCACGCGCTTGACCAGGATCTCAGGCGCCGACGCCCCGGCAGTAACGCCGATCTTGCCGGCGCCCGTCACCCAATCCCGGCGCAACTGGTTGGCGTTGTCGATCAGATAAGCTTGCTTGCCCAGCTTCTCGGCGATCTCGCGCAGGCGGTTGGAATTGGAACTGTTGGGCGAACCCACCACCAGGATCACGTCGCAGGCAACGGCCAGCTTCTTGACGGCGTCCTGGCGGTTCTGGGTGGCGTAGCAAATGTCGTCCTTCTTCGGCCCGATGATGTTGGGGAAGCGCTGCTTGAGCGCCACCACCACGGCCTCGGTGTCGTCGATGGACAGTGTGGTCTGCGTGACATAGGCCAGATTGTCGGGATTCTTGACCCGCAGGGTCTGAACATCCTCGGGGGATTCCACCAGGTAGATGCCGCCCTCCGGGTTGTCGTACTGGCCCATGGTGCCTTCCACCTCGGGATGTCCGGCATGACCGATGAAAATGATCTCGCGCCCGCCGTGGGCATGGTGATGAACCTCGATGTGCACCTTGGTCACCAGGGGACAGGTCGCGTCGAACACCTGCAGCTGGCGCTCGCGCGCCTCTTCCTGGATCTGCTTGGAAACACCGTGGGCGCTAAAGATCACCGTGGATTTTTCCGGTACTTCCGACAATTCCTCGACGAATACGGCGCCGCGCTCCCTGAGGCCATCCACCACATAACGGTTGTGGACCACCTCGTGCCGCACGTAGATGGGGGCACCGAACACTTCGATGGCGCGCTCCACGATTTCGATGGCCCGGTCGACGCCGGCGCAAAATCCGCGGGGGTTGGCGAGTATGATTTCCATAGATTTTCTATCTCTGAATGACTGAGCTGGACGGTAGGGCATTGTCACATGTTGAAACCGCCGAAGCAACGCGGGCCGGCGCCACCAAGTGACAAGGGATCAGGTCAGGCGGTCCTCGGCGACGACAATGCCGTCCTCGTCCGCGTACAAATAATAGCCGGTGCGGAAGTTGACGCCGGCGAAGGTGATGAGGCTGTCCCGATCCCCGCCGCCACGCTTGTGACTCTTCAAGGGATGAGTATGCAGGGCGCGCACGCCGATGGGCAGTTGCGCGATCTCCATGGAATCACGGATGCAGCCGTAGACGATGATGCCGCGCCAGCCGTTGTCGCAGGCCATGCGCGCCAGGTTGCCCCCCAAGAGCGCGCAGCGGTGGGAACCACCGCCGTCCACCACCAGTACGCGGTCCTCTGCCTTCTCCTCCAAAGTTGCCCTCAGCAGGACGTTGTCCTCGAACACCTTGAGGGTGGTGATGCGGCCCCAGAACGAACTGGCGCCACCAAAGGAACGGAAGATGGGCTCTGCGATCTGCAGGTGGCGCGTCTCGGCATGTTGGTCGCAGAGGTCGGGCGTGCTGAATTTCATGGGAATCCGGGCGAGAGGTGAGTGTGATGGCCAGGGTAACAAAGTTCCGACTGCCGGCCTACCGCAGGCGTCATCGGAGAAAGCGGAATGGCCAGCGTGCAACGGCCCATCATCGGCTAAAGCCTGGAGGCACCGTGGAGCATGTTGCTGCAGGCGGAAATCAGGCTTTCGCCGCGAAAACCACCACGGGCGCCTGCGTCTGCGCCAGCACATAGCTCACCGGCCACTGCCGGTCGGGAGCCGACGATGCCTTCTCGAACACCGCCACCTTGCTGGCGCCGCCAAACTGGAGATAGATCCGGCGCGAGTGAAGAATCCAGGGCAGCGTAAGGCTCATCCGCTCGGTCGGCGCCACCGCGCCCACTTGAG
This sequence comes from Methyloterricola oryzae, assembly GCF_000934725.1. Lineage (NCBI taxonomy): Bacteria > Pseudomonadati > Pseudomonadota > Gammaproteobacteria > Methylococcales > Methylococcaceae > Methyloterricola > Methyloterricola oryzae. The sequence continues at coordinate 171,438 of NZ_JYNS01000003.1, forward strand.
CCAGGCAGGGCGGCGTATTGGCTACGGTCCCCCCGAGAGCCAGACCGGCCTCCAGTTGCGGGCTGGCCGGAAACAGCGAGGCAGTGTGGCCGTCGTCCCCCATGCCGAGTATCAGCGCCGCGAAAGGGGTGGCCAACCTGGAGAAGACCCCGGCCAATTCGGCTTCACCATCCGCCGCGGTGGCCGCACCGGTATACATCGGAACGAAGCGGGCCGCTGCGGCGCGTCCCTGAAGCAAATGGGTACGGACCAGGGCACCGTTGCTGGCTGGGTCGCTCTCGGGCACCCACCGCTCGTCGACCAGGGTGACCGCCACGCGCTGCCAGTCCAGCTCCATCTCGCGCAGGGCCTCGAACACCGGTACCGGCGAACGCCCACCGGATACCGCCAGGGTCGCGGTTTCCTGCTCCCGCAGGGCGGCCCGCAGATCGTCAGCGACGGACGCGGCCAAGGCAGGGGCCAGCGCGGCGTTGTCGGGGAACCAATGTATGGGTGTCATCAGCCAAGTCTCCTCATTTCAATCAAGCTATTCGAGGTCCAGCGCGCGGGACCGGGTGTCATGAAAATCATGCCAGCGACGAACGGTGCCGATTCACGATTCAGTTCGATACCGGGGCGATCCATCAATGTGCCGGGCACTTGAAACCGGAGCCCGGTCTGTCGCCAGCACAACGATTTGAGAACTCAGCCACTGTCTGGGATCAATCGGGGTGTCCTCATTATCGCAGACCAGTCCGGTCGCGAACGGAAGCTCCAGGCTGCCGGGCACGTGAAGGGCGTGATGGTAGCCGTCACGTGTCCGGAATGTCCAGCCACAACCAGCTCAGCCGAGGGGGCAGCGCGACCTTGGCGCGCTGTAACGGCCATTTGCTGGCGCAGCCGTGTTTCACCTATCATGATATTTATTGATCAGGCCCAAAAACACCCTCCTGGTATTTCGGGCCGACGCCAAGGTCGGTACGCGCCCGACCTTGGCCGGCGCGGCCTCTGGCCGCGCCGGGGCATCCGTGCCCCGCATTAACCCGGCCACTAAGGACCGGGTTAATATTACATTTCTAAAAGACCTCGCATTCCATCAGCCAATACGGTCGGTCGCGACATGATCATTTGCATAGCCGAAGACTGAGAGTGGTGCGAGGCCCCGGTCAAGCTGCTGCTCAGCCTGCGCGAACATTGCCCGGCCCTGTCCGTCGAGCTTTTCTAGGCTGGGGCGGACACCGCTTCCACTCAGTGGCTAAAACAGGTCCCGCAGGTTCAACGGAATGCGCTGTCTCTGGAAGGCGCCGGCAGTCCATCGATCCTTGGGCAACTCAACCCCTGAAGGACGCCGGGCCGCAACGCTCGCCACCACGGCAAGCCTACGACACGGACTGCCCGGAAGGAATCCCATACGCTATCTTTGCCCTGGAGTAATGGCCTCAGTCGCAAGGAGCCAGGCCATCACGCTGTTTAGCGCCCTGTAAGGTTCGGTTGAGCTTGCGGCTTAAGCATGCCAACCCTAAAGGCCTTGCGCCAGCGGACCTCACAGCGGAAACGAACGACGCTTACCATCCAGCACAACGGAGAAATCTACGATGAAGGACTGCCCGTCAGCGCGCCACCTGCTGTTCCTGTTTGCCTTGGCAGCCGCCCCGGCTCTGGCCAAAGACGCGCAGCACCATCACCACGGAGCTACCCCCGCAGCGGCAGAGCCCGCGCCGCAGAAGTTCACGAGCAAAGGCGTGGTCGTGGAATTTCAGGCCAAGCCGGCCGAATCGGCCGGTGCCATCATGGAAGGTGAATACACCGACCTTAAATTCCGCGTCACCGATGCGCAGACCAAGAAACCCATAAAAGGGCGCATTCCCGGCGCCTGGATGGACGTCGCCAAGCAATTCGCCGGCAAGAATCCGGAAAACGCCAGTTGCAAGGACAAGATCGAGACCTACCTGAAGGGCATGGTGGGCGTGCGCCCCATGCTCGACCTGAACAGCTATTACCTGCTGGTCTTCAACCAGGACGCCAGTATCTCCGTGATCGACCCCCTCGTGGGCGTCAGTGGACGGACCAACCTGTACGCCAACATCATCCTCAAGCGCCCGCCCGCCGACTGGATCCTGTCGAGGGACGGCAAACGGCTGTTCGTCAGCATGCCCGATGCCGGTCAGGTATCGGTCATCGACACGGACACATTCCACGTGGTGACCGACATACCCGCAGGCACCAAACCGACCCGCCTCGGCCTGCAGCCGGACGGGCATTACCTCTGGGTCGGCAACGACGCGCCAGACGACAACCAGGGGGGCGTCACCGTTATCAATACCGATACCCTGAAACCCGCATCCCACATCGCGACCGGCAAGGGCCATCACGAACTGGCCTTCTCCGCGGACGACCGCTACGCCTACATCAGCAATCGCGAGAATGGCGGAATCTCCGTCATCGACATCCGCGATCTCAAGAAGGTGAAGGACATCAAGACCGGCAGCCTGCCCATCGCCCTGCTCACCGCGCCCGCCAGCCGCGCCATCTATGCCGCAGACGGCTTGGACGGCACGGTGACCGTGATCAGTGACGCCAGCCAGGAAGCTGTTTCCACCATCCAGGCCAAGGCGGGACTGGGTCCCATGCGCATGACGCCGGACGGCCGCTGGCTGCTGGTGCTGAACAGCAAGGAAAGCCTGGTACACGTGATCGAAGTCGCCACCAACCGCCTGGTCCAGGATATACCAGTAGGCGCGCGGCCCTTCGAAATTGCCATGAGCGACGCCTTCGCCTATGTGCGCTCACTGGATAGCGAACACGTGGCCATGATCTCCCTGGCCCAACTGGGCAAGCCTTCCGCGGTCCAGCTCAGTACCTTTACCGCAGGGTCCTCGCCGCCGAAACAGGTGGCCGATCTCGCCATCGGCAGCAGCATGGCCCCCGCCGTGGGCGAAGCCGCCATGCTCGTCGCCAGCCCCGCGGACAACCTCATCTACTACTACATGGAAGGCATGCTGGCCCCCTCGGGCAACTTCCGCAATCCGGCCCATAGCGCGCGTGGTCTGCTGGTGGTGGACCGCAGCCTGAAGGAAACCAAGCCCGGCGAATACACGGCGCGGGTGCGGATACCCGCCTCCGGCGACTACGATGTGGCCTTCCTGCTGGAATCGCCGCGGGTCATCCATTGCTTCCAGGCGCATGCGGCCGAGAACCCTTTGCTCAAGGTGGAGCTCAAACCACTGGATATCAACTACGTCGATCCCCAGCGCGCCGTGCTGGTGGGACAAACGGCAAAGATCAAATTCCGCCTGTTCGACCCCAAGGACAATGCGCCCAAGCCGGGCATGAACGATGTGCGCGTGCTCTATTACGCCGCGCCTGGACTGCAGCGTACCGAGACCGCCGCCCGCGACCTGGGGGAAGGCCTGTACGAGGCGGAGCTTGCCATCAAACGTTCCGGCGCCTACTACGTCTACGTGAGCGTGCCTACACTGAAAATGGGCTACGGCGACCTGCAGCAGATCAGCCTGATCGCCACCGAGCCGGCGAAGCCCGCGCCGTGACGGGAGTTGCAACCTAGAGCGGCATCAGGATCTCGATTCGGGCGTGGCGGCGCAGGGACTGGATACGCTGGCGGACCGCCGCCTGGGTCTTTTCCGCCTTGAGATAGGACCTTGCCGACTCCCGCGCCTCGGCCTCCGGGAGCGTGCCGCTACGGCGCTGTTCGAGTTTCAGCACATGGCAGCCCGCGTCGCTCGGCACGGGACCTGTGACCTGCCCTGGCTTCAGACTGGCGACCGCCTGCTGCAGAAACGGCGTCAGTTGATCCTCGGCCAGGAAGCCGAGATCGCCGCCCGCCGGCGCACTTTGATCCTGCGAATGCTGGCGCGCCAGTGCAGCGAAATCCGAGCGCGGGCGGCGCGCCTGGGCCAGGATTTCCTGGCAGCGGCTCAGCGCGCCGGCGGGATCGCTGCCGCTGGCAATGAAAATTTGGCGAATACGCACCTGGGCGGGAATGGCGAAGCGTGATGGGTTGGCCACATAGAAACGGTGCACGTCCCGGTCCGACACGCTAACCTTGGGCTGGATGTCCGATTCGACCAGCCGCTTCACCGCCAGTTGTTGCCCTACGTAGGCGCGGTAGCCGGCCTCGTCGAACCCGGCCCGTTCCAATCGGCGAGCGAAGGCGTCCTGTGACTTGAAGTTGGCGCGCATGGCCGCCACAGCCGCATCGACCTCGGCGGTACTGGCGGCGATGTCCTTTCTGGCGGCCTCCTGGGTTAGCAACTCTTCGTCCACCAGGGCATCCAGGGCTTCGCCGCGCAGCTTCTTGAGAACCGCGGGGTTGCGGATGCTGGCGATGTTGCGGCCGCGGTCGGACAGAAAGTCCTCGAAATAGTGCTCGAAGCGCTTGGCGGTGATTTCCTGCCCGTTCACCCGCGCGGCGAGGCCTAAGGGTTCACTCCACCCCGCCACTGGAACCCAAGGCAGCAGGAACAGCAAACAAAAGCAGACTTTGACGATGAAAGGTTTCACTGTGGGCATCTTGGATACGTTCTTCGACGGCGATGAATTCGCCACGCGGGATTCTGCTCGGCCCGCCACACCGGCGGTAACTGTCGGCCAAGCAGCAAGTTTAGGTGGGCGGGCGCTTGCTTTCCACAAGCCGCGGCGGGAACGCCGGGCGGGGCCCAAAATCCATGCCCTGCTCCTTGCCGCGTGCTTCGCCCTGACACCCACGGTCGGGGAAGCAGGGCAAACCGATACCCCATCCACTAACGTGCAGTTGCTCGACCTGCCCCTCGCCGACCAGGACGGCCGCAGTGTACGCTTCGCCAGCGAAGCGGTCGGCAAGTCCGTGGTGGCCATCAACTTCATCTACACCTCCTGCACCACCCTGTGCCCGCTGACTTCCGCCACCTTCAAGAACGTGCAGTCCCGCCTGAAAAACCGACTGGGCAAGGACGTGCGACTGATTTCCATGAGCCTGGATCCCGCCACCGACACCCCGGCCCGCCTCAAGGCCTATGCCGCCCGCTACAAGGCCGGAACTGGCTGGCTGTGGCTGACCGGGGAGCCGGGCAACATGAAGCAGGTGCTGACCGGCCTCGGCGCGTACACCGCATCGATTCAGGAACACCCCCCGCAAGTGCTGGTGGGCGACGGCGCCAGCGGCCAGTGGACCAGCTTCAACACCTTGCCGGGGCCGGACCGCATCCGCGCCACCGTCGAACAGTTTCTGAAAGCACGCCATGACTGAGGCACCCTTGTTCCGGCGGGTGGCCGTAGGCGCCGCCCTGGCCTGCGCCACCGGTCTTGTCTGGGCGGCTCCACTGACGCCCCAGGAAGCCAAGGGGAAGGCGCTCTATGTGCAGGGCATCGGCGCCAAGGGCAAGCCGATCAAGGCCTACATCGGCGATGAATCCAGCGCGGTGGACGGCGACACGGTGCCCTGTGCCGGCTGTCACGGGGAAGACGGCCGCGGCCGTCCCGAAGGCGGCATCGTACCCACCGACGTCACCTGGTCGAATCTAACGAAGCCCTACGGCCATCACCATGGCAACTACCGCCAGCACCCGGCTTTCACCGAGCGCAGCCTGGCCACCGCCCTTGCCCGCGGAACGGACCCGGCCGGCAATCCCCTGGACAGCGCGATGCCGCGCTTCGCCCTGAGCAAAGCCGATCTGAACGCCCTCGGCGCCTATCTCAAGCGCCTGGACACGGCCCCCATACCCGGCGTGGATGATACGCGCATACGCCTGGCGACCGTCCTACCTCTCAGCGGAGCGCAGGAAGCGGCGGGACGCGACATGCAAGCCGTACTGCAGGCCTATCTCGACGCCGTGAATGCGGGTAGTGGCCTTTACAACCGACGGCTGGAGTTGGAGGTGGTGGCCATGGAGACGAACGCGGAAGCCACCGCCGCGAAGCTGCGCAAGCTGCTGGACGCGGAACAGGTGTTCGCCGTTCTCGCGCCCTATGCCCCCGAGCAGGAAGAAACCTTGAGCGCACTGCTGGAACAGGCCCAGGTCCCCTATCTCGCCCCCCTGAGCGACTTCCCCGCCTTGAACAGCCGCAGCGGTTTCTTCCTGGCTCCTGGCATCGAGACCCGCGCCAAAGCCCTGCTGGACTATGCAGGAAAGCGCCTGGATAAGCAGGCCCCGCAATTGACCCTGATTTACCCAGACGCACCCGGCTATCGCCAGGCCGCCGTCGCCATGGCGGCTGATGCCGCCGCCCGTGGCTGGCCCGCGCCGCGACAGGCGAACCATACCCCGGACGCGGAGAGCCCGGTGCTGAAGGAATCCGTTTTGCTGCAGCCCACCGACGCGGTGCTGTTCCTGGGCGGTGAGAATACCCTGAGAGCTTGGTCCGCGCAGCGCCGGGAAGGGCTGACTCAACCGCTGCTGCTGTTAGCCGGGATCCCACAAGGCCGCCTGACCCAGGATTTACCTGAGGCGGATCTGGAACGGCTCGCCCTCGCCCTGCCCTTTGCGCCTGACGCTCTAAAACCCGAGGCCATGGAGCCGCTACGTGGCCTGCAACATAAGGCGGGCGTGGGTGACCGCAGCCTTTATCCGGAAAGCTTCGCCATCGCCGGCACGTCCCTGCTGGTCCAGGCCCTCAAACAGGCCGGACGCGAGCTCAGCCGCCGCAAGCTGGTCGAAGCGCTGGAAAACTTGCGCCAGGTGCCGGTCCCTCCCTGGCCGGACCTGACCTTCAGCCCCTCCCATCGCATCGGCCTCCGCAGCCTGCCCGTCTACACCGTCGATCGGAAGACCGGTCGGCTGCTGCCAGCCAACCCGCCTTGAGGCAAGCCCTCGCCCCAAGGCGCCGCGAGCCTCGCGCTCCCGCTACTTCACCGTGACGTCGATGCGGGTGCTGTTGTTAGACGTATTGGGATCGTTCACCAGCGTACTGAATATGGTGGCCGTGGTGTCCACTGCCGGCGCGCCCAGGCGGGTCGCTTTCGCCTTCAGCTTGAAGGTCTTTGAGGCCTTTTTCTTCAGGGTTCCCAACTGGCAGGTGACCAGTTGATCGTCCCCCAGGCTGCAGAAACGCGGCAACCGGCTGAAGCGCACATTGTCGGGGAAACGCCCGCTCACCACAGTCTGGGGGGAAGATACCTTGGACCGGTTCTTGATGGTCAGGGAGAAGGTCCGCGTGCTGTTCAGCTTCACCTTGCGCGGCCCGTTGAACTTGATGGAAAGATCGACCGTAGGCAAGTTGCCGGGGGCACCGGCCGTGCCAGCAATCGTGGTGGCAGGGGCCGCTGAATTATTGGAGGGATTCGGATCGGCCTCGCTGGCGCTCACCTGCGCTGAAGCATTGATGCCGCCGAAAGTCGGCGGCGCCACGGTGACGATGCTCGCGCCGACGTTCTGGCCGCTGGCCAGGTTGCCGATAGTACAATCCACGCGGCCCACTGACGGCGTGCAGCCCGCCGAAGCGGATACGAAGGTGACGCCCGCCGGCAGCGTCAGCGAGAACTGCACATTGGATGCGCTGCCGGGCCCATAATTGCTCACCAGTGCGGTGTAGGTCAGGCTGCCGCCGGGGCTGACGGGATCCGGGGCATCGCTGACGCTGACCGCCAGATCAGCCCCCACGGCAACGGCCCGCGTGTGGTCATAGACGAACAAGCCGTTGGCATTGGCCAGCAGCAGATTGGCGCCGCTGACCGCCATGGAGTTCATGCCGGCCAGGTCCTTGTCGATGCTGGTCTTGTCCAGCACAAGACTGGCCGGGTTGCTGGCATCGATCACCAGTAGCTGCGGCTTATCGCCGATGCCGCCCAGCGAGGAGAAGGCATAGCGCCCCCCGCCCAGGCTCAGCATATTGCTCCAGAAGGTTCGGGAGGGGTACGGCAAGACCTGGCTCGCGAGGATCGAAGGATTGCGCGGGTCGCTGAGATCCAGCACCGTTGCGACCAGCCCACCCTGTAACAACCGCTCGCCCTCCGCGAAGGGATTGAACCAGCCACCCTGGCTACCAATCACCAGCGCCCGGTTGCCGTCCACGGCCACCCCGATGGCGTGGCGCGTGCCCGGAATCGCGAGGCTGCGAACCTCCTGCAATTGGGCCGGATTGGAAATATCCACCACCCGCACCAAACCGCTGCCGATTTCCGTTTGGGTACCGGTCACCGAGGTGGAAGCCAGCAGCAGGGTATCGGCGGAAGCCAGCGCCATGCGCCAGACATGGGAATTGCCGCCATTCAGCCGGCAGTCTCCCCTCAGCGTGCCGGACAGCAGGTCACCCTGCTGATTGAACAGCACGTCACCCAACGCCGGACTGGCCCGCGTTGGATTGGCAGGATTGTTGAGGTTGAGGGGAATGGACAACAAATCGCCGCCCTGCTGGAAGATCGTCCGCACCGGCAGATCGAAGCAAAGTTGGAACTGGCTGGCGAAAGCATGGGTCGGCGTCGCAATCAACTGCGCCTGCAGGCTGTATTGCACCAACGGGCTGATGCCCAGGCTGAGGGGGTTGCGGCCATCACCGGACAGCGAAAATACGTGAAGCTGGAAAGGCGAATTGCCGTTGGCTTGGCTGGTGGTGGCCAGCAGCAGGCTCCCGTTGATGGCGCAATCGGCATAGGCCGTGCCCGCGCCAACGGTGCTGACTAAAGTCGGGGCCGCGGGATTGGCGATATCCAGAACACTGATTCCGCCACCGCCGCACACGTAGGCCAGGCTGCCCTTGACCGCCACGCTGCGGGCGTCGGGCGCCGGGTATTGACCCAGGAAGGCACGGGCGGCCTGGGCTTCGGAAACCATCAGATACGCCGCCGCCAGCAGCACCCAGATCCCATACGAGAAGCTTCTCATAACAACCCCCATCAGAGCCGCCAATCGGAAACGCCGAGGCCGCCGTGACACGAATGTCGCAGCGACCTGGACGCGGACAAAGCACAGGACATCGGAATCCTGCTTATATCATGAACATGGGCGCACAGCAGCCTGCGCCCACCTAAAGCCGCAAACTATCCGATCAAGGCGCCAGACCCTGATCGAAGGGCTGCAGTGGTAAATCCCTTCCCCTCTTGCCCACCGCCGGGATCTCCAGCCACTCATCCTGCGCCAGCGTGGTCGCGCCGCGGGCCGTCACCGATGTTTCGTCGCCCACATGGCCGGTCGGAGTCCTCAGCTGCGGATGATCGAAGGGCGCCCGCTCATAGCTCACGCGCGGATCGGTGAGGGTCTTGAGGAAAGCGACCAGCCCCGCCTTTTCCCGATCGGTGAGCCCCAGGGGCTCGATATCCGGGTCCTTCTCAGCGTTGCTGAAATTCCCTCCGCGGTTGTAGAACTCGACCACCTGCTCCAGGGTCGCCATGCTGCCGTTGTGCATGTAGGGCCCCGTCAGGGTCACGTTGCGCAAGGAAGGCGTCTTGAAAGCACCCTTGACCGCGATACGGTCGGACGGCGCGGGCTTCGCGGTGCAGTCCAGCGGATCCACCGGCAATTCGAAGGTGCAGGGATCAATTTCAAAAGGATCCTTGCTGTCCAGGCCAGCCAAGCGCTTCAGGTATTGCTCGCTGAAGGACAGCGGGTTGCCGAAGGGGTCCGTTCCACCTACCGCGATATCCTGACCGGTCGGCGTCACGCCGATGTTGTAAAAGCCATTGTCATACAGGGCGATGTCTCCATCCCCCATGGTCATGCGCTCCACCAGACCGTTCTCCTCGGTCTCGGCCCGCAGCGTGGAACCGGCGCCGGTGAAATCGGGCCCTTTGTGACAGTTGATGCAGTGCCCGCCATTGACCTCCCCGGACCCGGCTGCGCGGCCTTGTCCGATGAACACTTTGAGGCCGAGTTTCTGAAGGGCCGTCAGATTGACGGGAAAGCCATCGGCATCCCGCTCGCCCCGGTCGTACGGCGCGTTGTCGGAAATCAGGGTGGACTCATAGGCCTGAATGGCCAGGCCCCAGAACATGGAGAAATTGGCCTCCATCTGGGTGAAGAGCCGGCTGCTGTTTCTGACCGGGTACCGGCCGCGCGCCGCCCAATAAGACCGGTTAAACGCCTGCTGGATCAAATCGGCGTAGCTGCCAGTCAGCCCTTTGGCGGTCGCGCCGCGGTACGGAGCCAGCACGCTGTCTTGCGCGTGCACTTTCTGCAGGGCCAAGGGTTGCCGGGTCAGCAGCTTGCGCCCCAGGTCGGCGAAGCTGCGGTCGCTGCAGGACATTTCGAAATCGCTGAGGGGCGGGCCGACTGATTGCGAGGCCAGGGCGGAGTTGATCAGGGCCAGCTTGGCGCCGGTATCGACCCTGCCATCGGGCAGCAGTCGGATCACGTTGGCTGACACATCGCGCAAGCCGAAGGGATTGTTGCCATTGAAAACGTTGTTGGCGCGACCGTCCCAGAAACTGCGGTATTGGAAGACCGCATTGATCATGGTCGGCGTATTGCGTGGTTCCACCTTGCGGGTGCCGAGTCCGCCCACATTGAAAATGGGATGATCGCCGCGACGATCACACACGTCCAGGCCGCGCCGCTTACGCGAACTGGTCACAAAGTCACCGGCGAAGGTTCCCGGGGATGACACGACGTCATCCGTGGTGAACTTGACGCCCGAGTCGCGGTCCGCCGGGTCGTTGAACTGGTGAAACGGAAAATCGCCCAGACGAAGGGTGTAATTGGGCCCGCTCGTAGTGCCTCCGGAGGCGACCGGCTCGAAGGTGCTGCCGGTGGCTGCAGCCGCATTGAGAATTCCGGGAGAAATTACGTTCTTGACCCGGTTGTCGGCGCCGGCCTGGAAATGGCAACTGGCGCATGCCAGCCCGTCGCTGCCGGTCTGCATGTCCCAGAACAGGGCCTTACCCAGGGCCACCGCCGCTTCGCGATTGACGATGATGGGATCATTCCCGTCGTAAAGCCCTGGGACTGGTGGGATGGCCAGGGTACCCAGCGGCGGCGGTGGCGAGGCATCGAGCACCGGTGGTGCAGCCATCGGCTCCGTGGAAATAAGGCCCAGCGCTACCGCTAGGGCCACGAAAAAGGCTGGCTTGGTCAGATGTTGCATACGGACTCCGAAGTTCGCGTTGACGTAGAAGAACGCCACGCTCAGCGGGAATCGGTTGCAGTTCGAACCTTCCCCAGGCTTCTTCCCGTTCCCGCCTCCCCGACAGCAGGAGACCAAGATTGCAAGTAGCGCGGCTTACACGGAGTCAACAGCGCAAGTTGGATGCCAGCGGAAGCAAATCATTAGATTACAATTAGTTGCATGCGATTCTGGATATCCACGAAAGAATTGTGTAAACCCCCGAAAATAAGCACACCCCTTATCAAAATCCTTCGCCATGCCTGCTCTTTACCCAGAAGGGCCTGGAACCGTGGGACTTCCAGGAGACTGCCGGCCAGAATGGGATGCCTTGTCGCGTCAAAAGCCCAGATCCAACCCGTATCATCCGCGTGACAGCCACAGAGGAGCATATCCGCAGGATTCTGGGGGATGGGCCAATTTTCAGCGGAAACTGAAAGCCTCCGAACCTGATTTCGCACTATTAACCCGGCCCTTAGTGGCTGGGTTAATGCGGGGCACGGATGCCCCGGCGCGGGCAGAGGCCGCGTCAGCCAAGGTCGGGCTCGTACCGACCTTGGCGTCGGCCCAAAATACCAGGAGGGTATTTTGGGCCTGATCAATAAGACCCTCCGCGTAGCCGGGTTTACGGTTCACAGGCTCACGTGGCGGACTCAGCCGGGCGGCGCGCTTCGCGCTTGCTCCGCTTCCTTTTGCAAGTCGTCAAAAGTCTGTCCTGGCTGGGTGAAATAAACCTTGACCTGCCCGTCCGAGTCCTCGAGCGTGAAACCCGAACCCGCAAATGAAAACCCACCGACCACCTCGGCCACGTTGACCGCCTTTCCATCCTCCGGCGCCAAGGTGGCCCGGCAGAAGCGCTCCGAGCATTGGACCTCGGTCAGATTGACATCCGGTATCCGTGACAGATTTTCTTGCGCCTTTTCCGTTACCGATCGGGTCGCGTCAGGGCTGTAAGAGCCAAGATTCAGGGATTCGTCCATCCATTGCCCGAATTCGGTCTCGGACAACGCCTTGCGCTCCTCCTTGGCGTTCTTGTCTGTCGCCTTCCGATGCTCGGACACGCGCTGTGGCGCATAAGCCCCTCTCTCGGCTTCCATTTTCTGCAAGCGCGCTTCAAGCAATGCGATTTTTTCAAGCAGTTGCTCGTTTTGGTGCCTCTCCGTTCCATCGGGAGGGGCCAGGCTTGGCGCCATGGCACCATTCACCACGCGCACAGAACCATTTGAGAAGGCCTCCTCGGGCGAACTCCAATTCCATGGGAATTCTGCCGTTGCGGCGGCAGCAAGAATCAAGCAAACCGTAACTAAGACCAAGAGAGAGGGGGTACGCATGGCAATGTCTCCAAGCGGTGCGACGGATCAATGCGTCCGCTCGCTAACGAGATGGCAAATGTCAGATCTGTTACCCGTGTGCATCGCGATTGAGCAGGCATGGAAGCTGACATGCCCGCTCAATTACCGAGAACTTCTAGGAAATTGACGTCAGCTCAGTTGTTGTAACAGATGGCGCTGCACTCAACGTCGGCATCGCTGCTCGCACCCAAAACGGCCTCCAGCGTCCACACAACGCCACCTTTCGTGACGCGACAGGTGGCCTTTTCCGAGGCGGTGTCGGTGTCTACCACTGCGGTTCTACTCAAATAGCAGAACGTGCTTGCACTCGGTGACATGTTCACAAACGTGGAGCCAACCGTGTTGTAACGGGTTGCAAACCAGTTCGAATGAGGCGAGACGGCGGCCGCGGGTAAGGCAATCAAGCTCAGGGCCAGCGCAAGCGCAGAAGAAGCAAAGGCGGTCTTTACTTTCATGGGATTCTCTCCATTGAGACTGTTCGACAGATTCACGTTGATCGCTAAAGACCGAATCCGGAATCCCTCCAAACGAAACTAACGGGATCTTGCGGGCTTCGGTGGACATTAAGTTATGATCTTCGTAAAACTATCCCTGTTAAGCATTACCCTTTTGGAAGTGAATTCTTTCTCCAGGTCTTGGGTAATGGACGACGTGGGACCACCGCGCCTTAGGTCAACTGCGCGCCGATTCGATTGTTCGACTGCGATGGGTGGGACACGCCAGTACGGATGAAAAGGCTCTCAGGGCTTTCGCGCCAAGAAGACCGCACGGCACGGGGCGGGCAGGCCCTCGCGGGTTCTGCCCGGGTCGTTGGGGTCAAGAAAGTCGGGAAGGGACTGAAACCGCATCCAGTCGGTTGAGCGCTGCTCCAGACCTGTCGTCTTGCTCACATCCACCAGCCGTGCCTGCACGAAGCCGCAGCGCTTGAGCCAGCCGGCCAAGGCTTGGCAGGTGGGAATGAACCAGACATTGCGCATCTGCGCATAGCGGCCCTCGGGTACCAAAACGCGCTCGCCTTCCCCTTCCAGCACCAGGGTCTCCAGCACCAACTCCCCTCCCGGCCGCAGCAAACCCTTGAGTTCCAGGAGGTGATCCATGGGGGAACGCCGGTGGTAGAGAACGCCCATGGAAAATACGCTGTCGAAAGCGGCCACATCTGTAGGCACATCCTCGATGCCCAAGGGCAGCACATGCACCGGCCAGTCACCGGCAAAATGCCTGATGGCGTGAAACTGCATGACGCTGAGCAGGGTCGGATCGATGCCGATGACACGCCTGGCGCCCGCCCCCAGCATGCGCCAGGCGTGATAACCGTTGCCGCAGCCCACATCGAGCACGACCCTACCCTGCAAGGGCTGCAGGTGCGGGGCGATCCGCCGCCACTTCAGGTCCGAGCGCCACTCGGTGTCGATATGTATGCCATGGATGCGATAGGGGCCCTTGCGCCATGGATGCAGTTCCCGCAGCAAGGCTTCTATTGCGATGCGCAGGTCAGGATCGCAGGATTCGGAACATCCAACCTCAACGGCATCCGCTGTAAAATCCACGCGATTAGCGGGCAGCGAGGGCAACCGCTCCAGGATACCCAGCCAGCGTGTCAGATCGCCATGGGCGGACGGGGACAGGGCCGTCTCACACTTTACGGACAGCGGTTGCAACCACTCCTTGAGACGAGTCGGAGGGCTTGCAGCGAATAAACTACAATATTCCAGCATTTTTCCATTATAAAGGGAGGGCACCTCTGAGAGTCGCCCTGCGTGGGCTCCTCAGGGAGAGCCCGGCCGTCGGCTGGCCGAGTGCCGCCACCACCCGCCCCACACGTAGCCTAGGAGAGAACCATCATGCGCACAAACCACCTGCCCCCAAGCCTTAGGATTGCTCTGGCCGCGGCCCTGGCGATTTCGGCTAACGCCTGCTCTACCATCGAAGTCTACCGGGCGGAGGACACCGAGGAACTTCTGGCTTCCGCCGGATTCAGCATGAAGCCGGCCGATACGCCGGAGAAGCTTGAACACGTCAAAGTGATGCCGCAGCATGTGCTGACGCCCCAGCAAAAGGATGGAAAGACCGTCTACATCTTTGCCGATGCCAGCGCCTGCCGCTGCGTCTACACCGGCACCGAAGAGCAATATAAGCGCTTCCAGGACATGGTTCGCCAAAAGCACATGGACATGGACCAGTTCAGTTCTGGCGCCATGAATGACCCCACATCGGGTGAGTGGGGCGCTCAAGGCACGGGTCCCTGGTGGCTCTATTGAGCCTTCCTGGCCATAGGCTGCCTCGGTCAGCCACCCGCCATGCCGGGCGATTTGTTTCGGATGACCGGGGATTGCCTTCGTGCCGAACGCCCGGACGCTAGCCTGATTGACATGCGCGCCACACCGGTTTCTGCAACACGAGCCGCCTTGAGCATTCCATTCGCGCCCAACCCGCGTAAAGTGGCACTTCCGCCATGAATCGCCAAGAATACCGGCCTCCACACGGCAAGTTGAAGAGTGCAGTCATCCGCATCACCGCGCTGGTAGCCGGCCTAGGCTCGACGCTGTTTTTTCTGCTGACCCTTTGGGAGCACCAGTACGGCGCGAACGCTCGAAGCGGGCCACTGCCAGCGACAGCGGAGGCCGTTCCCATCACCGACGAATCCCAGAGTTACTTCATTGACGCCCTGCACAACGGTGTGGCCGGGGGCCTTTATACCCTCGTGCTGGCCAGCCTGACCGCATTTGCCGTGCTCAAGGCGGTAAAGACATCCCTCGCGCAGCCGCTCGAGGCGCTGTCCCAGGCGCTGCGTTCCATTGCGGCGGACGAGGACGCAGGCCTGCCGCCCCTGCCGGACCATGCCGACGACTCCATCCGGCGATTGTCCGCAAGCATCGATGGCTTGTTGGAACGCTACCATCAGCACTTCGAGGCCAAGCAGGCCTTGCTGAGATTCTCGCTGGACCGTGTCAGCGAAGCCGCCTACCTCGTCGACCGCGATGCGCGCATCCGCGACGTCAATGCTGAGGCCGCCCGGGCCCTAGGGTACAGCCGCGAACAGTTGCTGCGCATGAGCATCCCCGACATCGATCCGGAATTTTCCATGGAGCTCTGGCGTAAAGAGGGCTTCAAGGTTAAGCCGGACCAGACCCTGACCTTCGAGACCGTGCACAAAGCGGCGGACGGCCGGACCTTTCCGGTGGAGATCAGTGCCGTCTACTCTGAATTCGATGGCCGGCCCTACAACCTGGCGCTAGCCCGGGATATCAGCGAGCGCAAGAAAGCGGAAAGGGAACTTCGGGCCAGCGAGGCGCGCTTCCGACACCTATTCGAGGAATCACCGGTCGCCTACCAGTCCCTGGACATCCAGGGTCGCTATCTGGATGTGAATCCCGGACTCTGCCGCCTGCTGGGATATGCGCGCGACGAGCTGATAGGGCGCTGCTTCGATGAATTCTGGGTCGACGAGATACAACCACAATTCCCCAAGGAATTCGAGGGGTTCAAGCTCCGTGGTAAGGTCAACAACGAACTGCAACTGCGCTGCAAAGATGGCAGGGTGTTGTTCGTTGCCCTCGACGGCACCATTCAGCGCGACGAAATCGGGAAGTTCGTGCGCACCCACTGTATTCTGCACGACATCACCACGTACCGCATGGCGGAGCAGGCGCTCATGCACTATGCCGCCATCGTGGCGTCGTCGGAGGATGCCATCATCAGCAAGGACCTGTCCGGCAAGATTACGAGTTGGAATGGGGGCGCGGAATCCCTGTTCGGTTATCGGGCGGAGGAGATGCTGGGAAAGCCCATCGCGGCGATAATTCCCGCTGACCGGTGGGAAGAAGAAGGCATGATCATGAAGGGAATCAGCGAAGGCCGGACTTTCAAACATTATGAAACCCAGCGACGTCGCAAGGATGGGCAACTGGTGGATGTCTCCGTCACGGTTTCGCCGGTCAAAGACAGACAAGGCGGTATCGTTGGTGCGTCGAAGATTGCCCGCGACATCACGGAACGAAAGCGGGTCGAGAAGGAACTGCAGCGGCATCGTGAGCATCTGGAGGAATTGGTGGCCGCTCGGACCAACGCCCTGGAGGCACTCAATGGCGAGTTGGAGGCCTTCTCCTTCTCGGTATCCCACGACCTGCGCACCCCTCTGCGCGCCATTGACGGCTTCTCCCGGTTGCTCGCCAAAAAATATGCGGGCCATTTAGATGAGGAAGGGCATCGCCTCATTAGTGTGGTGTGCCAAAACACCGAGCGCATGTCACAGCTCATCGACGACATACTGGCATTTTCGCGGGTGGGTCGGGGCGAATTGCACCCGGCGCCGGTGGACATGGAGGCCTTGCTACTGGATGTCTGGACGGAACTGGAGCCGCACCGCCAGGGACGCAAGATTCACCTGGAGTTCGCGCCGCTGCCGCCTGCGCTGGGGGACGCCGCCTCGCTGCGCCAGGTCTGGTCCAACCTGCTCTGCAATGCCATCAAGTTCACCCTACCGAGGGCCGAAGCCCACGTATGGGTAGACGCGCGCCAGGAAGGCCGGGATAACTGGTACCGGGTACGCGACAACGGGGTCGGATTCGATCCAGCCTATCGCCACAAGCTCTTCGGCGTATTTCAGCGACTGCACGCGGTGGACGAGTTTGAAGGTACCGGCATTGGCCTTGCCATCGTCAAGCGCGTGGTAGGGCGGCATGGTGGCCGCGTCGATGCGGATGCCACGCTTGATCAGGGAGCCAGTTTCAGCTTCACCTTGCCCGCTGCCGACACTAAGGCGTGAGTGCCAGCGCACGAGGAAGGCGCAATCCCGGCATGGCGGCATGGATCGGCGGGACGCTCCGGCCGCGGACCGTAACGCCCTTTACGGTGAAACGGATGGATGTCGGCCCTCTCCCGGCGGTCCCGCGGCTGGCGCCGGAGCGAAGGTGTGACGGAGCATTGGTAACATGCGCCGATGGCCGCCCGAAATTGAACACTGAATCCGAAGGACTCTGCGACTCAAGCCATCACAATCTCAAGGCGGAGCCAGACTCATGAACGGGCTTTCCCTGCCGACCGTCATGCTCGTCTCCGGGCTGATCTCCTGCCTGGTCGCCACTTTTTATGTCGCACTATCGCGCAATCACCTCTCGCCCGCGGCGACCCGCTGTTACCGCCTGCTTGCGATCGCTTATTTCACCTATGCGGGTCGTCTCGCCTGCCAATTGCTGACACTCGCCGGACAGGCTGATCTGCGCCTGCCCAGCGATCTGCTTTATGTCGTCTGGGTTACGGCCTTGTGGCTCGGCATACGCGCTTACGATCCGGCCAGGCGCAGCCACCCCGGCCTCTTTGCCACGCCGGTCCTGATGATGCTTTGGGTGCTGGCCGCGAGAGCCGCCGACCTCCCATTTTCCTTGAGTACCGCACCGCTCCATGCCGCGGGCGCCAGCTTGTTTGTGCTGGCCGGCGTTTACCTCTGGCGCTTGCGGCGCGAAGACCACAATTGGGTTCCGCCAGTGCTGGCCGTCCTCATGTGGCTGCATGCCGGCAGCACGGCCTCCTATCCGTTTACACGCCTGACCTGGTATGCGCCGTACGGCTTTACCCTGTTTGCCCTGTTTAGCGCCGCCATCGGCATGGGCCTGATGGTGATGGCCCTGCTGGAGGAGCAGCACGCCCTGCGCAATGAGATGGCAGCCCGCAACGATGCGGAAGCCGCCCTGGCCCGTTCCTATACCTTCCTTAACACCCTCCTGACCCATTCCCCGGCGGGAATCACGGCCTATGAGGGCGAGACCGGCAACTGCGTGCTCGCCAACGAGGCCATCGCCGAGATGATCGGAGGGCCAGCGGCGGAATTGCGGAGCCATAACTTCCGGGACATCAAGGCGTGGCACGAATCGGGCCTGCATGAACTCGCCGAGGCCAGCTTGCGCGATGGTCAGACACGTCATCGGGAAGTCGTCCTGCACACGCGCTATGGGAAAACGGCTGCCTTGGATTGCTTCCTGTCCCGCTTCCTGGTCGGCGATAGGCCTCACTTGCTGTTCACCGCCTCGGACATCAGCAAACGCAAGCGCGCGGAGGAGGAACTGCGCAGGCATCGGGAACACCTGGAGGACTTGGTTAGGGCTCGCACGGAGGCCCTGGCGGCGGCCAACCAGGAATTGGAGGCCTTTTCCTATTCCGTGTCCCATGATTTACGCGCACCCTTGCGTGCCATCGACGGATTTTCCGCTCTGTTGACGAAACGCTACGAAGAAATCTTAGACCCCGAGGCAATACGCCTGCTCCGAATCGTGCGCGGCAATGTCACGCGCATGGCGCAGCTGATCGACGACATTCTCGCATTTTCAAGAACCGGACGTCAGGAACTGCATCACTCACACGTGGACATGGAGTCCCTGGCGCGAAGCGCATGGCAGGAGCTGGAAGCCATGCGAGCCGGGCGGGAAATACGTCTGGAGCTCAAGCCCATGCCCCCGGCCCGGGGGGACGCCGCCATGCTGCGGCAGGTTTGGCTGAACCTGCTTGCGAACGCAGTCAAGTTCACCCAAACCAGGACCGTGTGCCATATCGAGGCGGGTGGTATGAAGACGATCGGTAAGAACCTATACTATGTGAAGGACGACGGGGTCGGCTTCGACCCTACCTACCGCCACAAACTTTTTGGCGTCTTTCAACGATTGCACGCCATTGATGAATTTGAAGGCACCGGCATCGGCCTTGCCATCGTCAAGCGGGTCGTGCCCCGCCACGGCGGCTCTGTCGACGCGGAGGCCCGGATCGGCCACGGCGCGACCTTCCGATTTACCCTTCCGATGGAAGGAGGCTGACCATGTCCGTACACGATGCAGTTGAAATTCTCCTGGTCGAGGATAACCCCACCGACGCCGAACTCACCATCGAGGCGCTACGCGAAGGCAACCTGGCAAACCACCTGGTCTGGTTGAAGGACGGAGCGCAGGCACTGGACTTTATCTTTGGACGCGGCAACTATGCGGACCGTTCGGAAGATGCCCCACCGAAGGTCATCATGCTGGACCTGCGATTGCCAAAGGTGGATGGCATGGAAGTCCTCAAGGCCATCAAGGCCGACGAGAAGACCCGCGGCATTCCGGTGGTGGTGCTGACCTCGTCCAAGGAAGAGCGCGATGTGACCGAGAGCTACGGTCTGGGTGTCAACAGCTTCGTCAGCAAACCGGTGGAATTTGAGGCCTTCGCGCGGGTTGTGGCGCAGTTGGGCCTCTACTGGCTTCTGCTCAACCGGCCGCCCAGACCCTAGACAGGGCGAGTGCGATAATGGCTGACGACAATCTGGCCGCCCCCCCGACAGCCGGGGATGGGGCAATCCGCATCCTGATGCTGGAGGACAGCGCGCTGGATGCGGAGCTCATGGAAGTGGCGCTGGGCGAAGCCGGGATCGCATTCACCGCGCGGCGCGTACAAACCCGCGACGGATTTCTCGCCGCCCTGGCGGAATTTCACCCGGACATCGTCCTCTCCGATTACAACCTTCCCACGTTCGACGGTCGCACCGCCCTCGATCTGGTCTTCCAGTTTTATCCGCACACGCCGGTGGTCATGGTTACGGGGGCCATGGGCGATGAATTGGCGGTTGAACTGCTCAAGGCAGGCGCGCGCGACTACGTGCTCAAGGACCGTCTCGCCCGGCTGCCGGCCGCGGTGAGCCGGGCGCTGGCCGAAGAGCGCGAGCGTCGCGATCTGCAAATGGCGCAGAAAGCCCTGCGGGACAGCGAGGAGAAATTTCGCGCCATGAGTGCCTCGGCCCAGGACGCCATCATTTTGATGGACGGCGGGGGGCGCATTTCGTTCTGGAACGCCGCAGCGGAAAAGATCTTCGGCTTCACGGAACGCGAAATCGTCGGGCGCGAGTTGCATACCCACCTGGCACCGGAGCAGTACCACGCGGCATTCCGCGCCTCCTTCGACAAATTCTGCCAAAGTGGCCAGGGTCCCGTCATCGGCCGAACCCTGGAACTGGTCGCGAAGCGCAAGAGTGGCAAGGAATTTCCGGTGGAGATTTCCCTGTCGGCCGTTCGTCTGGAGGACAGCTGGAACTCCATCGGCATCGTGCGCGACATCACAGCACGCAAGCAAACGGAACAGGAACTGCACGCGCGGGAGCAGGAGTTTCGGGCACTGGCGGAGAACTCTCCGGACGAGATCATCCGCTACGACCGCCAATGCCGTCTCATTTACCTCAATCCAGCCTTCGAGCGCACGGTCGGCCGTCCGGCTAGCGAACTGCTGGGCAAAACACCCACCGAAACGTCACCCGGGGCGCTCAGCATCGCGGCGTACGAGCTTGCGCTGAAATCCGTCTTCGAGCAGGGCGCACCCGACGAAATGGAGCTGCAATGGGATTTCGGTCCGGCGCAAAAGCGCATCTGCAACTATGTGCGCCTGGTTCCCGAATTCGACGACCAAGGTCGGGTCGCCACGGTCCTGGCCATCGCCCGCGACATTACCGCGCTGAAGGAGGGCGAACGGCAGCTGCGCACCCTGGTGGAAAACCTGCCGGACATGATCATGCGTTTCGACCGGCACGTCCGCCTCACCTATGCCAGCCCCAGCGTCGGCCGCAATTTTGGGCTGGCGCCGGAAAGCATCATCGGAAAGCTCGCCTCGCAGGTTTTTCCGCGAGAGCCTGGGCATGAAACCAATTTGTCAGCCTTGGTGAAGCAAGTCTTCGAACGAGGAACCGCCAACGGCTGCGAGGTGTCCTGGAGCATACCGGAACTGGGCACAAGGACATTCGACGTGCGTCACGTCCCCGAGATTGGCGAGGATAGCCGGGTTGTGAGCGTGCTCGGAATCGCGCGCGACGTCACCGAGAGCAAGCGTTACGAGGAAAAACTGCGGCAGGCGCAGCGGGCCTTCGACAACACCACGGAAGGCATCATGATTACGGACGCCCAGGGGCGCATCGTGGCAGTGAATCGCGCCTTCTCCACCATCACCGGCTACTCGGAAGCCGAAGTGCTGGGAAAAAACGCCAAAATCCTCGCCTCCGGCAAGCAGGACCCGTTGTTCTACAACAACCTCTGGGCGTCCCTGAACCAGACCGGCGTCTGGGTGGGCGAGATATGGAACCGGCGTAAGAATGGTGAAATCTACCCGGAGTGGCTCACCATCAGCGCGGTGGAGGACGGCGAAGGCAAAGTCACGCATTACGTGGGCGTCTTCAGCGATATCACCTCGGTGAAGCGTTCTCAGGAAGCTCTGGACTTTCTGGCGCACCACGATTCCCTCACCGAGCTGCCCAACCGCCTCTTGTGCAAGAGCCGTCTTGAGCACGCTCTGCACCATGCCAAACGCGACGGCTCCCAGTTGGCGGTGCTGTTCGTGGATCTGGACCGCTTCAAAGGCGTCAATGATTCCTTAGGCCACCCCGTCGGCGACGAGCTGCTGCGTACGATTGCGCGCCGCATGTACGAGCGACTGCGCAGCGAAGACACCCTGGCGCGCATGGGTGGCGACGAATTCGTCGTATTGCTGGAGCAGGAGGTATCCCCCCGCAGCGTGGCCCAGGTGGCCGGCAAACTAAGGGATCTGTTCGTTGAACCGCTGACCTTGGGCGGCCACGAACTCTACATTACCGCCAGCATCGGTATCAGCCTTTACCCTGCCGATGGCGAAGATGCGGACACCCTTTTGCGCAATGCTGACCTTGCCATGTACCAGGCCAAGAACCAGGGCCGCAACACCTTTCAGTTCTACTCACCGGCACTCACGGTCCAGGCCAACGAACGCCTTCACCTGGAGAACGCGCTGCGCCGCGCCATTAGCCAGGAGGAGCTTACACTCGCCTATCAGGCGCAGGTGGATCTCCACAGCGGCGCGCTGCTCGGCATGGAAGCCCTGCTCCGCTGGCACCACAAGGAGCTTGGATGGGTCTCTCCGTCCCGCTTCATCCCTGTGGCCGAGGAGACCGGCCTGATCGAGCGTCTGGGCAGTTGGGTGCTGCACCAGGCCTGCCGGCAGATGCTCACTTGGCGCGACGAGGGTTTGGACGTGCCGCGCATCGCCGTGAACCTGTCGGTACAGCAGTTGGAGCGGGAGTCCCTGCCGACGCTGGTGGCGGAGGTCTTGCGCGAAACTGGATTGGAGGCGGAGCAGTTGGAACTGGAAGTCACCGAATCCATGATCATGCGCGAGCCAAAACGCGCCCGCGCCGCCATGGATGGCTTACGGGCCCTGGGTGTGAAGCTGGCCATCGACGATTTTGGCACCGGCTATTCCTCTCTTAGCCACCTGAAGCAATTGCCGCTGCATCGCCTGAAGATCGACCAGTCCTTTGTGCGCGACCTCGGCAAGGATCCCAACGATGAGGCCATCGCCCGCGCCATCATCAGCATGGCTGCGAGCCTCGGTCTGGACGTTCTGGCGGAAGGCGTTGAGACTGCGGAGCAGGCGCAGTGGCTGTTGCGGGAAGGCTGCCGCTTCGGCCAGGGCTATCTGTTCGCCAAACCGATGCCGGCCGGCGAAGTTTCGCGGGCCTGGTTGCAGCCGAGCCAGGGCAGCAGGGCCATCGCGGCGGATGAGACACCCTAGAATCGGCGTTTTCCGCCACTCCAGCCCCACACCGCTCACCACGCCGCCGGTTTGACAGTCGCCGCGCCGGCGGCATAGCATGCAGGTCAATGGAAATCTCAGACACGGCCAGCGTCGAGATCCTTGTCTTCGGCGAAGTGCTGGCCGACCAGTTTCCCGACGGCGACCGCATCGGTGGTGCGCCCCTCAACGTTGCCCGCCATCTACAGGCATTCGGAGCGCGTCCGAGGCTGCTCAGCCGCATCGGCAGGGATGAATTGGGCGAGCGCCTCCTGCGGCTGCTGCGCGGCTGGGGCATGGAGACTGCAGGCATCCAGACCGATGACCGGCACCCCACCGGCCGCGTCCAGGTGCATATGGCCGCTGGCGGCCACCGCTTCGAGATCCTGCCGGACCAGGCCTACGACCACATCGAAGCCGCCTTGACGTTGGACCACGCGCAGTCTCCCCACCTGATCTATTTCGGTACCCTGGCCCAGCGCAGCGCGGGCTCGCGGCAGGCGCTGCAGGCCTTGCTGGGCGGGACCGGTGGCAAGCGTTTCCTTGATCTAAACCTGCGCCCACCTTGGTTCGACCGGGACATCATCGAACGCTCCCTGGAAACGGCTGACCTGCTCAAGCTCAATGGCGAGGAACTGGCCGTTGTCGCGGACTTGCTGGAATTGCCCAAAGCGGCCGCACGCGAACAGGCCACTCGCCTGATCGCAGGCTATGACCTCGAAGCCATCCTGGTGACGGAAGGCGCGGAAGGCGCCTGGATGCTGGATGCTGCGGGGGCGTTGACTCGGACCGAGACCGCTTCGAACAACGCCGCCCCGGTCGCGGGCGACACCGTAGGCGCTGGCGATGCCTTCTCCGCCGTCTTTATCCTGGGGCTGATACGCGACTGGCCTCCTGAACGCACCCTGCGCCGAGCCCATGCCTTTGCCGGCGCCATCTGCAACATCCGCGGCGCGGTGCCGCTGGACGAATCCTTCTACCTGCCCTTTCTGAACGACTGGGAGTACACACCCGCCACCTAGCTAAGCCCTGGCCCCGGCAAACATGGGAGATGACCCGCCATGATCGAAGACCTCATTCAATTCAGCGCCGAGCACCGCGACACTGTCTACATGCTCCTCAGGCGCTATTTCTCCGAGAACCGTCAGTTCCTCCTGCAGAGCGATATCTGGCAGGTATTCTGTGCGTTCTGCGCCGAGCAGCACTGCGAGGAACTGAAAAGCTCCAGCTTCGGCCGCGCCGTCCGCCAAGTGGAAGAAGCTGTGCTGGACACGCCCTGGGCCTATTTCGCCAGCCGCGAGAGCGTGGGAATCTGGCGTTACGGGCGCATCCACTTCGAGAACCTGGTGACGGAGGAAATCCCCGTCGACACCTACCTGAGCTTCAAGGAGCGGCGCGCCAGGCCCGACCTGCCGGCCATGGACACCCTGGAGATCGACCTGGGTCCCTTTAACCGCGAATTTCCCAAGATCAAGGATGCGCGATCCATCGGCCAGGGAATGACCTTCCTCAATCGCCAGTTGGCCAGCCGCTTGTTCAACAACCCGCGGCAGGGCGAGACCGAACTGTTGCGCTTCCTCAGCATGCACGCCATCGATGGGCAGACGCTGCTGGTCTACAGCCATTTCGACAGCGCCAAGACCCTGCGCGGGGCATTGCGCCAGGCGCTGGCCTGGCTCGAGCGCCAGGACGAGTCTCTTCCATGGAATGACTGCGCCGAGACCCTGCGCGGCCTGGGTTTCGCCCCCGGCTGGGGCGACTGCGCGGCCCGAGTGGCGGAGACTATGGGCTTCCTTTTGGATATTCTCGAAGCGCCCTCCCCCGAAACCCTGGAGGCCTTCCTCGCGCGCATCCCGATGATTTCGCGCCTGCTGATCCTTTCGCCACACGGCTTCTTCGGCCAGGCCAACGTGCTGGGTCGCCCTGACACCGGCGGCCAGGTGGTCTATATCCTCGATCAGGTGCGGGCGCTGGAATACGAAATGAAGAGCCGCCTGGCCAGCCAGGGGTTGCATGTCGCGCCCAAGATCCTCATCGTCAGCCGCCTGATCCCGGAATCCCAGGGCACCACCTGCAACCAGCGCCTGGAGAAAGTCAGCGGCTGCGAAAATGCCTGGATCCTGCGGGTGCCCTTCCGCCGCGACAACGGTGAAGTGGTGCCCCACTGGATTTCCCGATTTGCGGTCTGGCCTTATCTGGAACGCTTCGCCCTGGATGTCGAGCACGAGGCGATGGCGGAACTGTCCGGGCGGCCGGACATGATCATCGGCAACTACTCCGACGGCAATCTGGTGGCCTCCCTGCTCAGCCGCCGCCTGGGCGTCACCCAGTGCAACATCGCTCACGCCCTGGAGAAGACCAAGTACCTCTATTCGGACCTGTACTGGACCGACAACGAGGCCAACTACCACTTCTCCTGCCAGTACACCGCCGATTTGATCGCCATGAACGCGGCAGACTTCATCATCACCAGCACGTACCAGGAGATCGCCGGCACCGAATCCTCCGTGGGTCAGTACGAAAGCTATTGCCGCTTCACCATGCCGGGCCTGTACCGGGTGCTGGGCGGCATCGAGCTCTATGACCCCAAATTCAACATCGTCTCGCCGGGGGCCAGCGCCGGCACCTATTTTCCCTATACCGACACCGAGCGCCGCCTCACCGGACTGGCCCCGGAAATCGAGCGCCTGCTCCACGGCGATCTGGAGCCCGGCACGGTGCGCGGCGTCCTCACGGACAGGGACAGGCCGCTGATCTTCACCCTGGCGCGGCTGGACCACATCAAGAACCTCACTGGCCTGGTGGACTGGTACGGCCGCTCGCCGCGGCTGCGCGGCCTGGCCAATTTGCTGGTGGTCGGGGGCTACATCGACGCGGAGCAATCGGGCGACAACGAGGAACGGCACCAGATCGGCCTCATGCACGAACTCATGGACCGCCATGGGCTGGATGGGCAGATGCGCTGGGTGGGGTTGCGCCTGGATAAGCAGATGGCCGGGGAACTCTACCGCTGCGTGGCGGACGGACGCGGGGTCTTCGTCCAGCCGGCCTTGTTCGAGGCGTTCGGCCTGACCCTGATCGAGGCCATGGCATCAGGATTGCCGGTGTTCGCCACGTGCCACGGCGGGCCGTCGGAAATCATCCAGCACAACCGCTCGGGATTTCACATCGACCCCAACAACGGCGACGCCGCCGCGGAATTGATCGCCGACTTCCTGGAACGCTGCCAGGCTCAGCCGAAGGAATGGGAGCGCATCTCGCGGGGTTCCCTGGCCCGGGTGGAGAAGCGCTACACCTGGAAGCTCTACGCCGAACGCCTGATGACCCTGTCGCGCATCTATGGCTTCTGGAAATTCGTCAGCGATCTGGAACGGCAGGAAACCCGGCGTTACCTGGACATGTTCTACCACCTGCAGTTTCGTCCGCTGGCTAAGACAGTTCCGACGGACTGAGGCTCAGGCTTGCACCCGCACACCGCCGTTTCCTGCCTGCAGCCGGCCGATGATCTGCGCATGCTTAAAGCCCTGTCGATGAAACAGGTCCAGCACATCGCCGGCGCCGTCCGGATCGCAGGCCACCAGCAGGCCGCCGCTGGTCTGGGGATCGCACAGGAACTTGCGCTGCCACTCGGCCACGTTCGCGTCCAGGCGGACCGAGGCGCCGTAGCTGTCCCAGTTGCGCCCTGCCGCGCCGGTGGCCACGCCTTGTTCGGCCAGGGCGAGCGCCGTATCGATGACAGGCACCTGGCTAAAGGACAATTCCGCGTCCAACCCAGAGCCGCGGCAGATCTCAAGCAGATGGCCGAGCAGGCCGAAGCCCGTCACATCGGTCATGGCGTGCACGCTGTCCATCTCGCCTAAAGCCGTGCCCACGCGGTTCAATTGAGTGGTGTGTTCGATCATCCGGGCATAGCCGGTTTCATCCAGTTGCCCCTTTTTCAGAGCCGCGCTGAGTATGCCAATTCCCAATGGCTTGCCCAGGATCAGCACATCGCCCGCCCGCCCCCGGTCGTTACGCTTCACCTGATCCGGGTGCACCAGGCCCAGCGCCACCAGGCCGTAGATGGGCTCGGGCGCGTCGATGGAATGCCCGCCCGCCAGCGGAATGCCGGCCGCCGCGCACACCGACACGCCGCCGGCCAGGATCTGGCGCACGACGGTGAGCGGCAGCTTGTCCACCGGCATGCCCACCACAGCCAGGGCCAGGATCGGCTGGCCGCCCATGGCGTAGACATCGGACAGGGCGTTGGTAGCGGCAATGCGGCCAAAGTCGTGGGGGTCGTCGACGATGGGCATGAAGAAGTCGGTGGTGGCGACGATGGCCTGCCGCTCATTGAGCCGGTAAACCGCCGCGTCGTCACTGCTTTCGGTGCCCACCAGCAGGTCCGGGAATCCGCCCGGCAACGGCAGTTCCGCCATGATCTGCGACAACACGGCAGGCGCGATCTTGCAGCCGCAGCCGCCGCCATGGGAGAGGGAGGTCAGTCGGATTTCGGTCATGAGCGTGTCAACTTTGAGAGAGGGAAGCTTGCACGGGGTGCGGCCGCCGGCCTCAGTAGCGGTATCCGGCAGCCAGGATCGCGCCATCGGGACCGTAAAACCCCTGCTGCTCCACGGCGCGTTCCAGCGCGGCATAGCCGGTGGTCCGTCCGGGCAGCCAGCGCTGCAGGCCCTCCAGCTTCAGCAGCGGACATACGGCGGGATCGTCCCAGGACATGGCCAGCAGGATTTCCAAGAATCGCTCCACCAGGGGTTCCGGCGCACCGGGACTGGTGGTGAAGTTGCAGTGGTCGTAATAGTCCGTGTCAGCCAGCGGCTGCGCGGTACCCGGCGGCAACGTGCCCTCGGCGGCAAAAACCTCGAGGTTGCCCTCGATCATGCAGCAGGCATCTACGTCCCCCCGCATCAGCGCCAGGGCCGCGTCGCGCTCGCCGCCGACGTGATCGCCATGCTTGCCGCCCAGCACATCGAAATGCTGCACGGTGAAATCCTGGCCAGCCGACAGGCCGTGCCGCGCCAGGAACTCCAGGGGCAGCAGCGTCGCCTGGGGCGAGTCGATGGCGCCCACGCCCAGTGCCCTGCCCTTCAGATCGTCCAAGGTCTTGATGCCGGAACCGGCGCGGGCCACGATCATCGAGCGCAGGTCGCGATCGGTGTCGCGCATGGCCACCGCCGATACCGACAGGCCCCGCGCCCGGGCCATGCGTTCGGCGCGCACCCAGGCCAGGGGCGAGTTCCAGGCCAGGTGGATGTCACCCTGGAACTGGGCCTCCACCTGCCGTTCGTAATTGGAAAACAGCACATAGTCGAAATCCAGGCCCTGGGCGAGGAAATGCGCCTTGAAGCCTTCCCAGATGGTCACGACCTGGGGCGAATAGGCCACCGCCCCCATCACCAGCGTTTCAGTCATGGCCCCTCCTCAAAACAGCGGCAGGCCGCATAGGGCCTTGCCGACGAAGTCGTAGAGCACATCGGAGGTGGGTGCCATCACCGACGCCGCGCGGGCATCCCGGAACAGGCGCTCGATGCCCAGGTCCTTGCGGAACGCCGCCCCGCCGCAGACCCGCATGGCGGTGTCGGTCACCTCCAGCGCCGCCTCCGCCGCCGCGGCCTTGATCTCCAGCACCCGCAGCAGTGCGTCGCTGCGCCCGCCGGCCAGGGCGTCCAAGGTGTCGTCCAGCAGGGTTCTGACCATGTCCGCGCGAATCCGGGCTCGGGCCAGATAGGCGCGCAGGGTCGGCAGTTCGGCCAGGCTGGAGCCTAGATGATCGAAGCGCGCTCCGGAAACGTGGCCGACGGCGCGCTCCAAGGCCGATTCCATCAGCCCCAGGGAGCAGGAGGCATTCAGCACGGAGAATAGGGGCAGCACGGTTTCCATCATGATGGCGAAGCCCTCGCCGTCGGCCCCTAAACGATCGGAAACGGAGACTTTGGCGGCTTTAGCCGTCACCGGCGCCGAGGCATTGCCGCGCAGGCCCAGTCCGTCGAAGGCCTTGGGCTGGCTCAAGCCAGGGTTAGCGGCATCCACCAGCCACAGGGTGCTTGCGCCCTCCGCCGTCACCGGCCGGGACGACCACACGTAGGAATCGGCCTTGAGGGCCGAGGTCACCATAGTCTTGGCGCCGGACAGCGCGATTGCATCGCCCTCGGGCACCGCCCCGCTGACGGGCGCCCAGAAATGGCTGCGCGAGCCGGATTCGGAAAAGGCCAGGGTGGAGACGTGGCGGCCGGCGGCGATTTCCCGCCGCACGGCGTCTCCGCCATGCTTCTCGATCACGGCGGTGGCGCAGTAATGCATGGTCACTACCATGGCGGTCGAGGCGCAACTGCGCGCCAGGCCGGTGACCACCCGGCTGGCGTCGGCGAACGAACCTCCGAGGCCACCGACCTCGGGCGCGCTCAACAGGCCGAGAAGGCCCGCGTCAGCCAGCGCATCCAGTGCAGTGGAGGGAAAAACGGCATCGCGGTCCACCTGGGTGGCGGCGGGTTCGACGATGGACGCAACGAGGGTATCAAGTGCTTCAAGCTGTTTCATGGGCAGACCTGTCACATGAAAAGCGGCGCAAGCCGGAAAGTCCCGAAACCAAGGGGCTGCGGGCGATGGACGAAGGCCCTCAGGCAGAATGCGCGTATTGGGCTTTCGTCCCCATTGTGCCATGGACCGGGCAGCCGCGCAGCCCGGACCGTCCGTGAGCACGGCTGGCAGAAGAAATGCTGGTAACCGCGCAGACCCCGACGCGGGCAGGCGAATCAGGACACGCGCAGGCCGCGCGCTTACTGATCCTTCTGGGTGATGATCTCGATGATGGCCGTCGTCAGGCTGATATCGCGTCCCTTCGCGCGCTGTTCGGCCTGATGCGCCAGGGCAACCGCCGTGAGGCGCTCACTCTGCTGCCGGACCACATCAGCGTTTTCCGCCGCATCCATGAATGGGTCTGCCCCCTGATCGGCACGGTCGTCGTCGGTACTGCATTCAGGCATATGTCATCTCGCAGCGTGTCTGGGTACGCTGAGGCTAATGGCTCAGGATTTTTCGCTATTCTCAGGCCAGGACAGCATGCCTGTCAAAAAAGCACCCACCAGGCCGTGAGCTATGGTGCAAGCTCGAGCCGGAAAAAAATTCAGAGTGGGTTAGCCACGAACAATTGGGAGTTACCCTGGGGATTGGTGCACCAAAGCTTCACCTCATCGTCCGCGCGCATGGGAATTTCATCCTGCGAAACTGAGCGATCTTCCTGCACCAGGCCGCTCAGCTCGGCCACGCCGTTGTGCCCGTAGATACTGTTCGGCGTGGTGACCTGAATATGCCATTCGGATTTGGGGAAGCATACGGCGTTGATCAGGCTCGACTCCGCGTCGACAGCCAGTTGCCCGTCTATGGTTTCGATAGCAGCACCGCGAAAAACATTCGAGCGCAGCACGTCGCCGATTTCGACCGGCACCGCGCTGCCGCCTCGGCTCATCGTGATCGAGAAAATGCCCTCATCGTTCGTGACCCGCTGGGTGCCCAGGGCCTTGAACGAACCATTTGGACCAAACAGCGCGACTCTTACGCGCTCGCCCGGATTTGCGTGGCCGCCGACCACCGGAGAGCCGTTCTGAGCCGTTATGTGCGGTGCCCCGTACAACACGTTGACCGAGTCGCCTTGGGGATTGGTCCAGCTCACGCCGACCGCGTCGCCCCCCTGAATATCGAACTGGCCGCGCACATCGATGGACCAGCGCCCATTACGCCGGATTTCCGGGTGCAGAAAGAGCGTGTCTCCGGAGCATTCCCGACCGATGACGCAATCGATTACCACGACTTCCAGCGAACCGGGCGGAACTCTGCCCGATGCGCGGTCGGCCCGCACGTCGATCTCGGGCCGAACGTCCGGAACCTCGAGGCGATGTGTCTCACCGCCGGATTCGGCCACGACGAGGTCTCCGATCCGAGCCCGACCCTCATCAGCGGAGCCACAGTCCCATTCCGCCGCGAAGAAGCCATTCTCGACGAATGTGGGCGTGGTCTGCTTGCGAATCTCCAGCCCGTTCCGAATCAGGGTAACCGTCGTGTCGGGCCCCCGCGCTCCCTCGCCGCTGATAAAGCAGAGCGGCGGCCCGACATTGCGGACGCCCAAAATAACCAAGAGGCGTAAACCTGATTTTTCACCGGGGACGGCGGCGAACGCCGGGGCGGCCACCAACGCCGAGAGCATGGCAGAGGCCATGAGGAGTGCGTGGACAGAAAAAGGGTGGCGCATCATGGATCTCCAGAACGATCGGAAAAACAAGGGGGGACGGAATGGCGCAAAACACAGCCTGAAGGATCACCCGCGGGGCAAGTGCCGTCAAGGGTATCGTGAAGGTGCCGGCCCCTCCGGCCTGCCGGGATTCCGCAGACCACTGACGCCGGTTTCCCTCTCTGGATGGGCAATGCGTCAAGGAAAGATTTCGCAGCCGGCCTGCTGACTACTTACCTGATGGCGCTCGGGTAAACCACCACACTACGGCCTCCGCGAGGCTTCCGGTGTATGAATGAATAGGCTGCGGTAAGCAAGGGGGAATTAAACGCCTTTTGGGTTAAGTTAAGGCCGCATGCCCCTCAGAGGGCGCTTTCAAGGGAGAAAGCCGTCATGTTGAAGACCATCGATATCCTGCTGGCCCTGACCGTCGTCATGCTGGTTGCCAGCATGGTGGTAACGGTGCTGACCCAGTTTGTCACCAGTATCGGCAACACCCGCGGGCGCCATCTGCTGCAAGGCCTTGCGGACCTGCTGCAGCAGATCGACCCGCAGATCGATCGCAAGATCGCCGAATCGGTGTGCGGGGCCGTGCTGAGCCATCCCATGATCCGCGACGTGGGGCAGCGCTATGGCGCGGCCATCCATCGGGAGGAATTCACCAAACTGCTGATGGACCTGGCATCCGGCCAGGCACCCGCCAACTGCCTGGAAAAACTGGGAGCGGAGACCCGGCAGACCTTGCTGAAGACACTGCAGGACAATGGTATCCAGGACCCCAAGGCAACGGTGGAGCGGGTCCGAGACATGGCCTTGCAGTTGGAACTCGACAAGCCCGAACTAGCCAACTGTACTCGCCAGGCCCGGGCGCTCATGCAGGAAGCCAATAGCAAGCTGGTGGCAAAGATCAACAGCTGGTTCGACCAGACCATCGACCGGGTCTCCGACCGGTTCACCTTCACCACGCGCGGCATCACCTTCATCTGCTCCGTGGCGGTCGCCCTGCTCTTCCAACTCGACACGGTGACGCTGATCAACCGGCTTTCCGTGGACGATCAATTACGCAATACGCTGGTGGAACAAGCCTATCGGAAGGCAGGGGAGCAGCCGCCGTCGGACCCGGTGTCCGCCGCGCTGACGGAAAAACAGAAGGCTGAGTTAAGGGAATTAATGAAACTCGACGTTCTCACAATTCCCGGATCGGTGGACGACTGGTACAAAAACTGGAAAAACGTAAATGCCATGGGGATTGTACTTTCCGTGTTTCTGATGAGCTTGGGCGCGCCTTTCTGGTATGGAGCCCTGAAGAACCTGCTCAAGCTGCGCGGTACCCTAGCCGGCAAGGACGACAGCCAGCGTATTGAAAGGCAGAGCACCCAAGCTGCGGCTGTTCTACCCCAATGACGAGACGGAATTCCAAGGTGGGCTGTTTACTGCCCACCCGCTCGTGATCGATCTGCCGAAAAGCGTGCGGCGCATTCCATGCGGACCTAAACGCCGTGAGGAGGTGCGGGACCAGACAAATTCTATGAACGCCAATGGCGGAAGAGAACGGGAGTCGAACCCGCCCGAGGCCGTCTCACGGCCTCAACCGGTTTTGAAGACCGGCCGCCCCACCGGGGACGATGCTCTTCCATTGTTCCGGCATTCTACCGGAAACCGGCAGGCTCTCAGAACTGCAGGCTGTCGCTGCGAATCCGATGAACGTCGCCCGTGCGCCGGGTCAGGCCGCAGCGGTCGAAGTATTCGAGGATATGAATGGCCAGCTTGCGGCCGGTACCGATGCGGTCACGGAAAGCCGCCGCGGTCACGGCGCCATCCGGCGCCTCCCGCGCCAGATTTCGCACGATGTCGGCCATCTGCGCCACAGCGGCCCGGTCGAAGTAGTGGTCGTGGGCGACGCGATGCAGCCGCCCCAAGCGCGCCGCCTGGCTGAGCAAGCGGCGTACCGCGCCTTCCTCCAGGCTTTCGGAACGGGCGATATCCCGCACCCGCGGCGGCTGGAAGGGCTGGGCGGCGAGCAACGGGAACAGGCGCTGCCAGAGGGCCTCGTCCTTCTCGGCCAGGACGATTTCGTGTCCCGGCAGATGCCACCACGAGCCATCGCGGGCACAGAAGCCGCCCGAAAAGAGTACCGTCAGGACTTCGACGAATCCGGCCCGATCCAGGCGCGGCGCGCAGCGCAGACGCAACTGCTCGGAATTCAGCCCCAGGGAGTCGGGCTCGGTGACATGATGCAGACTCAGGGTTTCGAGCACCGCCCTGCACAAGGCGCTCCAGTGTTCATGCTCAAAAGCCACCGGCCTGATCCCGCCGACGCGGCGCAGATCCATCGCGTCCAGCAGCCGGTTCAATTCCTCGCAGGTCAGATTGGCGTTCAGGGCGAAGGATTTCAGGCTGAGTCCCTGAGGCGAGGCGGCGAGCAAGGCGGTGAGCATCGCCTCGAGCCCGGGCTGTTCCCACGCCGCCAGCACCTCAAGCCGCTGCGGACTGCGCCGTCCCCGGGCCGGAGCTTGGGCATCCAGTACATGCCCGCCGGCGATGGTGCGCAGGGCCGAGGCATCGCGCAGCACCGCGCGATCGCCATGAACCGCGCCAGTGGGCCTGTCCAGCACCAGTTGCGCCAGGGCGTTGCTGCCAGGCTCCAGCGGCTCATCCCGCAACAGGGCGACCCGGGCCGTGGCGTGAAAGGCCCCCAGGTGCACATGCACCGGCGTCCAGTACCTCAGCGGCTTGCCCTCACTGGGCAACAGGCGCAGGCGCACATCCAGGCGCGCCGTCGGTTGGTGCAATTCCGGCGTCAAAACCCAGTCGCCGCGCTGGATCCGGGCTTTCTCCACGTCGGCCAGATTAAGGGCACAGCGTTGACCGGCGCGACCTACCTCCGCCGGACGATTCTGGGCATGAATGCCGCGCACCCGCACGGGAAGGCCCGAAGGCGAAAGCAGCAGACGCTCGCCCACCCGCACACGCCCGGAAAAAACCGTTCCCGTCACCACGGTGCCCGCACCGGCCACGCTGAAGCAACGGTCGATGGCGAGGCGAAACCCGCCCCGCACTGCCTGCGTATCCAGGCTCGCAGCGGCAGACTCCAGATGGGCTTTCAGGGCCTCCACGCCCTGCCCTGTGGCGGCGGATAGCGGGAATACAGGACTTGCGGCGAGCGTCGTGCCTTTCAGCAAGTCTTGGATTTCGACCGTAACCTGCCCGATGCGCCCGGCATCAACACGATCGCACTTGCTCAATGCCACCGCGCCGCGTGAGACACCCAGGAGATCGAGAATCTGCAGATGTTCTAGGGTCTGCGGCATGGGGCCGTCATCCGCCGCCACCACCAGCAAGGCGAAATCGATCCCGGTGGTGCCCGCCAGCATGTTGTGGATGAATTTCTCGTGCCCTGGCACGTCCACGAAACCCAGGATGTCGCCGCCAGCCAGGGGCGTGTAGGCATAGCCCAGGTCGATAGTGATGCCGCGCGCCTTCTCCTCGGCGAGCCGGTCCGCGTCGACGCCGGTGAGCGCCTTGACCAGCCCCGTCTTGCCGTGATCGATATGACCCGCGGTGCCGACGATCATGTCAGCCACCCAATTGCGGCAACTGCGCGAGGAAGCCGGCTTCGTCCTCCAGGCAGCGCAGGTCGAAGCGCAGCGCGCCATCTTCCAGCCGCCCAATCACCGGCACCGGCAAGGCGCGGAAGGTTTCCGCCAGCCGGTTCAGGGCGCGGCCACCGCCCCGCCCCAGCGGATAGAGGGCAAGGCATGCGCTGGGAAGCCGGTCAACCGGCAGGGAACCGCTGCCGATCTGGCTGCGGCACGCCTCCACGCGCACGTCCGCTTGCCCGGTCAATGCCGCCTGCATTGGGTCTTGCAAGCGAACGGCGGCGGCGCGGATGTCGTCCTCGCTCCGCGTCAGCAGGCGCAGGGTGGGCAGTCGCCGGCTCAGATATTCCGGACTCTGATACAGCTTGAGGGTCGCCTCCAGGGCGGCCAGGGTCATCTTGTCCACCCGCAGGGCGCGCTTGAGCGGATTGCGCTTGAGCTTGGCGATCAGGTCCTTGCGACCCACCAGGATGCCGGCCTGCGGCCCACCCAGCAGCTTGTCGCCGCTGAAACTGACCAGGTCCGTGCCCTTAGCGAGGGCCTGTTGCGGCGTCGGTTCTTTCGGCAGGCCATGTGCACCGAGGTCGATCAACGTGCCACTGCCCAGGTCCTCCACGAAGGGCAACCCCTGTCCATGGGCCAGTTCGGCCAGTTGTTCCTCGGGCACGCTGGCGGTGAAGCCCTCGATGGCGTAATTGCTGCGGTGCACCTTCATGATAAGCGCGGTGCGCTGACCGATCGCCTCGGCGTAGTCCTTGCGGTGGGTGCGGTTGGTGGTGCCCACTTCCCGAAGTTTGGCGCCGGCGCGGGCCATGATGTCGGGGATGCGGAACGCGCCGCCGATTTCGATCAATTCACCGCGCGAGACGATCACCTCCTTGCGTGATGCCAGGCTGTTCAGCAACAGGAACACCGCCGCCGCATTGTTGTTCACCACGGTGGCCGCCTCGGCCCCGGTGAGTTCGCGGATCAGTCCATCGATATGGTCGTCGCGATCCCCGCGCCGCCCGCTGTCCAGACCGAACTCCAGGTTACAGGGGCGTGCGAGCACCGCAAGCACCGCATTCACCGCCGCGTCGGCCAGCGGGGCGCGGCCCAAGTTGGTGTGCAGCACGGTGCCGGTCAGATTGAAAACCGGCTTCAGACTAGGCTCGAATTGCGCCAAGAGCCGCTGCCCGGTCGAAGCCACGATACCCTCGCGGCTCCATGGCAGATCGGGTTTGCTCGTGAGCGCCTCGCGCAGCACCGCCATTTCGTCGCGCAAGGCCGCGACCACTGCCGTGTGGCCGAAGCGGGATTTCAACTCGTCGGCATCTGCGTGATTGAGCAGGCTGTCCACCGAGGGTAGGCGGGCTTGCGGGCTATCAGGTCGCGGCATGATGAGACGGCTCGATGATGGAGACGCGCTATTCTACCGGCTTCCCACGCCCGCGTTGATTACGGCGCCTTCTGACGTTGGCACACCCTATGAAAGCTTACGTCTATCGCCGAACGCGGGCCGCGCAGACCGCATAGGATGCCGCCGAGGGACGAGACGCATGGGTCACGTACGCAGCGCCTCCTACGTCGGCACAGCCTAGCTCGGGGTGGTCAGCCTGGAATCAGGAGCGGGTTGAAACCCAGGCGCTGGTAGCCGTCCTCGGCCATGAGCAGGTCCAGGGAAAGGCTAGCCAGGTCGTCGGCGAAGGGATCGAGGCCGTTGTCCTTCTCGCGGTTCATGGACTTCACATAGGTTTTGCAACCGCCGCAGGCCTCCGCCTTCACCGCCTCGCCGCCGCCTTCGATGCCGAAATACGCCACGTGCTGGCTGGAACCGCACTGAATGCAATGGATGCGCGGCCGGTTCCATTGGCTGCCACACAGGCCGCAAACCAGGTAGCGCAAGCCTTGCACGTCCCCTCCGGTCTGCAGCACCGAAGCCACGGGCAGGAAGCCACACGCCGGGCAGTGATGGGTCGCGGCGCCAGCATTGAGATGCGTCGCATCCAACGCCGCGGCCGCCAAGGTCCAATGCAGTTGCAGGGCGGCGGCCACGAATGGCGCGAGCCCGGCATCGATCCGTTCGAGATCGGCGGCCAGCAGTCCATCGGCCCAGTCATCCCACTCGGCTTCATCGTTTCTGCCGATGCCGGCGAGCCCATCGGCAGCCGGGCTGCGCGCGACCATCCGCGCCGCGATCTGGCGGAATGACTCATGCCAGTTCGCTCCCGGCCGCCACGTCTCGATATCCAGCGCGGGCGCTCGGTTCAGAGCGGCCGGAAATCCTTCCGTTACTGTCGCCTCGTAAAGCTCATGTTGAATCCCGGTCAGGTCGGCCATCAGTCCGAGATAGCCGGAGAGCGCGGGGTTGGTTTGAGACAGTTGACGCAGCCGTTCCGAGCGTTCACGGAAAATCTGTCTCGGGTTTGGGGGGATGACGAAAGGCAATTCCATGGACCTGTTTCGGATGCGGAAAGATGGAACGGTGGGTCCGTTCGCCAGAACCGGGCCGCCTGGGCGAGCGCGACCTGAGCCTAGGGCTTGGTTCCCTTGACGATGAACGCGGTGAACGAGCTGAAAAACTGTCCTCGCCTATCCAGTTCGGCAAGTCCCTCCAGCCATTCCTCGATTTCCTCTGTGGAGGCGCGCCCGGCTGCGCCGGCGGCCGCGGCGGTCCGGGAGAGATCGAGTACCTGATCCGCCAGTTCCAGTTCGTTGAAAACGAGCGTTTGCGGGACGATTTGAATGTCCACCAGCCCGGCTTGTAGAAAATGCCGCGCCAGTTGGCGGCCTATCCAGCCTCCTGAGGGAAAGCTGTCGCACCAGACGTTCAGGAGGATGCGGGTCAGGACTTTATGGTTCGAATCGACCGTCAAGGTCTCCCAGTCGGGGTCCATGGCAACCACGTACGCGCCGCTGCGGACGACCCGGCTCATCTCCGCGACCACCTGCAGCGGCTCGGCGATATGCTGCAAGGTCCGGTCGATACGGGCGCCGTCAAGACTGGAATCGGCAAACGGCAGGCTGCGGGCGTCTGCCTGAATGAGCCGGACCGGCAACCCGGAGGGCATCACGGTTTCCCGGGCGACCCCCAGCAGTTCGGTGCTGAGGTCCACGGCGAAAACCTGGCCCGACGGGCCCACCTCGCGCGCCAGGGCCACGGCGTCTTCCCCCGTGCCGCAGCCGACCTCCAGGACGCAGTCGCCTTCCTTCAGCGCCAGCAGGTCGCGCGTCTTCTGCTTGTAGGATCGATAAAACTCCAGCGATTGCTGGAGACGCAGGCACTGAACGAACCGCTGCGCGGCGCCGGCACCATCGACATTCTGGAAATCCGTGGCGAAATAGGTCATGCCGTGCTTGGGCCAGGCTCGGGACTCAGTGTTCCTCCCCCTTCATCACCCGCTTGTACCAGCCCGGATGATGCTTGTGAGCCCAGGCTCGGGTGACGGTGCCGCGCACCATGGCGCCGATGGTGCCATTGATCCACAGCGCCGCGTAGATATGCACGATGATGCCGGAGATCATGACGAAGGCGCAGAGCGCGTGCAGCAGGGCGCTGATGCGGATGATGTCAATCGAGAAATACGGCGCGAACCAGGGCCGCCAGATGACGATGCCGGTGAGCAGCAACGTGGGGATGGTGGCGATCATGGTCCAGAACAGCATTTTCTGCCCGGCGTTGTAGCGGTCCACCTCGGGCAGGCGGTCCTCGCGGTTCTGCACCACATCCATGATGCGGGTCAGCCAGATGATGTCGTTCCGGCTCAACAGGTTATGGTGCCAGTAGCGCAGGGCCAGCCCCGAGAACGACAGGAACATCAGCAGGCCGATGTAGGGATGCAGGATGCGCGTCCATGTGCCGCCGCCAAAGAACTGGGTAAACCAGAACATGGAAGGATGGAACAGGGCCAGCCCCGAAAAGCTCAGCATCAGGAAGGTGATGGCGGTGAGCCAGTGGTTGAACCGCTCCGCCGGCCCGTAGCGCTTGATGAGATCGGAAGATTCGTGGCCGCTCATGGCTTTTTCTCCTCTTCTTCCTCTTCGGTCTCGTTGGGGCCGATAGTGACGTAGTGGAAAAACCCGGCCAGGCCCGTGAAGAACAGCGCCGCGGTGGCCAGGGGCTTGAAGATGCCTTTCCACAGGCCCACCGTGGGGCTGATCTCCGGGTCCTTGGGCAGTTCGTTGTAGATCTCCGGCTTGTCCGCGTGGTGCAGCACGTACATCACATGGGTGCCGCCCACGCCGGTTGGGTCGTACAGCCCGGCGTTCTCGAAGCCGCGCTCCTTGAGGTCGACGATGCGCTCGTTGGCGTGCTCGATCATGTCCTCCTTGCTGCCGAAGACCAGGGCCTGGGTCGGACAGGCCTTGATGCAGGCCGGCTCCAGCCCCACCGCCACCCGGTCGGAACAGAGGGTGCACTTGTATACCTTGCTGTCCTTCTCCGACAGGCGGGGGATGTTGAAGGGGCAGCCAGCGATGCAATAGCCGCAGCCGATGCAGTTTTCCTCGTGGAAGTCGACGATGCCGTTGGAGTATTGGATGATCGCCCCCGGCGACGGGCAGGCCTTGAGGCAGCCCGGATCGGCGCAATGCATGCAGCCGTCCTTGCGGATCAACCATTCCAGCGGGCCGTTGACCTCGGTCTCGGCGAAGCGCATCAAGGTCCAGCTATTGGCGGTGAGATCGTGGGGGTTGGTGTAGGACCCCTCATTGATGCCCACCTCCTCGCGCAGGTCGTTCCATTCCTGGCAGGCGGACTGGCAGGCCTTGCAGCCGATGCACTTGGTGACGTCGATGAGCTTGGCCACCTCCGTCATCTCCCGCTGCTGCGGACTGGGGGTGGTGGTGGCGGAACGGCGCACGATATCCAAAGATTGCAATGCCATTTCAGACCTCCGTCCGCCCCTTGAGAATGCGCGCCAGCAGCGAGGTTTTCTCGGTCGCCCCCGCCGCGCCGTTGGGCCGCTTGCGCTCCTCATGCCCTTCACCCGGCTTGTGGGTATGGGGCATAGACTCGCTGAGATCCCTTTCCACGTTCACCAAAAACGCCTTGAACTCCGGGGTCTGGGTATTAGCATCGCCCAGGAATGGGGTCAGGGTGTTGGCGATGTAGCCCTTGCGGGTGGCGCCGGTGAAGCCCCAGTGGATGGGAATGCCGATCTGGTGCACGGTCTGCCCGGCCACTTTAAGCGCCTTGATGCGCTTGGTGACCATGGCCACGGCCTTGATCACGCCGCGCTTGGAGCGCACCACGACTTTTTCGCCATTGGCGATACCCAGTTCCTTCGCCAGTTCCTCGCCGATCTCCACGAACTGTTCCGGCTGCAACGAGGCATTGATCTTCGAATGCTTGGTCCAGAAGTGGAAGTGCTCGGTGAGCCGGTAGGTGGTCGCCACATAGGGGAATTCCTCGTGGCTGCCGAGCATGGCCCGGTCGCTGGCGAACACCCGCGCCGCCGGATTGTTGATCACCTTCTCGTGCAAGGGATTGCGGCCCAGGGGCGTCTCGAAGGGCTCGTAATGCTCGGGGAACGGACCTTCCGCCATCAGGTGCCGGGCGAACAGCCGGCCCACGCCTTCGTCGGTCATGATGAACGGCGAGACACCGCTGTCGGGCGCAGCATCGGCCTTGAAGTCGGGCACATCCAGCCCGGCCCACTTGGCGCCATCCCATTCGATGAGCTTGCGCTTCTCGTCCCATGGCTTTCCCGCCGGATCGCAGGAGGCGCGGTTATAGAGGATGCGCCGGTTCAGAGGCCAGGCCCAGGCCCAGTTGGGCGCAATGCCGAGACCTGCCGGATCGGATGTGTCGCGCCGCGCCATCTGGTTGCCGGCCTCGGTCCAGGAACCGCAGAAGATCCAAGTGCCGCTGGCGGTGGAGCCGTCGTCACGCAAGTGCGCGAAGCTGGACAACTGCTGTCCCGCCTTGGCCAGGGTCTTGGCAGCGTCCTTGGGATCGGTCAGATCCGCCAGCGCGTAGCCGTTCATCTCCTTGGCCAACTCGTCCGGAGCGGGCTCGGCCGGCTCGCGATAAGGCCAATGCAAGCCGTGGATGGGATCGGCGAAGGCGCCGCCTTCCGCGTGGTAGAACTCCCGCAGCTTCAGGAACAGCTCGGACATGATGGCGATATCGGTGCGGCACTCGCCCGGCGGTTCGGCCCCCTTCCAGTGCCATTGGAGCCAGCGCGAGCTGTTGACCAGCGCGCCTTCCTCCTCGGCGAAGCAGGTGGTGGGCAGGCGGAACACCTCGGTCTGGATGTCCTTCGGGCTGGCGACATTGTATTCGCCGTGGTCCTGCCAGAACTCGGAGGTTTCCGTGGACAGCGGGTCCATCACCACCAGGAACTTGAGCTTGGACAGCGCCGAGGCGATCTTGCCCTTGTCGGGGAAGGAGGCCAGCGGGTTGAAACCCTGGCAGAAATAGCCGCTCATCTTGCCCTGTTCCATCAGGTCGAAGGCGCGCAGGCCGTCGTAGACCTTGTCCACCTTGGGCATCCAGTCGTAGCAGAAGTCATTTTCCGTCGTGGCCGACTTGCCGTACCAGGCCTTCATGAGGCTGGTGTGGAACTTGGGATAGTTGGACCAGTAGTTCACCTGGCCCGGCCGGATGGCCTTGGGTGTGCGCTTCTCCAGATAAGCAGCGCGGGTGGTCTCCTCGTCATGGGCCAGGCTCATGTAGCCTGGAAGCTGATCGGACAACAGCCCTAAGTCCGTCAGGCCCTGGATGTTGGAATGCCCGCGCAAGGCATTCACGCCGCCCCCGGCCATGCCGATATTGCCCAGCAGAAGCTGGATGATGGCCAGGGTCCGGATGTTCTGCGCGCCGATGGAGTGCTGGGTCCAGCCCAGGGCATAGAGGCTGGTGAGTGTGCGGTCCTTGGCCGAAGTGGAGGCGATCATCTCGCACACCTTCAGATACAGGTCCTGCGGTGTGCCGGTGATATCGCTGACGACCTCGGGCGTATAGCGCGCCACATGGGCCTTCAGCAGATTCAGCACGCAGCGGGGATGCTGCAAGCTCTCGTCCACCTTGGCGTAGCCCTGCCCGTCCAGCTCGTAGGCCCAGGTGCCCTTGTCGTACTTGCGCTCCTGCGCGTCGTAGCCGGTGAACAGGCCGTCCTCGAAGCCAAAGTCCTCGCGCACGATAAAGCTGGCATTGGTATACGCCTTCACATACTCGTGCTGAACCGCCCCCTTTTCCAGCAAATAGCGGATCACCCCGCTGAGGAAGGCGATATCGGTCCCAACGCGGATGGGCGCGTAGAAGTCAGCCACCGAAGCCGTGCGGTTGAAGCGCGGGTCGACGACGATCAGCTTGGCCTTGTTATGGGCCTTCGCCTCGATCACCCATTTGAAGCCTACCGGATGCGCCTCGGCGGCATTGCCGCCCATCACCAGAATGACATTCGCATTCTTGATGTCCATCCAGGTATTGGTCATGGCGCCGCGACCGAATGTCGGAGCAAGACTTGCCACCGTCGGTGCGTGTCAGACCCTGGCCTGGTTGTCGAGTACGACGAATCCTAAACTGCGTAAAACCTTGTGGGTGAGATAGCCGGCTTCGTTGGAGGCCGCCGAGGCCGCCAGGAAGCCCACCGTGGGCCAACGGTTGACCGTCTGGCCTGCTTCATTCTTGGCGATGAAGTGGCGGTCGCGGTCTTCCTTCATCAGCTTGGCGATGCGCTCCAGCGCCCAGTCCCAGGTGACCCGCAGCCAGGCATTGGAACCCGGCGCCCGGTACTCGGGAAAAGTGATGCGGCTCTCGCTGTGGACGAAGCCCAACAGTCCCGCGCCCTTGGGGCAGAGGCTGCCGCGGCTGACCGGATGGTCCGGGTCGCCCTCGATGTGGATGATCTCGGATTTGGCGTTCTTCGCCTTGTCGCCGAGGCTGTACAGGATGATGCCGCAGGCCACCGAGCAATACGGACAGGTATTGCGGGTTTCCGTGGTGCGCGTGAGCTTGAAAGTGCGCACCTCCGCCAGGGCCTCACCGGGCGAAAAGCCCAGGGCCGCCAGCGAGGAACCTCCGAGGGATGCGGCACTCAGCTTGAAAAACTGGCGCCGATTGACTTGCATGTTGACGCACCTCCCACCTGGCGAGGACGAAGATTCGGGAAAAGCCGTTACAGAACGAAATCCTGGCACGGATCGTACTGCCCGGCAACCATGGAAGCGTAGAGGAAATTCAAGCGGCGGCCAGGGCCTTGGCCAGGCGAGCCACGCTCGCCCCCACCGCATTGACGGCGGACAGCAAACGCTGATCGGTCAATTCGCCGGCCGCGTCGAACAGTTGCTGGGCATTGCCCAATGCCGCCATCTCGGGCACCACGATCATGCCCAGATTGCTCAGATACTGGCGGGTCAGCGGCAAGCCGCGGATGCCGCCCAAAGGCCCAGGGGATGCGGCCACGAGACCTGCGGGCTTGCCGCGCAGATAATCCACGCCCGAACGGCCAGCCTCGCCGGGCACGGGGCGCGACACCCAGTCCAGGGTGTTTTTCAGAAGCGGCGTGGGAAAGCCATTGTATTCCGGCGTCGCGATCAGCAGTCCCTGATGCTCGGCAAGCATTCTCTGCAGGCGCGCCGCGGGTTCCGGCAGGCCCTGCTCGGCTTCCAGATCACCGTCATAGAGGGGCAGCGGGAATTCCCTCAGATCCAACTCGGTCACCTCCACCCCGGCCTCACGAGCGGCACGGATGAGGGTACCCAAGGCCTTCCGGTTCAAGGATTCGCGCCGGGCGCTGCCGGCGAATGCCAGGAGGCGTGCGGCGGCCATCAGAAGTTCGGTTTCTTTTTCAGGCTGTTGTAGCGCTCGATGCTGTCGCTGATCTCCTTCTTGGCTTCCTCGGCATCGAACCAGCCCTCGATCTTCACCCACTTGCCCGGTTCCAGGTCCTTGTAGTGCTCAAAGAAATGGGCGATCTGCGCCAGCTGCAGTTCCGGGATATCGCGGAAGGAACTGACCTTGGAATACAAAGGTGTCAGCTTGTCGGCCGGCACCGCCAGCACCTTGGCATCGCCACCGGCCTCGTCCGACATCTTGAGCAGACCGATAGGGCGGCAACGCACGACAGAGCCACTGAGCAAGCGCGCCGGCGAGATCACCAGCACGTCCACCGGGTCGCCGTCGTCCGACAGGCTGTGGGGCACATAGCCGTAGTTGCAGGGATACTGCATGGCGGTGCCCATGAAGCGGTCGACGAACAGGGCCCCGGTTTCCTTATCGACCTCGTACTTGACCGGGTCGCTGTAGGCGGGAATCTCGATGATGACGTAGATATCGTTGGGGACATTCTTGCCGGAACTTACCTTC
Organism: Methyloterricola oryzae; assembly: GCF_000934725.1. Taxonomy (NCBI): domain Bacteria; kingdom Pseudomonadati; phylum Pseudomonadota; class Gammaproteobacteria; order Methylococcales; family Methylococcaceae; genus Methyloterricola; species Methyloterricola oryzae. The sequence continues at coordinate 215,454 of NZ_JYNS01000003.1, forward strand.
ATCAATGACATGGACGTAGGAACTCCTATTTTGTTTGGAAATTGACGCCAAGTATAACCGCAGCAACCGGCCGACGTCCTAACGACGCGCCAAGGGAACGTCACCCCGCTTTGGCAGATTACGCATGTTTGCTATAAGCTTATTTCCCTATCCGACGGACACATAATCCGGCCTGGTCAATCCGAGGCAAGGGCGCCCCGACGCGGCGACTAGCCACGTGCGCCCGCGGCCGGACGAGCGCCCTTCTTGGACTGAGGCCGCGGTGCTACGGGGGAATTTGCGGGCGCGATCATGAACTCCCGCGGAAGCTGTCCGCGAGTACAGTGACCCACCCCGCTGCATCGGGCGTATTCCGCTTTGACATAACCACTGTTTCTGGAGTGCTTTGCTGGACCAGGGCGCTGGGCTAATGCTTTAGCTCAAGCAATGAGCGCGATGCGGCGCGCCCGGTTCCAGAACGAGGCGGAATAAAGGGGGCTCCGCCCTCCACAGGGACCGCAGACAGCACGGCGAATCTGAATTGCATGACTATACTTTTCCGCACTTCAGCCTGGACTAGGGCTCGCGACCTACCTGCGCGCTTAGCCACCGGGCTGCAGGCTAGATTAGCAAAAGACCCTAAAGATTTAACGCACCCGGCCCGCAAGTCGCCGATCCCGACAGAAGCATCGATGACAGACATTCCAAGCGTTTCGCAGGCCCTGGTTGCTGACGACGACCCGACCCTCAGGCTGCTCTTGAGCCAGGCTCTGGGCAATTGGGGCTATAGCGTCCTGGAAGCCAGCGATGGACAGCAGGCGGTGGACATGGCCATCGCCCATCAACCAGCGATCGTGTTCATGGACCTGCTCATGCCCGTGCTGGACGGTTACGCCGCCTGCCAGGCCATCCGACGGTCCCCTGAGGCCGCCCACATTCCCATCATCGTCGTGACCGGCCGGGAAGACATCGAGGCCATCGAGGCAGCCTTTCAAGCGGGCGCCACCGATTTCACCACCAAGCCCATCAACTGGCCCTTGCTGCGCCACCGGCTGCAGTTCGTGTTGCGCGCCAGTCACGCCTTCCGCGAGGTCAAGGCCAGCGAACAGCGCTACGCGCTGGCCGCGCGCGGCGCCAATGACGGCCTCTGGGACTGGGACCTGCTGCACAACCGTATTTACTTCGCGCCGCGCTGGAAGCAGATGCTGGGCCATGCTGAAGATGCCGTGGGCGAAGATCCCTCCGAGTGGTTCAAGCGAGTGCATCCGGACGATCTCCCCCGCCTCAGCAACACGCTGGACGAGCACCTGTCGGGACGCTCCGACCATTTCGAAAACGAGCACCGCATGCTCGCCGCGGACGGCAGCTACCGCTGGATGCTGTGCCGCGGGCTTGCCATCCGCGATGACCTGAATACCGCCATGCGCATCGCAGGCTCGCAGAGCGACATCACCCTGCGCAAACAGGCCGAGTCGCAACTGGCGCACGACGCCTACCATGACACCTTGACCCAGTTGCCCAACCGGCTGCTGTTCCATGACAGGCTGCAGCATGCGATCCGCGCGGCACAACGGCGGCCCAACTTCCGCTTTGCGGTCCTGTTCATGGACATCGACCGTTTCAAGGTAATCAACGACAGCCTCGGCCACCCCATAGGCGATCGCGTGATCCTGGAAGTGGCCGCACGGGTGGGCTCCTGCATCCGCGACAACGACACCCTGTCGCGACTGGGTGGCGACGAATTCACCGTGCTGATCGAGGATATCGCCGACAAGGAATTCGTCACAGACCTGGTCGAGCGGATCCAGACTGTCGTGGGCCGGCCGTTCCAGGTGGATGGCCACGAATTGCGGCCCAGTCTCAGCATCGGCGTCACCTTAAGTCACGAGCGCTATGAGAATGCCGACGAAATGCTGCGGGACGCCGACACCGCCATGTACTGCGCCAAGAAGACCGGGAAGGGTCAGTTCGCCCTGTTCGACGCCGAGATGCACATGCAGGCGCTGCAGTCCCTCATGCTGGAGTCGGAGATCCGCTCGGCCCTGTCGTCCGGGCAGTTCATCCTGCGCTTTCAGCCCATCGTTGCCATGTCCAGCGGCCGCACCGTGGGACTGGAAGCCTTGTTGCGATGGCAACATCCGCGCCGCGGCGAATTGCTGCCGGAAGCCTTCCTCAGTTCGGCGGAGGAAACCGGCCTCATCGTTCCTCTGGGGCGCTGGGTGTTGCGGGAAACCTGCAGGCACTTGATCGATTGGGAGCGCAGCGCGCCGCTGCCGGCAGACTGGTTCGTCAGCGTCAACTGCTCCGTGCGCGAGTTTCACCACCCCAATTTTGCCGCGGATGTGGAGAAAATCCTCGAAGAACATGGACTCGCGCCCTCGCGGCTGCGCATCGAGATCACCGAGCAGGTCATCAACCACAACCGTCAGAGTGCGGAGGCCGTGCTCAAGGACTTGCACCGTCTGGGCATCCGCGTCGGCATCGACGACTTCGGCTCCACCGCGTCCACCCTGAGCAGCCTGGAGAACCTGCCCATCGACTTCCTGAAGATCGACCGCTCCTTCATGCACAATGTCGATGGCGAAAACCGGATGGAGCTGATCAAGGCGGTCGTAACGCTGGTACACAAGCTCAACATGTTCGTCGTCGGCGAGGGCAGCGAGACGGTGGCCGAAGTGGAACGCCTGAGCCAGCTGGCCTGCGAGTTCGGACAGGGCAATTACTTCCAGAAGCCGGTGCTGGCGCACGAGGTCGTGCCGATGTTGCTCAAGGGCTCCCTGCCCGGAGGGTATCAGCCGTAATGGCCTGGCCGCGAAGCGAGCCGGCCGGTCAACGCGGGGACCGGTCATGAACCGCAACCACGAGCCCTGGGACTCGGGCCGCTCCGGACTTGGCCTCACCGCCCTGGTGGTGGACGATGATGAGGGCACGCGCTTGCTCTTGCGGTCCGTGGTCGAGCAGTTGGGCTACCATGTGGTCGAAGCGGTGGACGGCAAGGAGGCGCTGGCGGCCTTCGTCAAAAACGCCCCGCAGTTGATCGTCATGGACGTCCTGATGCCACGCATGGACGGCTTCCAGTGCTGCCAGGCGATCCGCGCAGAGCCTGCCGGTTCCGATGTCCCCGTCGTGCTGGTGACCGGCGTGGATGACAATCCCTCCATCGAGCGGGCCTACCAGGTGGGCGCCACCGACTTCGTGCGCAAGCCGATCAACTGGATCATCCTGCGTCACCGCATCGCCTTCATCACCCGCGCCAACACCGCCTTCCAAGACCTCAAGCGCAGCGAGGCGCGTCTGGTTCAAGCGCAGCGACTGGCCAAGCTTGCCGCCTGGGAATGGCACTTGCACCGGCGCGAATTCGAAGTCTCGCAGGAACTGGCCGATCTGCTTTCCCTGCAGCTGCGGCAGGCGCGGCTGGGCGAGGATGAGTTCTGGAGTACCGTCCCCGAAACCATGCGCGAGCGTCTGGCGCCGACCCTGATCGACGCATTGCGGGACCAGCGCGGCTTCAGCGTGGATTTCCGCCTCATCAGGGACAAGCGCGAACGCATCATCCACGCGGAAGGCGAGTTTGTGAGTTTTGCGGGCGGCGTGCCGGAAGCCATGCACTGCATCATGCAGGACGTCACCGATCAGTACCTGGCGCAAGAGGAAATCTTTCGTCTGTCCCATTACGACTGGCTCACCGGACTGCCCAACCAGAGCCTATTCACTGAGCAGTTGCGGGTCGCCCTGCTGCGAGGCAAGCGTCAGGGAACGGATATCGGCATCATCTACCTGGGTCTGGGGCGCATCAAGGCGGTCCGGGAAGCCATGGGGCCCGCATTCGCGGACCGGGTCGTGCGGGAAGCGGCCCTGGTCATCCAGGACTCCCTCAAATCGATGAAGATCGGCGACAGCGCGCGGGTGGAGATAGCCCGTTACGGCGCCATCGAATTCACCATTTTTGTTGATCAGATCGAATGTCCCGATCCAGCCGGCAGCGCACTGCCGTTCATAGCCCAGCGCCTGCTCGACGATTTGTCGGAACCCCTGAAAGTGGACCTTCACACGGTTCCCGTGGCCTGCAGCATTGGCATCGTCTGCGCCAAGGGAGGCCAGGGGGAGGCCGAAACCCTGCTCAAATACGCCCATGTGGCCATGAACGCGGCGCGTGCCAAGGGCGAGCGCGCCTACGAGTTCCATTCCACCGAGATCCAGCGCCAGGTCATGGAACGTTTCAGCCTGGAAAGCCAGTTGCTCGCCGCCGTCCGCCAGAATGCCCTGAGTGTCCATTTTCAGCCCCAGATCGACATCGCCAGCGGCACAATCCGCGGCTTTGAAGCCCTGGCACGCTGGCAGCATGTAGATCTCGGCATGATACCGCCGGACCGCTTCATTCCCATCGCCGAAGAATCGGGACTGATCCTGGAGTTGGGCGAGCAGATTCTGGTGAAGGCGCTGACGGAAGCGAAAACCTGGCCGGCGTCCGAGGACTGCCCCATCCTGCTTTCGGTGAATGTATCCGCGCACCAGCTCTGGAGCCGCCAATTCGTCCAGTTGGTGCAGCGGGCGCTGGAGACCAGCGGCGTGACGCCGACGTCTTTGGTGCTCGAGCTGACGGAAAGCGTGCTCATCAAGAACCTGGAAAGTACGCTGCGCATCCTCCACAGCCTCAAGGACCTGGGCGTCCGGTTGTCCCTGGATGATTTCGGCACCGGATTCTCCTCCATGAGCTACTTTCGGGATCTGCCCATGGATGAATTGAAGATCGACCGAAGCTTCGTGAAGGCGCTGGAACCAGGCACCCGTGAATTGGCCATCGTCCGCTCGGTGATCTCTTTGGGGCACAACCTGGACCTCAACATCGTCGCCGAGGGCGTGGAAACCGAGTACCAATTGAAGGTACTCGCCAGCCAGGGCTGCGACAGTGCGCAGGGTTATCTGATCAGCCAGCCGATGCCCGCCGCGGCGGTCGGCCCCTATGTCAGGGAGTTCGAGGGCAGTGCAGGAAGCTCGCTGTTTGGATGAGATAAAGGCACCTGGCCTGCCGATCGTGCCCACGCGCCTACGCGGCGTCGCGGCCTTGCTGCTGTGCGTCCTGGCCAGCCCGCCGCCCTCGGCGGCTGAGGCCCAGGAGGACGCGAAAATCAGCGACATGAATCTGGAACAGCTGATGCAAATGGAAGTCACCAGCGTGAGCAAGAAGGCCCAGAAACTCTCCGACACGGCCGCCGCCATCTATGTCATCACCCAGGAGGACATCCGCCGCAGCGGCGTCACCAACATACCCGAGGCGCTGCGCCTGGCCCCTGGCATCCACGTGGCGCGTGTGGACGCCAACAAATGGGCTATCACCGCACGCGGCTTCAACGGGCGCTTCGCCAACAAGCTGCTGGTGCTGATGGATGGGCGCAGCGTCTATACCCCCACCTTTGCCGGCGTCTACTGGGACGTGCAGGACACGGTGCTGGAAGACATCGACCGCATCGAAGTGATCCGTGGCCCGGGTGCTACCGTCTGGGGCGCCAATGCGGTCAATGGCGTCATCAACATCATCACCAAGGAGGCCGCCAAAACCCAGGGCGGTCAGGTCAATGTCGGCGTGGGCAGCCAGGAGCGCGCCTTCGGCAGCGCCCGCTACGGCTTCAACCTCGACGAACACACCCATGGCCGCGTCTATTTCAAGGGCTTCGACCGCGAGCGCTTCCACATCGACGATCCCGTCGACCGCGGCGGCTCCGACGCCTGGAACTCCCTGCGCGGCGGCTTCCGCCTGGACCGCGACGACAAGTCCGGCGACCTGCTCACCTTGCAGGGCGACGTTTACACCGGCCAATACAATCAGGTGCTGGGTTTCGGCGCGCCACCCCCGACGCCCGACCATGTTCACGACCTCGCCAATATGGCCGGCGGCAACCTGCTGGGCCGCTGGAAGAAGGCCTTGAGCCTGGACTCGGACCTCAGCCTGCAATTCTTCTACGACCACACCGAGCGCCATGAAGCCATCGTGGATCAGGTGGACGACACCCTGGACCTGGATTTCCAGCACCATTTCGCCTGGGGCGAGCGCCAGGACATCGTCTGGGGCCTGGGCTACCGCTACATCCACGACGATCTGAGCAATAATTCCATCTTCACCTGGACCAGCCGCAGCCGGAACCTGCAGCTGTTCAGCGGTTTCATCCAGAATGAAATCAGCCTGCTGCCGGAGCAGCTCAAGCTCACCCTGGGCAGCAAGCTGGAGCACAACGACTTCACCGGCTTCGTGGTGCAGCCATCGGCACGGCTGTCCTGGACGCCAAATTCGCAGCACGCGCTGTGGGGCGCCATTTCCCGCGCCGTGCGCACGCCCAGCCGCGTCGAACAGGACAGCCGTTTCTACTCGCTGACGCCCCTGCCGCCCCTGAGCGGCGACAACCCGACCCCCTTCCCGGTGTATTTCTCGGCCGTGGGCCGCCCGGACTACCAGGCCGAGGACATGATCGCCTTCGAACTCGGCCACCGCTTCATGCCCTCGCCCGAGTTTTCCCTGGACACGGCACTGTTCTACAACATCTACAACCGCCTGCGCAGCTTCCGCGGCGGCACCCCGACCCTCACCGGCCTGTCCTATGTGGATCAGCCCGTGGACTTCTACAACGACATGCGCGGCAACACCTACGGCGCGGAATTGGACGCCAAGTGGACGCCCACGCCCTGGTGGACCCTGGAAGCTCAATACACCTATCTGGGCATGGACCTGACCTCCCGCCCCGACCCCTTCGAGAATGCCGGCGCGGTTGAAGCCACCGACCCCTCGCAGCAGTGGTCGCTGCGCAGCAGTTTCGACCTGCCCGAGAACGTCGAGGTCGACCTGCGCCTGCGCTATGTGGACCACATCGTGGCGGGGCTGCCAATCCCCGGATTCGAGACCCCGATTCCCGACTACCTGGCCCTGGATGCACGGCTGGGCTGGCGACCGCACCCGAACCTCGACCTGTCCCTGGTAGGCCAGAACCTCCTGGACAGTCATCACCCGGAGTTCTACCAGGAGTCCTTCCAGGGCGCCATGTCGGAGGTCCCGCGTGGATTCTATCTAAAAGCCGATTGGAGATTCTGACGTGAAGGAAAACTCGATCTTCAAGCCCTCCCCTCGGCGATCCGCCGCCAGTACCTCCTTGCCTCCCGAACAGCGGCGCCTGGCGCGGATTGCGGCCCGCGCAGGCTTGCTCGCCCTGCTGTTGCAAGGGGCCCCGTTTGTCTGCGCCCAGGAGTCCGACATCACGGACCTGAACCTGGAGCAACTGATGAACATGGAGGTCACCAGCGTCAACAAGAAGGCGCAGAAACTGTCGGGAGTCGCCGCCGCCGTCTACGTCATCACCCAGGAGGACATCCGTCGCAGCGGCGTCACCAGCATTCCCGAAGCCCTGCGCCTGGCGCCCGGCGTGCAGGTGGCGCGCATCGACGCCAACAAGTGGGCCATCACTGCGCGCGGCTTCAACGGCCGCTTCGCCAACAAGCTGCTGGTGCTGATGGACGGCCGCAACGTGTACACGCCCACCTACGCCGGCGTCTACTGGGAAGCCCAAGACACGGTTCTTGAGGACATCGACCGCATCGAGGTGATCCGGGGTCCCGGCGCCACCGCCTGGGGCAGCAATGCCGTCAATGGTGTGGTCAACATCATCACCAAGCAGGCGGCGAAAACCCAGGGCGGCGAAGTCACGATTGCCGCGGGCAGCCCGGAACGCGTTTTTGGCAGCGCGCGCTACGGTTTTCAGTGGGGCGAAAACACCCATGGCCGCGTCTATGTCAAAGGCTTCGACTTTGACCGCTTCCATGTGCTGGACGCCGAAGACAAGGGCGGCAGTGACGCCTGGAACTCCCAGCGTGGAGGTTTCCGCCTGGACCACGACAGCCGCGACGGCGAACTCTGGACCCTGCAGGGCGACATGTACACCGGCAGCCTCAATCAGGACCTGGAACTGCCGCAGCTCACCGCTCCCTACTCACTGCACCTGCACGACACACCCAACATGGCGGGCGCCAACCTGCTGGGCCGCTGGCAGAAGGCGCTGGGCATCGGCGAGGATATCAGCCTGCAGGTGTTCTACGACCACACCGTTCGCAACGAGTCCTTCATCGACGAAAGGCGCGACACCGTCGATGTGGATTTCCAGCATCATCTCCCTTTCGGTGAGTGGCACGACGTGATCTGGGGGCTGGGCTACCGCTACACCTATGACCGCATTCCAGGCTCGCCCTATGTCAGCTTCGGCCAGCCCGGACGCGGAATCAACCTCTACAGCGGCTTCCTGCAGGACGAAATCAGCCTGATTCCTGACCAGCTCAAGCTGACCTTGGGCAGTAAGCTGGAGCATAACGACTTCACCGGATTCGAGGTCCAGCCCTCTTTGCGGCTGGCCTGGACCCCCAACAACCAGCATGCCGTGTGGGGCGCGGTATCCCGGGCAGTCAGGACCCCCAGCCGCGCGGAGGATTCCGCCAACACGCGCATCATGGTGCTGCCGCCGTTCGACGGCCCCAACGTCTCGCCGTTTCCAGTCGCGTTGCAGATTCGTCACAACAAGGCCTTCCTGGCGGAAACCCTGCTCGGCTTTGAACTGGGTTACCGATTCATGCCGTCCACCACGCTCACCATGGAGACGGCGCTTTTCTATAACGTCTACAACCGCCTGCGCGGGCTGGCGCGCGGGGATGTATCCCTGCAGCAGTCAGGAAGCACGCTCTACGCCCAGCAGGAACTGCCCTTCAGCAACAACCAGTCTGCGCACACCTACGGGGGCGAGCTGGCCATCAACTGGAACCCCGAGCCCTGGTGGACGCTGCAAGCCCATTACAGCTACATTGGCGTGGACTTGGTGGACAACGGCATCGCTTTCAGCTCCGGCGAGGGCCTCGACGCCAGTACGACGCCCCAGCAGCAGTGGTCGCTGCGCTCAGGCTTCGACCTGCCCTACGATGTGGAACTGGACCTGTGGCTGCGCTATGTGGACCGCATCCGCGCGGGTACCCCGCAAGTGTCCATTCCCGATTACCTGACACTGGATGCCCGCCTGGGCTGGCGGCCCCATCCTTCCTTGGACCTGTCCCTGGTGGGACAGAACCTGCTGGATAGCGCCCACCCCGAGTTCATCATGGAAAGCGGGTTCCAAGGCAATACAGTGGTGGAAATCCCGCGCGGTTTCTATCTCAAGGCGAACTGGCGGTTCTGATGAGCGGACGGACACGCGCCATTCCGTTTCACCTAAGGCTGCGGCGGTGCGCCCTGAACGCGCTGCTCAGCAGCCTGCTGCTTGGCCTCTCCGCCACTACTGTCCAGGGCGCGGATCAGGGCGCGGTTCAATTGGCCTTCCTCTACAATTTCACGAAATTCGTGACCTGGCCCGAAGCGGCCATGAAGGCGGCGTCGGAATTCGAGCTGTGTATCCTGGGCGATGACCCCTTCGGCCCCACCCTGGACGAACTGAGCAGCAAGACCGTACGCGACAAGCCGGTGCGCATCACCCGCCCGCGCAGCGCGGCGGCGCTGCTCAAGTGCCAACTGGTCTACATCGCCCCGTCCGAGAGCTGGCGCCTCAAACAGATCCTGCAGGAGATCGGCAGGGCCCCGATACTCAGCATCAGCAGCCTGGACGATTTTGCTGATCAGGGCGGCGTCATCCGCCAGTTCTGGGAAAACGGCAAGCCTCGCTTCGAGATCAACCTCAAGGCCGCGCAGCAATCCGGGCTGAGCCTGAGTTCCAAGCTACTGGAACTGGCGGCCCGCATCATTAAGGAATAGACATGCTGCGCAACCTGTCCCTGCGATACAAGCTGACGCTCTTGATGGTGCTGGTGGCCAGCATCGTATCGTTAGCGTCCAGCACGGCCTACTTCGTCGCCGAGGCCATTACCCTGCAGACCACCCTGCACCAGCAGCTGACCACACTGGCCCAGATCATCGGCGCGCGCGGCACCGCCGCCCTGTCCTTCGGCGACGAGGCCGCGGCCCGGGAATCCCTGAGCGCCCTGAAGTTCCAGAGCGATGTGTCCGGCGCCTGGATCCTGGACGCGGAAAACCGGGTTTTCGCCGAGTACCGCAAACCGGCGGACCCGCCGAATACGATTCCGGACTTTGCCCTCCTCCTGGCGCACATCGAAGCGGATCAGGATCCGGTCAGCAGCGCCATAACCCATTGGCGGGAGCGCAAGGTGGAGATGGGCCTGCCCATCCTGCTGGAGCAGGAGCGCATTGGCACCATCGTGATCCAAGGCGACTTGACGCCGATCCTGGCCGCGCTCCTGCGCTACGCCGGCGTCGTGCTAGCGGTGCTGCTGATCTCCGGCGCCTTTTCCTGGGTGCTTTCCTCACGCCTGCAAAGTATCGTCACCCGGCCCATTTTCCATCTGCTGGGTCGGATGAAGACCGTCACCCAATCCCACGATTACAGCATCCGCGCCGAGAAGACCGCCGAGAACGAGTTGGGCTGGCTGATGGACGGCTTCAACGAGATGCTGGCCCTGATCCAGTCGCGCGATCAGGAACTGGCGGAGGCCAATGACCTCCTGGAAGCCAAGGTGGCCGAGAGGACAGAATCCCTGAATCAGCTGGTGGCCGATCTGCGCGCCGCCAAGGAAGCCGCGGAGGCGGCCAGCCGGGCAAAAAGCGAATTCCTCGCTACCATGAGCCACGAAATCCGGACGCCCATGAACGGGGTGCTGGGCATGGCCGAAGTGCTGCAGGGAACGACACTCAACGACCAGCAGCGCAAGGGCCTGCAAACCATCCAGAGTTCGGGGCTGGCCCTGCTCAGCCTCATCAACGATATCCTGGACTTCTCCAAGATCGAGGCAGGCAAGCTGTCCCTGGACTACCAGGACTTCGATCTGCGCGAACTGATCGAGGATTGCGCCGGCATGCTGGCGGAGCGCGCCCATGCCAAGGGGCTGGAACTGCTCCCGGTGATTCCCCTGGATCTCCCGACCCAACTGGTGGGAGATGGAATGCGCGTGCGCCAGATCCTGGTGAATCTGCTGTCCAACGCCATCAAATTCACCGAGCACGGCGAGGTGCTGATCACCGTGCATCGCCTGCCGCCCTTGGAGGGCTCAGACGCTGACCTCAGATTGCGCTTCGAAGTGAGGGATACCGGCATCGGCGTCCCCACCGAGGCCCAGAGTCAGATTTTCGAAGCCTTCTCCCAGGCCGACAGTTCCACCACCCGCCGCTATGGCGGCACCGGTCTGGGACTCGCCATCTGCCGGCAACTGGTCAACCTCATGCACGGCGAAATCGGCCTGGAGAGCTCGCGCGGAACCGGCTCCACCTTCTGGTTCAGCCTGCCCTTCAAGCAGTCCGCCATGGACACGCCACGCCTTCAAGCGGCCGACCTGGTCGGCCTGAAAGTGCTGGTGGTGGACGATCACCCCGTCAACCGGGAAATTTTCTCCCACCAGCTCAGCGCCTGGGGCATCAAATGCCATCTGGCCAGCAGCGGGACGCAGGCCCTGGAGATGCTGCTGGGCGCCTCCCTGGGCGAAGCGCCCTATCAACTGGCGATTCTGGACTGGCACATGCCCGAAATGGATGGCTTGGAACTGGCCCACCGCATCACCACCGATGAGCGGCTGACGGGCATGCCCCTGGTCATGCTGGGCTCCGTCATGCCCTCGGACGAGGACGAGCAAACCCGGGCTGCTGGCTTGAGTAGTTGCCTCACCAAGCCGGTCAGGCAATCCCAGTTGCTGCAGTGCCTGCTGCGTGTCATGGGCAAGGCCATGGACGATACCCGGATGCCGGCCCGCGCCGCCGCCTTGCTGGCAGACGCCGACGTGTTGCTGGTGGAGGACAGCATGGTGAACCAGGAGGTGGGACGGCGCATGCTGGAGCTCTGCGGCTGCCGCGTGACTCTGGCCAACAATGGGCTCGAGGCGCTGCATTGCCTGGACGAAAACGGCTATGACCTGGTTTTCATGGACTGCCATATGCCCGAAATGGATGGCTTTACCGCCACCCGCGCCATCCGCGAGCGCCACTTGACGAGCCGCCGGGGTGCACGGCTGCCGGTGATCGCCCTGACGGCCAACGTCATCAAGGGCACCCGCGAGGAATGCCTGGACGCGGGCATGGATGACTACCTGGCCAAGCCCTTCAGCCGCGAGCAGATCGAAGCGATGCTGCGGAAATGGCTGGGCCTGGCGCAGGCGGAGGAAGCCGAGGCAGCCGTGGACGAAGGGTCACCCGAGCCGTCAAACGAGGTCTCGGCTCCGGCAGAGACAGGTCCGGCGCTGGACCAGGCGACCCTGGATTCCATCCGCGACCTGTGCCCGCCTGGCACCCCGGATCTGCTGGGGCGTATCGTGACCATCTATCTGGAGCAGGCTCCCGGACTGATCGCACGGATCGTGGAGGCGGTTGGCGGCGGCGATGCGAACGAATTGCGCGAAGCGGCCCACAAGCTCAAGTCCAGCAGCGCGAATGTCGGCGCCCTGGGACTGTCGGAGCTGAGCCGGAGTCTGGAGGAACTGGGGCGCACCGGGCGGTCACAGGAAGCGGCGGACCTGCTCGAGCGGATGCAGGCCGAATACACGCGCGTCACCGAGGCGCTCAATAGGCTGCGGTCGGGCTAGAATTGACGCGCGCGTCACGGCGGAGCCTGCCCGCCGGGCGCGGAAGTGGTAAAATGCGCGCACAAGAAGGCCGCGCTCGGGCGAAAACCACCCGCGACGGGCCGCGCAAACGCAAGCAACGACCCGCGATGACCCGGCCTATTTCCGATTTCCCATCCAAACCACGGGCCTTTATGAATACCCGTGCTCCGACGGCCTGCCCGGCGGCATGACCTCAGTCCCTGCAGGTCGGCGACTTGCCGTACTCGCCGCCTTTTCCGGCCAGGGCGGGGTGGAGAAGATGGTGAGCAACCTGCTGGCGGGGTTCGCCGACCAGGGGATTGCGGTGGACCTGCTGCCGGTGGTGCGCGCCCAGCGGCACATGCCGGACTGCCCGCCCTCCACCCGCGTCATTGAACTGGGCACCCGACACACCGCGCTGGCGGTGCCGGCCATCGCCCGATACTTGCGGCAGGAACGTCCCGCCGTGCTGCTGGCCGTGCGCGACCGGGGCATCCGCAGCGCCCTGCTGGCGCGCCGCCTGTCAGGCATTGCCATGCCCATCGTCGGTAACCTGCATACCAACCTTTCCGCCGCCCTGCAGCAGCGTGGCCCTTTGACGCGCTGGTGGCGGCTGCGTTCGGCGCGCGCCAGCTACCGGGCACTACAGCGTATCATCGCGGTTTCCGAGGGCGTGGCGGCGGACACCCGACGCCTGGCGGAGCTCCCCGGCGAGCGCGTGGTTGCGATCCCCAATCCGGTCCTGACCCAGGACTTTCAGCAACGCGCTGCGGAACCGCCTCCACCCGGAATCCTGCCGGCCGGCGACGCGCCGCTCATCGTGGGCTCCGGCCGTCTGACCCGGCAAAAGGACTTTCCGACCCTGATCCGCGCCTTCGCCCAGGTGCGGGCGCAACGCCCCTGCCACCTGCTGATTCTGGGCGAAGGAGGTCTTCGCCCCGAGTTGGAGGCCCTCGTGCACGCGCTGAGGCTGAAGGACGCGGTTTCCCTGCCCGGATTCCTGGACAACCCATTTCCCTGCATGGCCGCCGCGCGCCTGTTCGTCCTGTCCTCGCGCTGGGAAGGTTCGGGCAATGTCATCACCGAGGCGCTGGCCCTGGGCGTGCCGGCGGTGTCTACCGACTGCCCCAGCGGCCCGGCGGAGATTCTCGGTTACGGCCGCTTCGGGCGGCTGACACCGGTGGGCGATGTCAGCGCCTTGGCCGAGGCCATGCTGGCGACCCTCGACGATCCGCTGCCGGCGCAGGTGCTGCGCGACGCGGTGGCCGATTACAGCGTGACGCGCAGCGCGGCGCGCTATCTGGAAGTGCTCGGATTCTGAATGAGCGGACTATATCCATCCATACATGTCATCGGCAGCCGCCAGTTCGGGGGGGCCGACCAGTTCTACGTGCGACTGGTGCGCGCCCTGGCGGCGGCGGGTCAGCCGGTGACCGCCGTCGACCGCGCCGGCACACCCATCGCACAGGCCCTGTCCGATGGACCGGTGGAGCAGATCCACCTGCCCCTGGCCAACGGCTGGGACGCCTGGTCGATATGGAAACTGCGCCGGCTGGTGGCCGCGCGCCGGCCCGCCATCGTGCAGACCTACATGGGCCGGGCGACACGGTTGACCCGGCTCTCCAGGGGAGGGGGCAGCGTTCACGTGGCCCGGTTGGGCGGTTACTACAAGATCGACGGCTATTACCGCCACGCCCATGCCTGGATCGGCAACACCACCGGACTCTGCGATTATCTGGTGCAGGAAGGGCTGCCGGCGGAGCGGGTGTTTCATATCGGCAATTTCGTGCCCGACCCTGTTCCCCACGCCCCAAAGGAACTGGCAGCGCTGCGTCAGGCCTGGCATCTGCCGGAGGACGCCAGCCTGCTGTTCACCCTGGGCCGGCTCATCGACATCAAGGGTTTCGACGATCTCCTGCGCGCCCTGGCGCGGCTGCCGGAGCAGATCGGCGGGCGACCCTGGCGCATGCTGATCGCGGGGGACGGCCCCCTGGCCGCCGACCTGAAGGCGCAGACGGCGCAACTGGGACTGCAGGATCGCGTGATCTGGCTGGGCTGGCAGGACCCGCCCGACCCGTTCTACGCCCTGGCGGATGCCTTTATCTGCCCGTCCCGGCGCGAGACCCTGGGCAATGTGATCCTCGAGGCCTGGAACTACGGCCGGCCCGTCATCGCCACGCGCACCCCCGGCGCCCTGGAACTGGTGACGGACGGCGAGCGCGGACTGCTGTGCGATATCGGCGACGAAGCCGCACTGGCGGCGCACATCATCTCCCTCCTGTCCGCCAGCCCGCAGGAGCGGGCGGAACTGGGCGCGGCGGGACAGCGTTACCTGCGGGAACGCTTCGGCCGCGAGGCCATCCTCGCCCAGTATCTGGACCTGTACGAGCGGCTCACCGGCGGCGGCGCATGAAGATCCTGCATGTGGAACTGGGCCGCTTCCTCTACGGCGGGGCCCGCCAGGTCACCTACCTGTTGGAGGGCGTGGGCGCACACCCGGAAGAGCACATCCTGGCCTGCGCGGAGGGTGCCAGCATCGCCTCGGCCATCGCCAATCCGCGGGTGCGCGTGTTTCCCCTGCCCTGCCGGGGCGATGCCGACCTGGGTTTTCTGGGGCGACTGCGCCGGCTGATCCGGGAGCAACAACCCGACCTGATGCACATCCACAGCCGGCGCGGCGAAACCCTGAGCGCCCTGGCCGCCGTGCTGGAACACCTGCCCGCGGTCTACAGCCGGCGGGTGGACAACCCGCCCCTGTGGCTGGACCTGAAATTCAAATACCCGCGCATCAAGCGCATCATCACCATTTCCCAAGGCATCCGCGAGGTGCTGATCCGTCACGGCGTCCCGGACAGCCAAATTGCCTGCGTGCCCAGCGCCGTGGACACGGAGCGCTACCGGCCCGGCAACGACCGTGAATGGCTGAGCAAGACCTTCGGCCTGCCCGGAACGGCGCCGGTGTGGGCCATCGTCGCTCAGTTGATCCCGCGCAAGGGACACGCCGTGCTGTTCCGCGCCCTGCCCGAAGTCTTACGGAAACACCCCGGCTTGAGGGTGTTGGTGCTGGGCAAAGGGCCCCTGGAGGGCGAACTGCGGCGCTTGTCGGCGGACCTGGGCTTGAGCGAGAATGTGCGTTTCGAGGGCTTCCGCACCGACCTGGAACGCGTGCTGCCATGCCTGGACGGCTTGGTGCATCCGGCCTGGATGGAAGGACTGGGGGTTTCATTACTGGAAGCGGCGGCCTGCGGCATCCCCATCATCGCCTGCCGCAGCGGCGGCATGCCGGAGATCGTGCGCGACGGCGTCAACGGACGCCTGATCGAGCCCGGCGACGTGGCGGGCCTCGGCGCCGCCCTGAGCGAACTGCTGGACCACCCGCATCGGGCGCAGGCATTCGGCCACGCCGGGCGCGAACTGGCGACCAGCGAGTTTTCCATCAGGCGCATGGTGCAAGGCAACCTCGAAGTCTATCGACAGGCCCTCGCCCTGCCCTGAACCGCCGCCCAGCGATACCTTGCACGAGAAGCCATGCTCCTGTCCCTGAAATACAAGTTTTTGTTCGTCCACATCGCCAAGACCGGCGGCACCAGCGTCCGCGATTCCCTGTGGTTCTACAAATGGACCGATCCCTACCGGATCCCGCAGTTCCTCTGCAGCAAGCTCAGCGGAGTCACCGGG
Source organism: Methyloterricola oryzae (assembly GCF_000934725.1). Lineage (NCBI taxonomy): Bacteria > Pseudomonadati > Pseudomonadota > Gammaproteobacteria > Methylococcales > Methylococcaceae > Methyloterricola > Methyloterricola oryzae. Next base: position 231,708 of record NZ_JYNS01000003.1, read on the forward strand.
CACCGCATCGGCGCCAAATTCCCTCGCCATGCCAAGGCCATCGCGGCTCAGGAGATGCTGCCCCGCGAGGTGTACGAGAGCCTGTTCAAGTTCGCCTTCGTGCGCAATCCCTGGGATCTGCAGGTCAGCTCCTGGCACCATCTGCGCCGCGAACGCCCGGACCTGGTGGCCGGCGTCCCCGATTTCGAGGTCTTTCTCGACTGGAAGCTCGACCCGGCGCGCCCGCCCCAGTATCACGCGGACATGTCCACGGTGACCCAGGCGGATTACCTGGTGGACCTGCACGGACACCTGATCGTGGACTTCGTCGGCCGCTACGAGAACCTGCACGATGACTTCGCCGAAGCCTGCCAGCGCATCGGCATCAAGCAGCCCAAGCTCCCGCACAGCCGCCAGGCCAAGGACCGCAAGCGCGATTACCGCGACTATTATTCAGACCGCGCCGCGCAGAGGGTCGCCGACTTCTACCGGGCCGACGTGGAGCGCTTCGGCTACCGATTCGACTCGCCCTGAGGGAGGAACGCCCTTGGCAACCCCGGAATTACAGCCCAATCCGCCCATTTCCGTGCTCATGTACCACCAGGTGGGCCGCTTCGCCGAGCCCAAGGCGCACCGCGCCTGCTTCTGCGAGGTGGACAGCTTCCGCCGGCAGATGAGGCTGCTCAAGCTGCTGGGCTACGACGTCATCAGCCTGCGCAGTGCCGTCGAGGCCCTGTGGGGCGGGCAGCCCCTCAGCCGCCGCTCGGTGGTGCTGAGCTTCGACGACGGCTACTGCAACTTCCACGAACACGCCTTCCCCATCCTGCAGGAATTCGGCTATCCCGCCATCGTGTTCGCCGTTTCGGGACTGCTCGGGCAACCGGCGCGCTGGCTGAGCGACGGGGGCGAAGGCTCGGCGCTGATGCCCCCCGCCATGCTGCGGGAGCTGCGCCAGGGTGGGGTGGAAATCGGTTCCCATACCGAAAGCCACCCACGCTTGAGCAAGCTCTCCCCGGAACAGGCGCGACAAGAGATCGCCGGCAGCAAGGCCGCGCTGGAAGATGCGCTGGGCGAGTCCGTGGATTTTTTTGCCTACCCCTATGGCGACTTTGACGCGGGTGTTCGCGACGCGGTTGCGCAGGCCGGTTACCAGGCCGCCGTCACCTGCAGCCGCGGCGCGGCCAACACCGCCCCCGGCCCGTTCGAGATCCCGCGCAAGGCTGTCTCCTGGGGCGACAACCTGGCGGGGGTGTTCTGGAAGCTGGCCTTCAAGAACAAGCGCAAGGACCGTTATGCCTGATGCGTCCGCGCCGGCCAGCATCCTCATCGTGCGCCTCAGCGCCATCGGTGATGTGGTGATGGCCTCCGCCCTGATTCCGGCTCTACGCGAGGCCTACCCGGATGCGCGCCTGGCCTGGCTCACCGACGAGGCCAACGCGGGCCTGTTGCGCCACAATCCGCGGCTGGACCGCTTGTTTCTCTGGCCGCGCGCCCGCTGGCGCCAACTGCGCCGCGAGGGCCAGCTGCGGCGCTACCTGCAGGAGATGACCGGCCTGGTCCGCAGCCTGCGGCGGGAACGCTTCGACTGGGTGTTGGACACCCAGGGCCTCTTGAAAAGCGGCCTGTGGGCCCGGCTGGCGGGCGGAAAGCGGCGCGTCGGCCTGGGCTCGCGGGAAGGCAGCCAATGGCTGATGACCGAAACCCTGGACCGCCACGGCGGCGAGCGGCGCATCGGCAGCGAATACCTGAAGCTGGCGCGATTCCTGGGCGCAGAGCCCACGCACTTTCCCATGGACATCGTGCCCTCGGCGGACGAGGCGGCGCGGGCGGCCGAAGTGCTCGCGCAGGCCGGCGTCGCGGGAGCCTATGCCGTGCTCTGCCCTTTCACCACCCGGCCGCAGAAACACTGGTTCAAGGAACACTGGGCGGAACTGGCTCCGCGCCTGCAGCGGGAACTGGGCTTGGCCGCGATGATGCTCGGCGGCCCCGGCGATGACGAGGAGGCCCGCCAGATCCAGGCCTTGTGCCCGGGCATCGTCAGCCTCGCAGGCCAGACCGGACTCGGCGAAGCCGCCGCTGTCATCGCCGGGGCGAGCTTGCTGATCGGGGTGGATACGGGGCTGACCCATCTGGGCATCGCCATGGATACCCCTACCCTCACCCTGTTCGGCTCCACCCGCCCCTATCTGGACACCGGCAGCGCAACGGCACGTGTGTTGTACCATGCCATGGAGTGCTCGCCCTGCCGTCGCAGGCCCACCTGCGGAGGCGAATTCACCTGCATGCGCCGCCATACGGCGGACACTGTCATGGCCGCGGCCAGGGAACTCATGCAGACAATCGGCAAGGAGATGACGGCGCATGCCAGCTAGCAAGATTGCATTCTTCATGGCCACCTCGGGCCACAGCGGCGTGGACCGCGTCGTCAAGCATCTGGTGCCGGCCATGGCCGAACTGGGGCATTCGGTGGACGTGCTGAAAGTTCGCAACCACGGGCCGGAGCTGGAACATGTCCCGCCCGGCGTGCGCATCATCGACCTGGGTGGCTCCCACGTCTACACCAGCCTCTGGCGCCTGTGCCGTTACCTGCGCCGCGAGCGCCCCGATGTGCTGCTCTCGGACAAGGACCGGGTGAACCGGGCCGCCTACCTGGCGCGCACGCTCAGCGGCGCGCCCACCCGCCTGGTGTTTCGTCTCGGCACCACCCTGTCCCTCGATCTGGCCGAACGGGGCTGGCTGGAGCGCTGGGTGCAGCGGCAGTCGGTCCGCCACCTGTACCCGCGCGCCTACAACTTCATCGTCAACAGCCAGGGCGTGCTGGACGACATGCTGGAATTCACCGGCATCGGTCGCGAGCATGTGCAGGTGGTGCCTAATCCGGTGGTGCCGGAGGCCCTTTTCAGCATGCCCCAGCCGCGGCCCGAGCATCCCTGGTTCGGCACGAACCAGCCTCCAGTGATCCTGGGCCTGGGCGAGCTGTGCGAGCGCAAGGACTTCGAGACCCTCGTGCGCGCCTTCGCCCGCATCCGCCGCGAGCGGCCCTGCCGCCTGCTGATCCTGGGCCGTGGCAAGCGGCGCGAGCGCCTGCTGAGCCTGGCGCAGGAACTGGGCGTCGCGGAACACGTGCAACTGCCCGGCTTCATCGCCAATCCCTACCCCTATCTCGCCCACGCGGCGCTGTTCGGATTCACCTCGCGCATGGAAGGCTCGCCCTTCGCCCTGATCGAAGCCCTGGCGGTGGGCACTCCGGTGGTGGCCACGGACTGTCCCAGCGGACCGGCGGAAATTCTCGGCAACGGGAAATACGGCGCCCTGGTGCCTGTAGGCGACTACGAGGCCTTTGCCCGGGAATGCCTGGCCATCCTGCAGCGACCGCCTTCCCGAGATTTCCTGCAAGAGGCGGCACGGCCTTACGAGGTCCGCCGCAGCGCGCTGGCTTATCTGTCCGCCATGGGCGTGGACGGTCGCCACACGGCACAGCCTCCCCAGCCATCCGATGTCCGCGCCTGAGCCCATGACGCCGCGGAGCTGGCCGGAGCGGCTCGGCGGGTTCGGACTGGGAGTACTGCTGCTGTTCTTCCAGATGAACGCCACCGTGGCCTGGGTTGGCCTGGGCTTCATCATCCTCGCCTTCCTGCTGGAAGCCCCGGCCAGTATGCGCAGGCTGGCGGGCAATCCGCTGATCCCGTTATGGTTGGCCTTGCTCGCCTACATCGCCGCCAGCACCGCTCTGGCCGCCAAGGCCTTTCCTGATACGGCCGATGAGCAATGGAAAAGCCTCAGGCTCTGGTATGGCATCCTGTTCTTCATGCCTGTGGTGGCGTGCTATATCGAACGCGGAACCATGAGCCTGCCGAAGGTGCTGCTGTTCGCGGGCGGCAGTGTGGTGCTGCGCATCGTGACCCATTTCGACGACACCAATCCCTTCGTCGGCGAGCGCGTGGGCTTCGGACTCAACCCCATCGCCACCGCGCTCTACATGGAGGTGTGCGCCCTGGGGCTGCTGGTTCTCGCGCCGCGCCTGCTCGAGGCGACCGTGGCCCCTCCGTGGCTCAGGAGCCTGACTCGAATTCTCGGCCCCATTCTGCTGCTGCTGTTCCTGGAGGCGCTGGTGCTTTCCCAGTCCCGCAGCGGCTGGGTGGCCGCCGGCCTCGTGTTTCCTCCGATCCTGCTGTTGCGCTACCGCCGCGCCCTGGCGGCTCTGAACTGGCGTTCGCCGCGGACGCTGGCGACCGTGGCGCTGTTGCTGGCGGGCCTGGGCCTGTTCGTGCGCGAAAACGCCGAGATCATCGGCCGCCGTCTGCCTGCCAATGTTGCCGGGGTGGAGCATGCCATCAAGGGCGAAAAGGCGGAGGAAGCCGACACCAGCATCGGTTTTCGTCTGCTGATGTGGCAGGTGGGCCTGGAGCGCTGGCTGGAACGGCCGCTCACCGGCTGGGGGCCCGGCTCCACGGAAATGCTGCTGACTCAGTCGAAGGTGGCCATGCTGCACCGCAAGTCCGGCAAGTCGCTGTTTAGCCACCTGCACAACACCTACCTGGAAGTGCTGCTGAAATTCGGACTCGTGGGCGCAGGCCTGTTCGGAGCCCTGGGCGCCGGTTTCCTGCTGGCGCTGTGGCGTGGTTGGCAGGCAGGCCTTCTCGCCGCAGACCTGGCCTGGCTGCTGCTCGGAATATGGGGCTTGAGCCTGGTGTGGAGCTTCTTCGAATTCCGCTTTTTTCACTACGAATGGCGAAACTACTGCATGCTGCTGGGCGCCGTGAGCTTTTCGCTCAGCTCGCGCCTGCGCCATCGGCAGCCGACTTTTTGGCGGCCGCACCCGGCGGGCCAGGATTGCGCCCGGCCGTTATAATGACGGTCCCAACACCAGACACCTGCCCATGAGCCAAGAAATCCGCGAAGCCACCAGCGGCTTCGTCATCTACCGGCGCCTGCTGCGCTACGGCCTGCCCCACTGGAAGATGTTCAGCGTGTCCGCCGTGGCGATGATCATTTATGCCGCCCTGGGGCCCATCTTCGCCAAGCTGCTGCAACCCCTGATCGATGGCAGCTTCATCCAGAACGATCCGGAAATCCTGCGCCAGGCGCCGCTGGTGTTGCTGGGCCTGTCCCTGGTGCGCGGCATCACCGGGTTTCTGGGCGACTACTGCTCCGGCTGGGTGGGACGGCGCATCGTCGCCGACCTGCGCGCCGATCTATTCGACCAGATGCTCAACCTGCCCTGCGGCTACTACGACACCGCCTCCTCCGGAGAAATGATCTCCAAGCTCATCTACAACACCGAGCAGGTGGCCAACGCCATGACCGTGGGCATCGTCAACATGCTCAAGGACGGCATCGCCATCATCGGACTCACCGGGCTGATGATCTACGAGAACGTGCAACTCTCCATGATCTTCATGCTCGTCGGCCCCATCCTGGCAGTCAGCATCCGCAAGATCAGCAAGAGCTTCCGCCGCGTCAGCGCGCGCATCCAGGACTCCATGGGCAGCGTCGGCCATGTGGCCCAGGAGGTTACCGACGCCCAGCGCATCGTCAAGGTGTTCAACGGCAAGGACTACGAGGCGGAAAAGTTCGCCACGGAAAACGAGCGCAACCGGAGGCGCCAGGTGCGCATGATTGCCACCGACGCCATGGGCGCTTCGGTGGTGCAGTTCATCTACATCTCGGGCTTCGCCGCCATTCTGTACGTGGTGTCCCAGGAGACAGTGCGCCAGACCATCACTCCCGGCAGCCTGATCGCCTTCATCGCGGCCATGGCCATGATGCAGAGCCCCATCAAGCGCTTCACCCAGGTGATGAACACCATCCAGCGCGGCGTCGCCGCCGGCGACAGCATCTTCCAGATGATCGACCTGGAGCGCGAGCGCGACACCGGCACGGTGGAGTTGCCCCGCGTGCGCGGCGACATCGAATACCGTGGTGTCAGCCTGGTTTATCACGAACGCCACGGCAAGGCCCTGGATCGCATCGACCTGACAGTGCCTGCCGGAAAAACAGTCGCCCTGGTGGGCCAATCCGGCAGCGGCAAGACCTCGCTGATCCGCCTGCTGCCCAGGCTGTACGAACCGACGGCGGGCGAGATCCGCATCGACGGGCACCCCATTCAGGACCTGAGCCTGGCCAACCTGCGCAGCCATATTGCCTACGTAGGTCAGGAAGTCACCCTGTTCAACGATACGGTGGCGCGCAACATCGCCTATGGAGCGAATGCCTCGGTGACGCCGGAGGCTATCCGCGAGGCGGCGCGCGCCGCGCATGCGCTGGGATTCATCGAGGAATTGCCGAACGGCTTCGAGACCATGGTCGGCCAGCAGGGCATCGTCCTTTCCGGCGGCCAGCGCCAGCGCATCGCCATCGCTCGGGCACTGCTGAAGAACGCCCCCATCCTGATCCTGGACGAGGCCACTTCGGCGCTGGACGCGGAATCCGAACGGCATGTGCAAGAAGCGCTGGAAGTCTTGATGCAAAACCGCACCACCCTGGTGGTTGCCCACCGCCTGTCCACCATCCAGAACGCCGACCGCATCTACGTCATGCGCGACGGCCGCATCATCGAGCAAGGCTCGCACGAGGAATTGCTGCGGGCCGGATCGGCCTATGCGGACCTGTATGCCATGCAGTTCCATCTCGGCACGCTGGAACCTTTGCCTGGCAAGGCAGACGCCTGAATTACCGGGCGCAGGAATTACGCGGGAATGTATTGCGGTTTTGCCAGTTTCGGCCTATGTTGTTGACGATTTTTGCATAGAATCGTCGGCGGCATTACGCCATCTCCCGAATGATCGGGCCGACTCCAGTCACCTAGAACGATAACAAGGAGAAGCGCTATGACAGAAATTCTCGCCGCCCTGACCGTCGCATTCGCGGGTTATGTGTTGTACGAAGTGTTCAAGACCGTTTCCCAGCCCGGCAGCGACAGCCAGTCCCATTTCCAAGCGGCGCCGCCCAAGGACACTCCAGAAGTTGCCAGCGTGCCCACGCCCGCGGAGCCGGCGATCAGCGCAAGTGCTCCGGCCTCAGCAACCAGCCCGGAACCGGCGGCAGCCGAGGAAAAGACCATCACCCTGCGCAATCCTTCCACCGGTGAAACCTGCCCCATCCCCACCAACTACCGCTTTGCCAAGAAATGGGTCAAGGAAGCCCTGGTAGCCGAGGGATTGCTGAAGAAGGTCTACAAGAACTCCGAACTGACCGAGGCCGTCAGCCCCAAGGTCAAGGAAGCCTTGGAAAAATTGAGAAACCTCGAAAAATACCACGCCTAAGGGCCAATCGCGGGGCGCGGCCGCATCGCGGCTTCCGCCCCGACTGGAGCGACAATCAAGGGAGCGACAGCGACGGTTGAGCGCTCCCCGGCAACAGTGTCTGCATCCCCTTCCGCACCCCCGGCCGCGCCAATCCTTTCGCCGACCCTGCCTGAATGACCAAGATCGCCACCTGGAACGTAAATTCCCTGCGCGTGCGCATGCCCCATGTCCAGGAGTGGCTGACGCGCGTTCAGCCAGATGTTTTGGCTCTGCAGGAAACCAAGACCGCAGACCCGGAGTTTCCCGCCGCCGCTTTCAGCGAACTGGGCTACCAAGTCAATTACAGCGGCCAGAAGACCTACAATGGCGTGGCCATCATCAGCCGCGAGCCCGCCGTGGACGTGATCACCGATCCACCCGGCCTGGACGACCCGCAGCGCCGTATCCTCGCCGCCAGCTTCGGCGATTTGCGCGTGATCGATCTCTACGTGCCCAATGGCAGCGAGGTCGGCTCCGAAAAATACGCGTACAAACTGGACTGGCTGGTCAAAATGACCGAATTCCTGCGCGGCGAATTGGCGCGCCATCCGCGCCTGATCGTGCTGGGCGATTTCAATATCGCGCCCGAGGACCGTGACGTGCACGACCCGGAAGCCTGGCGCGAGAAGATACTGTGCAGCACAGCGGAGCGACAAGCCTTTCAGGGATTTCTCGACCTGGGCCTGAGCGACGCCTTTCGCCTCTTCGAACAGGCCGAGGCCAGCTTCAGTTGGTGGGACTACCGGGCCGCGGGATTTCGCCGCAACCTGGGCCTGCGCATCGACCATATCCTGGTCAGTGCGGCCTTGCGCCCGTGTTGCAGGGCCTGCAGCATCGACAAGGAGCCGCGCAAACTGGAGCGGCCTTCGGACCACGCGCCGGTGCTGCTGGAACTGGAGCCTTGACGTCCGCTCATGCTGCGCGTACCCGAACCCGAATTGATGGACAGCGAGGAACAAGCCCTCGCCTACGCCCAGGCGGATTTCGCCGAGCCGCACGAGCGTTTCGTCACCCTGTTCCGGGAGACCTTTCCCGGTATTGACATGGCAGGGACGGTGCTGGACCTGGGCTGCGGTCCCGCCGACGTGACCGTGCGCTTCGCCAAGGGCTTTCCCCTGGCCCGCATCGACGGCGTCGATGCCGGTCCCAATATGCTGAAACTGGCCCACGACCGGGTGCGCCGCGAGGGTTTGGCAGAGCGCGTGCGGCTCACGCTGGTACGGCTGCCGATGGACAGTCCGCCTCTCGCGCAATACGGCGCCGTTATCAGCAACTCATTGTTGCACCACCTGGCCGATCCGGCAGTCCTGTGGAATGCCGTGCGCAGTCATGCCGCTCCCGGCGCACCGGTCTTCATCATGGATCTGGCCAGGCCCGCCGATGAAGCCACCCTCGACGCCCTGGTAGCGCGCTACGCCGAAGGCGAGCCGGACATCCTGCGCAACGATTTCCGCAATTCCCTGAAGGCGGCCTACCGGCCCGACGAGGTCCGTGAGCAACTGGCGCGGGCAGGACTGTCAGGGCTTTGCGTGAACGCCCTGGGCGACCGCCACCTGACGGTAAGCGGCTTCGCGCCCGGCTGACTGGAAGACCCTGCTCGGCCAACACGAAGTACGCAGCCACGGTTCAACTCCGTGCATCCACCAGCGGGCAGTCAGATTCGCTTGACCAGCCGAATGACGACGATGAGCACAATTGCCCCCGCGGTAGCGGTCACGATGCTGCCGAGCAATCCGCCACCGGCTGAAATACCGAAGTTCCGGAAAAGATAACCGCCCACCATGGCCCCGAGGACGCCAAGGATCATGTTGCCGAGTGCGCCGAAGCCCCCGGTTTTCATCATCAGGCCGGCGAGCCAGCCGGCAATCATTCCAACCAGCGCGAACCAAAGAAATTCCATCGTGACCTCCGATCGTCGTGACGCGCGAGCCACTGATGCGGCCCGCCAAGTTCCCCTTCAGGGTCGCCCGTCCTTACCCCATTGAATCAGCCAGTCGGCCCAGTTGAGTATGCTTTTCAGGCGAGGTGCGAGGATGGCGCGCGCTTCGTCATAGGGCAGCCAGCGGAACTCCTCATGCTCCGGGCGGCCCAGCTCCGGATTGACCGGCAGATAAACCTCGCCGGTCTGTGACTGCGCCAGATAATACCGGGCGATCTTGCCCATGCCATAGGGCGGCGTTTCCTGGTAGCCCTTGCCCCACAGAAACTCCAGATCGATGAGGCCGGTTTCCTCCCGCACCTCGCGAATCGCTGCCTGAAAAGGATCCTCACCTTCCTCCAGCATGCCCTTGGGGAAGTCCCAGTAGTTGAAGGCGCGAAGCAGCAGAAAGCGGGTCTGATCCGGAAATACGCGTGCTATGACGACGCCGCACGAGAGCTTATAAGCATTCGTCTTCAAGACATAAGCCTCCTTTCACGCCCATAATACACGGAGAGACCTGACAAGGGACTACACCCCTCGCGCGCTTGACGAGCGCTATACTCTTGCAACCCCAAACATCGCCTTCCCAGACGGAACGTGCCAGCGAGCAGACAAGGACAAACGGCTCTTACCTTCATCGCCGACAACACCCTGAGGCCGCCATTGCTGGCGAGCCTGGGCCGTGTCTGCGAGAAAGTCCATGAACTATCAGACCTTGCTGCCCTGGAACGGTTGCCGGCGGAATTTGCATTCGACCTGGTTTTGGTGGACGGTCAATTTCCCGAAACAGCCTTCGCCGCAATCTGCTCGGCCATCCGCCAGCAGCTCAGCTGGCACCCAGGCAAGCCCATCATCGTGTTGGCGGATGACGTAGCCGCCGCCGCCCGTGCACGGCGAGCCGGCGCGACAGACTTCGTGCTGCGCCCGGTGGATTGGCCCGCGTTTGAAGAGCGCATGCGCTTCCACGTAGCCGCCGCCGCCCAAAGTGACTTTGACGTCCGCCAGCGGGAGTGGCTGCGCCATACGCAGCGGCAGGCGGGTGTGGCCAGTTTCGACCTGGATACCGGCACAGGACACTTGCTCTGTTCAGAGGAGATCACTCACCTGCTGGGCCGCGCGGACAGCACGCCGCCCCGTCATCTGGACGAGTTGTTCGCCGCCATCGCCGAGGATGACCGGCAGCGGGTCTGGGAGATTTTCGAGGCGGCCATTCTCAACGGCACCGAGCTCAAGGTCGAGTTCCGTGTGAACCTGGCGGGCAGCGAGAACCGCATCCTGCTGGCCCAGTCCACCGGTAAAATCAAAGGGCAGCGCCTGTGCGGCACGCTTCAGGACGTCACCGAGGGACGCAGAATTGCCGAGCGCCTGAGCTTCCTGGCCTCCTACGACGAACTGACGCTGCTGGCTAACCGCAACCACTTCAAGGACATTCTGGCCAAGGCCATGTCCCAGGCCCAGCGCAGCGGGGTAAAACTGGTGGGGCTGTTCATGGATCTGGACAAATTTCAGCGCATCAACGACTCGTTGGGCCCGAACATCGGCGACCAGTTGTTGCGCATGGTGGCAAACCGCGTCCGGGGCGTGTTGCGCGGAACCGACTGCCTCGCACGGAGCATTGCGGGTGATGACGACCGCCTGGACCAGGTCGCCCGGCTCGGCGGCGACGAGTTCACCATTTTGCTGGTGGACGTCGCCAGGGTCGAGAACAGCGCACGGGTCGCACAGCGCATACTCGATGCCCTCAAGGATGCCTTCGTCGTCGACGAGCACGAGATCGTCGTCTCAGCCAGCATAGGTATCACCATCTTCCCGGACGACAGCACCGATCTGGACTCGTTCATGAAGAACGGCGACGCCGCCATGTTCCATGCCAAGGCCCAGGGCCGCAACAACTACCAGTTTTTCAACGAATCACTCCACCTCAGCGCATCCAGCAAGCTGGCCCTGGAAGGCCGTTTGCGCCGTGCCATGGAAAACCGCGAACTGGTACTGCACTATCAGCCCAAGATAGACGCCGGCAGCGGCCGGGTGCTCGGCGTCGAGGCACTGGTGCGCTGGAGCCATCCGGATATGGGGCTGGTGCCACCCAGCCAGTTCATACCCGTCGCCGAGGAAACGGGATTGATCGTTCCCATTGGCGAGTGGGTGCTCAACGAGGCCTGCCGACAGGCCATCGAGTGGCGGGCTCAGGGCCTCAAAGATCTGTCCATAGGCGTCAACCTCAGCGCCCTGCAGTTTCGGGGCGCCGACCTGAGTCAGCGCCTGGCCGACATCATTGCGGCGCACGGCATCCAGCCCGAATGCATCGATGTGGAGTTGACCGAAAGCATGCTCATGTACGATGTGGAGGACGCCATCCACAAGATGAATGAACTGCGGGGGATCGGCTTGACCCTTTCCATCGATGACTTCGGCACCGGGTACTCGTCACTTAGCTACCTGATGCGCTTCCCGCTGAACACGCTCAAGATCGACCGCTCCTTTGTCCGCGACCTGGCCGCGGATACCCACTGTGCATCCATCACCCGCGCAATCCTGATGATGGCCAAAAGCCTGAACCTCAAGGTGGTGGCGGAAGGCGTGGAAACCTCCCAGCAGGCAGCCTGGCTAAGGGAGAACGAGTGCGACGTCCTGCAAGGCTACTATTTCTCACGTCCCCTGCCAGCGGACGAACTGGCGCGCTTCTGCGCAGAGAAACAGGTTTCCGCCCACGACGGCGGCTAAATGGCCCACCTGGTCTGATGACTGCCCCTCGCCGGCCCCCTGCGCTATGCTAACGGCGATTGCGAATTTTCCGACAAGGAGACGCCCATGCACATCGAAACCGTTCGAGCCGGACGCGGCCTGGACTGGATCACCGAAGGATTCGGCCTGTTCCGCAAGAATGCTCTGATCTGGATCGTGAATTTCATCATCGCCTTGGCCATCGTCACGCTGCTGTCCCTGATTCCCATCGTTGGCTCCATCGCCACCATGCTCCTGCAGCCGGTACTGCTGGGCGGACTGCTGTTGGGCTGCGAATCCCTGCGAAAGGGGGAGGAATTGCGGATCGAGCACTTGTTCGACGGCTTTCGCCAGAACACCAAGCCGCTGCTCATGGTGGGGCTTTATAGCGGCCTTGCCTACATGGCGGTGGCACTGGTGGCTGCTTTGATCGTCGGCGGAGGGGCCATCAGCGTGGGCATTCTGGGCGAAGTGTCGGACAGCCCGGATCTGGCCTCCGGCGCAGCGGTGGTGGGCACGCTACTGGTGGTTCTGGTATCGGCTCTCATGGCCCTACCCATCGCCATGGCCACCTGGTTCGCCCCGTCCTTAGTGCTGTTCAGCGGCCTGGCCCCACTGGAGGCACTGAAGGCAAGCTTCTTTGCCTGCCTCAGGAACTGGCTGCCTTTCCTGGTCTACGGCCTCATCATGATGGTACTCGCGGTCATCGCCATCATTCCGGCTGGTCTGGGACTGCTGGTGCTGGGGCCAACGGGCATCGGCTCGGTTTATGTGGGCTATCGGGATATTTTTGGAGAGACCTAACTTCGCCCCTTGGCACAATACGCGTCTCGCTAACCTGGATCCCGCGTAAGCTGTGCTGACCACAGCGGGCGTGTCGTTAGAATGGGCGCCCGAAAGCCGCTTTATCCTGCACGACTCGCCTTAAGGCGGAGTCTATCGGAAGGGCTCCTGCCGTTAAACCCGGTTCATGGGCAGGGCTAATGGTATTCATGATTTCTCCGGACATGCCAGGCCAGCCCGTCTATATAATTCCGAGGCGGGACGCGCCTATTGCAGTCAGTCAGAAAGAATAGGGACCTTCAAGACTTGCATTGCTCCTGAACAAAAAAATGTCCGACATCCCTGCCGGACAAAGTCACGCTAGGAGCTAACCAGAAATGCCGAATCCCTTCCGAGCATTCGCTCGGCATCCTTATGCTGGAATCGGCGCTGAAAATTCATTCCATGTGCCGACCTCGGGCACTGTTTAAGTCATACATTCTTGCGAACGGTTCTCATTTTTGTGGCCATCAACATGTTTGTCAAGTCTTGTTCCTTACGTTGATTGACGGACCATTCTAAGTGTGTGAAGACAGAGCCCAGCAAGGCAAACGCAGGCTCAATCGCTGCCCAGTCAGTGTTTCCCTGCAATAAATCGTCGTGGAGTTGCGTTAGATTGTTGACGGACGAATGGGAATGCTTATCATTTGCCCATGAGAAAACCTACTATCTCGCTTTCTGACAAGCTGACCCAAGACAATTCCGAACCGACGAGCCATGATCGAGACCTTGAGCGCCCTAGGTGGCGAAGCGAGCAGTTGTTTGGAGCAAGCAAGGAAATCGTGATCGTCCACGACATGCAGGAGTATCGCCTGCGGATCACCAAGAGCAACAAACTCATCCTGAACAAATAGTCATGCTGCCCCTGCATCCAAGGGGGCTATCGATCAGGCCGCGAAGTCCTAATTGGCAGTCACGAAGTGGAAACCCGCGAGGTAGCGAACCCCAAATGAACGACCGATTGGGGAGCGACGTAGCGCATGATCCCACCAGCGACTTGGCCAATCCTGTCATTCCCGATTCCCGGCCAGGCGCAAGCAAGCGCGGGGTAAAAGCCACGCTTCCGGTCAGGCTTTCCGGCCTGCCGAACGTGCAGGGTTGTCCGCTTTACCCGTCTATCCCTAACCTGCCTCCACCTTCGGGCGGGCGGCCCCAAGGCCCAGCCAAAAAGAAATTCGTTGCTCTCACCCGCCCAAAGCCAGCGCCTGGTGCATACACGTAGGACGGAGATTTCCAAGCCAAACCCGGATGATCCGACGGAAGGGCAAGCCACCCATTGGTTTCCTCCCGTTTTGACCAAGCAAGCCGAGTCCAAGCGTGATCAGGATATGTTCCGGTAACGGGCGGTAACCATAGCAAATTCGAAACGCACACTTGCAATTTTGTTGAGAAGCATTATCATTTAGGCGTGTCGAAAACTTGAACTGAGAAAAGCAGGATCCAAGGGCACCGCTTCCGCGAAGTGAATCGCCCCGCATGAGGGCAATGATCCGCAATGGCCAGGTTCCCAAGGATTTCTCAGGCAACCACTCCAGCGATGACAGGGGATTTTTATGAGCGATCATACGGGATGCAAACTTATCACTCTGGCCAAGTCCGGCGGCAACACCGTGGAATACTGCGAGGGTTGCCAGGCCTTTCACGTGAATTTGGGGGGTATCAGTCTGCACCTGAATCCCGAGGGCCTTCATTGCATAGGTGGGTTGATCAACCGGGCTCAGCGGCAACTCAAGGAACTTCAAGCACCGAAGCCCCATAAGTCCACTGGCAAGCGCGCCGCCGAAGCGGAAGAATTAATCGTGCATTGAGCAGTACGCCATCTGCCGAGGCTTCCGCCCCTGCCAGCTCGTGTCCGGGAGGGCACGGAACGCTCTGGCGGAACTGGACACCTTGAACGGACAGCAAGGCGGCCCGGATGAGCAAGCCACTGGGGAATCTCTGTCGTAATCGGTCTCTCCCGAAAGGGAGCACCGAAGAGATCAGCAACTCCCGAACTGAATCGACAGGAAAGGGACGGACGGACACGCCGTCCAGTCGACATGCTCTGCGCGAGGGTCGGACCTGGCCCTGACGCAGACTCCAATTTGACCGAGCCAGCGACCGAGTGCCCAGGCACGAGGCAGCCAGCCCTTATTGCAAAACCTTTAAGGGTTCGTGTGTGAGGATGGCTGATCGTTTGTTCTGTTGTGCACTGTCGATGCTCGGGAGCCAGGGCGCCGTTGGCAATGATGCTCCGGCCACGGAGCCGGCGCACGAGTTGGATACCGTGGTGGTCACCGCCACCCGCACCGAACGCGGTGTGCTGGATATCCCGGGTACTGCCTCTGTCATCGACGAGGCAACGGTGGAGCGCAGGCTGTACCGCAATATCAAGGATCTGGTTCGCTACGAGCCAGGGGTCGATGTCCAGAACGACCCGCTGCGTTTCGGCCTGGCCGGCTTCACCATCCGCGGTATCGGCGGCAACCGGGTGCAGATGTCGGTCGATGGCGTCCGCATCCCGGACACCTTTTCCATCGGCACGTTCCAGAGCGGCCGCCGCAACATGGTGGACGTGGACGCGCTGAAAACCGTGGAAATCATTCGCGGCCCGGCCTCCGCCATGTATGGAAGCGATGGTATCGGCGGCGTGGTCAGTTTCGTAACCAAGGACCCGCGCGACTACCTGGACCTCTTCGGCAGGAATCATTACGAAAGCCTGAAGCTGCTCTATTCAAGCGCGAACAAGGGATTCCTGCAGACCGCCGCGTTCGCCGGGGGATGGAACGACCTGGAAGGCCTGCTGCTCATGACCCACGGCGAGGGCGACGAGATGAGCAACGAGGGAACGGACAACAGCCGATCCAGTTCGCGGACAGCCGCCAATCCGCAAGACACCCGCAACCTCAACCTGCTGGCCAAGGGGCTCTATCACTTCAATGTCGACAATCGCCTGCGCCTGACCGGGGAGGCGTTTGAAGACCAGGTGCACACGGAGGTATTTCATCTTTATGGCCCCCAATACACGGGCCGCGACACGTATCAGCTGGTCACCCATGACCGACAGTCACGCTGGCGCGTCAGCCTCGAGCAGTCGATCAAGAACATAGACTGGCGATGGCTGGACACGCTCAGCTGGCAACTCTATGGCCAGGTCACCCGCGCGCGCCAGCAGACCGACGACCGCAGCACCGTGCAGATCGACACCGGACTGGGCACCAACCAGTACCGTGACCGCGGCTTCAGCTACGACCAGGACATGATCGGCGGCCAAGCGGACGCCTCCAAGGCCTCCGAATGGGGACCGAGCACCCACCGCATCGCTTACGGGGCGGAAGCCTTCCGCACCCATGTGGAAGAACTGCGGGATGGCCTCTACACCAATCTGGATACCGGGGCGACGTCCAATTTCATCACCCCGGACAACTTTCCCCTGCGCGACTTCCCGAACACCGACACCCTTCGCGCCGGCGCCTACCTGCAGGACGAGATCGGCCTCTGGAACAAGCAACTGGAACTGCTGCCTGCGATACGCTTCGACTACTTCGGTTTGCGCACCGACCTCGACTATCTGTACGCCAAGGAGAACGTAGGCAATCCCGTCGTCGAACAGGACGTGACGGAATGGTCACCCAAGTTCGGCGTGCTCTATCACTTCACGGATTGGTTCGCCTTTCATGGTCAGTACACCGAAGGCTTCCGCGCCCCCAACTTCTCCGATGCCAACAGCGGCTTCGTGAACGCCGCGTTTGGCTATGCCTCGGTGCCCACCGCCAACTTGAAGCCCGAAACCGCCATCGGTGGTGAAGTCGGCCTGCGCGGGTCGGGTCCCGCCGGCAACTTCGATGCCACCTTCTTTCGTAACGATTACGACGGCTTCATACAGAACACCACGGTCTGCGACCCCGCGAACTCCGCTACCACCTGCAGCGCAGGCAACGTCGAGAACATCATCGTTTACCAGACCATCAACAATCCGGACCCGGTCCGCATTCAGGGGTTCGAATTCAAGAGCCAGCTCTATCTGGGACCCTGGCCGTCGAACGCACTGGATGGTTTCAGCCTGCTCGGCAGTTACGCCTATGCCGAAGGACAGAATCTGAAAAACGGGCAACCCATCAGTTCGGTCACCCCGATGAAAGGCGTGATGGGTGTGCGCTATGACGCCCTCTCAGGCAACTGGGGACTGGAAGCGATCCTCACCCTGGCCGCGCCCAAGAAGGAAGAGGACATCGACTTCGAACTCTCGGGCAGCGTGTTCCCCACCCCTGGCTATGGCGTCGTCGACCTCACCGGCTATTACCGTTTTGGAGAACACGTGAACCTGAATCTGGGCCTGTTCAACCTGCTGGACAAGAGATACACGGAATGGCAGGACCTCAGAACGCGAGGCGGCGACCCGCACGCGAGCCTGGACGGCAACAGCGCGACGGACATACGCGACCGCTACACCCGCCCCGGGCTGAATGTGGGCGCCAGCCTGCGCGTCGAGTTCTAGGCGAATCCGCAAGCTAACCCGGAGAGAACATGCGAGCCCGTGAGTTCACCGACTACAGTCCCGCAAGCTTCCGTTGCCGAGGCTGTCGAGAGCCCAAAAACAGCCCGGACGCCGGATCGAAAGCGTTGGGCGGCCCAGCGCCGGGAGCCCGCCATGACTGATACCGTCCGCCACGGCGATGTGAAAAGACGCCTCGGCGCGCTGTACGACGAGCTATTCGCCCACGATGGCTATGCGGAGTTGCGGGTGGAGATCCGCATCCTCAAGCGCGGGCAGAAGGAAGTCATCCTGCACTGCGGCAAGCAGTACCGCTACGTGGTCGATTACCGGCCGGCCGCCCCTGCTCAGGCGGCCTCGCCCACCGATTCCCATGCCGAAAAGGCCCAACCGGGAGGCATCCATGAATGAACCAGACGAATCCAATGTTTATACCACCCCGCCGGTATTGCTCTGGAGCAATGGCGAACGAACGGCATGGGGCCGCATGGTGGTGCCCGGCAACCCGCCTTCGACGCACCGTCCTCGCGCTGAGGAGCTGTGTCAGAACCCAACGAGCCCATCCATTTCAAGAGGAAAAACAACATGTCACACAAGCACAGCCTGACCTTCGCCAGTTTATTGCTCACGTCAACCGGCCTGGTTTACGCCGACAGAGTCAACGGCCCGAATCCGTACGCGGCGGGTTACGGCTTCGATACCCCCAGCGAGGCCAATTGGGGTGGCTGGAACCGCGGCGACGCGGGAACCCTCTATGCGGAATGGGATAGCTTCAGCGACGCCTCCCATGGAACGGCCACCGACCGCACCTCAGCTCCGGGAGTCGGCAGTTCCGGTACCACCGGCGCTTACCTGAGCTGGAATGCCGGAACCTTTGCGGCGGGTAGCGGCAATTTGTACAGCTTCAGCGTGCCGGAGGTCTTTCAGGTGAATCTCACAGGAACCACGGGCAGCGCGCCACTTCGGGTCGCCCTGCAGGTCGAGGACTGGGGCACGCCGCTGGATACCGCCAACGTGCGGCTGAACGGCACCGCGCCCACATCCAGCGGCGTGACCTATTTCGAGTCACCGTACGCATCCAGCTTCGGGCCGGTGGATCTCAATCAGCGCCTTTTCCTGTGGGATCTGCCATCGGCTACCACGTCCTTCCAGTTCGACTTCAGCTCCGTCGAGCACTCGCTGAGCCTGGCACAGGTGGCGGTTGACATCGGTTCCGTGCCGGTTTCCGCGGTTCCGGTGCCAGCGGCGGTCTGGCTGTTTGGTTCCGCCCTGGCCGGTATGGGCATCATCGGCCGGCGGCGGCAGCCTGGCAGGCTGGCGGCTTAATCGTTGACGGCGCGCCCGACCTGCCAGGGATGGTGGTGACGGGCGCGCCCCCTTTCGGAAAACCGACTGATGAAACTATCACACACGACATTCGGTCAGCATTCATTGTTCTGCATGCTGGCATGCCTGTCGCTGCCGGCCGTCTCGGACAGCAGCAGCGGACCGGACCCTTATACCGCGGGCTTCGGCTTTGATCTGCCGCAGGAAGCGGCCTGGGGCGGATGGACCCGGGGCGAATCCGGCACCTTGTACGCCGAATGGGACGTCTTCAATGACAAATCCCATGGCGGCGCCAACGACCGCACCTCGGCGCCCGACCTGGGCAGTTACGGCACGCGTTCGGCCTGGCTGGGCTGGAACGCCGGCACATTCATCTCGGGCACGGGCAATCTATACAGCTTCACCGTGCCGGAGGTCTTCAGCGTCAATATCGTGGGCAGCGCTCTGCCGGCGCAACCCCTACGCGTCGCGCTACAACTGGAATCCTGGGGACAGGAACTCGACTCCGACAGCCTCGCGCTCAATGGCCAGAAACCCGCGCAGCGCTCCGTGACCTACCTTAATCCGAACTTCCCTTCCCCGTTCGGCATTGGCAACTTGAAGCAAGAGCTGTTCGTCTGGGAACTGGACAGCCCGCCGGAGGACACTGTTTTCGCCTTCTCGTCCAAGGAGCCCCATGTCAGCCTGACCCAGGTGTCGGTGGATATCGGGCCTATGGCGACCCCGGCACCATCTGGAACACCGGCGCCCACCGGCTCGCCGGAGCCTACCTCGAGTCCGGCGCCGGAAGATCCATTCACTGAAACTGATCGCACCGTAATGGCCAAACTGGCCGCCGAAAACCTTGATGGAGCCTTGGCCAGCGAGTTGCACGCACAAAAGGCAAGCTGGTTCCCGAACACGTGGAGCGATCAGACCCTCACCTTTGCGCGCAAAACGGACAAGAAGGGCCGGGTGACACAGTCCCTGAAAGGCACGATCAAGGCGCTCTTCTACCATCCTTCGGCCGGAGCCAACGCGAATGGTCTGGTGGCCGATATCTACCGCCCGGACACGACGGGCGAAGTGCTGATCGCGCAATGTTCGCTGAAGGCGGCCAAGAAGCGACGCTGGGCCACGTTGACCCTGAACGGTGCACCGCAGCGGCTGGGCACGGCGGTCTACCGCCTGGACGTGCAGTCCGCGGGCAAGGGCACTGCGACGGATCGGATCAAGGCCCGGTTCGGCGCTTGCGACGTCGATATGACTGCGGCTGGCGTGCAGCGCGGCATTCCTTCCCTTCGCGATGGCGACTACGCCGCCCTCCGCCGCCAGACTGATTAACCCGACCATGAGGCAGACCCATGAACAACGAGCCTAAACCGTCCCTGGACGAGATCCTGCAGGAAGCGCACGATTTCCGCGCTGCTTTCGGCTCCCTGCTCCTGGCGACCGCGGATGCCCAAGGTGTCCCCAATGCCAGCTACGCGCCTTACGTGACCGACGATGCAGGCTGCTATTTCGTCTATGTCAGCGAACTGGCGACCCACACGGCGAACCTGAGGGCCATCCCCAGGGCCAGCGTGCTGTTCATCGAAGACGAAGACAAGGCTCAGCAACTCTTTGCGCGGCGGCGACTGACCTGCGACTGCAGCGTCGAGGCCGTCGGCCGGGGGACGCCCCTTTGGGAGCACGCGCTCGACCGGCTCGAGGAAAGGCATGGCAAATTGATGGCCATGCTGCGCGGTCTGCAGGATTTCCACCTGTTCCGACTGGTGCCGTTGAAGGC
Organism: Methyloterricola oryzae; assembly: GCF_000934725.1. Lineage (NCBI taxonomy): Bacteria > Pseudomonadati > Pseudomonadota > Gammaproteobacteria > Methylococcales > Methylococcaceae > Methyloterricola > Methyloterricola oryzae. The sequence goes on from NZ_JYNS01000003.1 coordinate 252,008, forward strand.
GGGGTATGTCCGGGGATTTGCCCAGGCCTATGAACTCGGCGGCGCGCAGTTGAGCGAGATTCGTCATGTCAACGACAAGGGCCACCGTCCCAAGGACACCGCCAGCGCGAACGCCATGAATCAGGCAGCGGAGGCGTGAGGCGGGGCAGCGCGGGAATACCGCGTAGTCCCGCGCGCCTGGTGACGATGAACAGTCTCTTCCGCGGCGACCCGCCTGGCGGCGACAAGCCATCGGCGCAGGCGTCCCTAAATCGGCACGCGGTCCAGGCCGTCCCACAACCGTGAGTAACACCATGCAAACGACAGCACCACAACCCCGAGCACTCAAGACTGAACGCAATCCCCGCAGCGCAGCGGAACTGCAATTCGCCTGGAAGACCCTGCTGGACGCGGAGCCGCGTCTGCGCATTCGCGATGCGGCAGCCCGTCTCAGGGTTTCAGAAATGGACCTGGTCGCGCTGAACTGCGACGGGACCACCACCCGGCTCCGAAACGACTGGATCGGACTTCTGTCCAGCCTGGCGCCACTGGGCGAGATGATGGCGCTCACCCGCAACGATCACGCCGTCCACGAGTTGCATGGACACTACCGCAATCCGGAAATGACCGATAGCCCGCGGGAAGTCGTGTTCAATGAACTCGGGCTGCGGCTGTTCGTGGACTCCTGGCGCCACGGCTTCGCCGTCACTGAAGAGGCCGGCGGCTCCGCACGGCATAGCCTTCAGTTTTTCGACTCGGCAGGAACCGCGGTGCACAAAATCTATGTGACCGAACGCAGCCACCTCGGCGCCTACGAAGATCTGGTCGAACGCCATGCGGCGGCCAAACCGCTCCAGGCAACAGGCACAACCCGCGGCGAGAGCCTGGGTGGCGTGTCGCCAAAACCCCCAACCCAGGCAGAGCCACTGCCAGCCGGCGACAGACTCACAGCCCGGCCGGTCGACCGGAGCAGCGTCGAACGCATCATGCAGCTGACAGCGGAAATCGGGCTGCCCTTGCAGATCGTCGTGCCCAGTCCCGCAGCGGTTCAAACCTACTCGGGCCCCATCCACAACATCAAACGCACCGGTCCTTGGATCAACGTCCTGGATGCCGGCTTCAATCTGCACCTGCGGGACGCCGATACGGCGTCTTTCTGGGTGGTCTTCGAAACGTCGGCCTCCGGCGTTTCCCTGTCACTGGCACTGCATGACAGGGACGGGGCCCTCATCTCGCGCTTTCTGTCCGCGGCGGACAGCGAGCCGGACGAAACCTGGCAGGACCTCCTCGACGCCTTGCCCACGCTCAACCCAGCGGAGGGCAAGCCGTGACGAGAGGGCTTTTGCATGGGCCGGTCCTGAGCGCCTGTCTGTTGTGCCTGGCAGCCATTCCCAGTCTAGCGGCCAGCGCGCCGCAACGGGTCGTGGTGGCGGGAAGCGCCTTGACCGAGATCGTTTATGCCCTCGGCTTGGAACAGCGCTTGGTCGGGGTCGACACCACCAGCACCTTTCCCGAATCTGCCAGCGCCCTGCCCAATGTCGGCTATCTGCGCAGCCTGGTCGCCGAGGGTGTCCTGAGCCTGCATCCTGATTTGCTGCTGGCCGCCGGTGAAGCGGGTCCGCCCACGGCACTGAAGCAGATCCGCGCGGCCCAGGTTCCCGTGGAACGGGTGGAGACCCCGTATTCCAGGGAAGGCGTCGCCGCCAAGATCCAGGCGGTTGCACGCGCCTTGGTAGCCGTCGAGCAAGGGGAAGCCCTGATCCGGCGCTATGCCGCCGACTGGCAGCATACCGATGCCGCGCTGACCGCCCGAGGCCAGGCACCACGGGTCCTTTTTGTGCTGGCGCATGGCAGCACGCTGCAAGTGGCGGGCCGGGCAACGGCAGCCGACGCCGTGATCCGGCTCGCCGGTGCGCTTAACGCGATCACGGAATTCGAGGGCTACCGCCCCTTGACCGCCGAGAGTGCCGTGATGATCGATCCCGACGTGGTGCTCATCACGACGCAAGGACTCGCCACACTGGGCGGAAACGAAGCGCTGTGGAAAGTGCCGGGACTCGCCCTGACCACGGCCGGCAAGTCTCGCCGCCTGGTCGCCATGGAGGCCAACTATTTGCTGGGATTCGGTCCCCGGCTGCCGCAGGTGGTTCTCGATCTGTCACGGCAGATGGGGGAGGCCGCGCCGTGAGCAGTTGGACCCAGGCGGAAGAGCCTGCCCGCCCCACGTCCGTGTTCCGTTCGGGTCACGCTTCGCGCGCCGGGCTGGGATTGCTGCTGTCGATCGCCGCTCTGGCGGCGGTGGCCGTCGGGCCTTACTCGCTTAAATTTGACGATCTTGCGGCCATAGCGGCACAGGGGCTGGGCCTGGCAACGGACGCCCCGGTCTCCAGGCAACAACTCGCAGTTCTTGTGGATCTCCGCCTGCCCCGCGTGCTGTTGGCGGTCCTGACCGGCGGCGGCCTGGGCCTGGCCGGGGCCATGATGCAGGGCCTGTTCCGCAATCCCTTGGCGGAGCCCGGACTCCTGGGTGTAGCCAGCGGGGCCGCGGTCGGCGTGGCGGCCGCGATCGTCGTGCTGCCGCGGCACATCGCCCCCTCGCTTCCTTTCGTGGAGTTGCTGCAGCCCCTTTGCGCATTCGGCGGGGCGCTGCTGGCCACCGCGGCGGTTTACCGGTTGGCCCGCCAGGACGGCCGCACCTCCCTGGCCATCATGCTGCTGGCCGGGATTGCCATCAATGCCCTGGCCGGCGCGCTGATCGGCTTTCTCAGCTACCTCTCCAGCGACGATCAACTGCGCAATCTGACCTTCTGGAACCTGGGCAGTCTCGGGCGGGCCGACTGGAAGACGCTCGCGGTGCTTGGTCTGCTGGTCGTGCCGGCGGGCGCTGCCCTGCTATCCCAGGCGGCAGCGCTGAATGTACTGCTATTGGGCGAAGCCGAGGCTTTCCACCTGGGCGTCGACCTGAAGCGGGTGAAGGCCCTGGGTATCACCCTGTCGGCACTCATCGTGGGCAGCCTGGTGTCGGCCTGCGGCATCATCGGCTTCATCAGCCTGGTGGCGCCCCACCTGGTCCGGCTCGCCTGCGGGCCGGATCACCGCCACGTCCTACCCGGCTCAGCCCTTTGCGGCGCCCTGCTGCTGGTGCTGGCCGACATGGGGGCGCGCACCCTGGTCGCTCCCGCCGAGTTACCCATCGGCATTTTGACCGCGCTGCTGGGTACCCCGTTTTTCCTATGGCTGCTGAAGCAACGCAGTGCCGGGGGTAGTCTGGCATGATAAAAGCCCATGAGGTCGCGGTCTGCCGCAAGGGCCAAACCTTGCTTGACGGCGTCAGCCTCCACCTGAATCCAGGCCAATTGACGGTTCTGCTCGGGCCAAATGGGGCCGGCAAATCGACGCTGCTGCGGGTCCTTGCCGGCGAGTGGCCCGCCGACTCCGGCGAGGTCCGGCTGCATGGCCATCTCCTCGCCCACTGGCGCGTCGAGGCATTGGCTAAACTCCGGGCGGTGCTCCCGCAGGAAACGCCCCTGAGCTTCCCCCTGACCGCCCTGCAAGTCGTCATGCTGGGCCGTCATCCTCACAACGACGGCTGGCCGGACCGGCACGACGGCGCAATCGCCCGCAACGCACTGGGCCTGACCGATACCGCCCACCTGGCGGAACGCACCTATCCCACCCTGTCGGGGGGCGAGCGGGCACGCGTTCAATTGGCCCGCTGCCTGTGCCAGATCTGGGAACCACAGACAGAAGAGCGCTATCTGCTGCTCGATGAGCCGACCGCAAGTCTGGACCCGGCCCATCAGCACTTGGCTTTGCAAGCCGTACGGGAGTTCGTTCGAGAATCCGGCGCGGCCGCCTGCGTGGTGCTGCACGACCTGAATCTGGCGGCACAGTACGGCGATCGCATCGCCATTCTTCGAGACGGGCGGCTGGCGCTCTGCGGCACGCCATGGGAGGTTCTGACGGCGGACTGGCTGGCCGGGATCTTCCGGGTCGATGCGGAAGTGCTGCGGCTATCCCGTTGCGACAGGCCCCTGATCGCGACGACGGGTGCCTCGCTTCGAAACCAGCCTGCTGTCGAAATCCGAATAGGATGAGCTCAACGACGTGAAGCGCATCGGGCGGAAAATCCTATCGCCAGCGATGCGCCTCCCTGGGGCGGCAGTCCTATCCGACTTGCGGCCAGGACACCCCAACGCCCTCATTCCTGCGCACAGCGTAGGTAATGAGGGTTTACTGTGGAATGGGATCAGCCCAGCTTCGCGACGATGGCTTGCGCGAGGTCGGCGGTACCGCAGGTGGAGCCCGGCTTGAGGTCCGGGGTCAGATGGGTGCCTTCGCGGATCACGTCGCGCACGGCCTGCTCGACGGCGCGGGCGGCCTTCAACTCGCCGATGTGCTCCAGCATCATGGACGCGGCGATGATCATGGCGATGGGATTGGCGATGCCCTTGTCGGCGATGTCCGGCGCGCTGCCGTGCACCGCCTCGAACAGGGCGGCGTCCACGCCGATATTGGCCCCGGCGGTCAGGCCCAGGCCACCCACCAGGCCCGAGGCCAGGTCCGAGAGGATGTCGCCGAACAAATTGGTGGTCACGATGACGTCAAAGATGCCGGGCTTCATCACCATCTGCATGGAGGCGGCATCGACGATGCGGTCCTCGAATTCGATCTCCGGATACTTCTTGGCCACCTCGCGGCCGATCTCCAGGAACAGGCCCGAGGTGCACTTGAGGATATTGGCCTTGTGCACCAGGGTCACTTTCTTGCGCTGGGCGCGGCGGGCGTAGTCAAACGCGAACTCGATGACGCGCTCGCTGCCCTTGCGGGTGACCACGGCGATGCTCTCGGCGGCGATCTTCTCCTCATCCACCTTGATGAAGTGCTCGATGCCGGCATAAAGGCCTTCCGTGTTCTCACGGACGGTCACCAGATTGACGTTCTTGAATGGCGTGTCCGTGCCCTCGAAGGAAATCGCCGGGCGCACGTTGGCATACAGGTTGAACGCCTGGCGCAGGGTCACGTTGACGCTGCGGTAGCCGCCGCCCACCGGGGTCGTTAACGGACCCTTGAAGCAGATGCGGTTCTGGCGAATGGATTCGATGGTCGCATCGGGCAGCGGATTGCCGTGCTTCTCCACGGCGGCCATGCCGGCCACCTGGCGGTCCCATTCGATCTGGACACCGGCCGCCTCTATGACCTTGATCGCGGCGTCCACGATGGAAGGGCCGATGCCGTCGCCGGGGATAAGGGTGATCTTGTGCATACGAGAAATTCCTTGGAAATATTATTTTTGAGGAAGACTTAGGCCGAGGCGAAGCTTCCAAAGCGCAAAAAGGCACTACCGGCGTCGGAAGTCGCCGAGCAATGCACCACCGGATACCCGGTAACGAACGCCGCTGAAACAAGTCGCGGCGTCTCCCAGATGGCCGATTATCATACAGGCCGCAGCAAAATTTAAGCCGGACTTCCACCTAGCCGCCGCCGAGGCCAGGGCATGCACGGCCAGGCGCGACGCAGATCGGTTAAAATGCCTGCGCTAGAAGCTGATGCAGCCAGGCCGCCTCGCCCCGACGACCAGCCTTCGCCTCGATCTGGTGCATATCCGCACCCAAACCTGTCCGCCGGACTCGCATGTCTTCTCTGCTGGAACTTCCACTTGAGACCCCCGCCTTCGTCTACGACGAGCAGGCGATCCTGAATCGCGCAACTTTGCTGCGGCGGGCCGGGGAGCGCAGCGGCTGCCGGATGCTCTACTCGGTAAAAGCCCTGCCCTTCCTGCCCCTGCTCCAGGCCCTGACGCCGGTTCTGGACGGCTTTTCCGTCAGTTCCTTGTTCGAGGCGCGCCTGGCCGCGCTGGCCGGCGACGGTGCGCTGCACCTTACCACGCCCGGCCTGAAAGCGGTGGACATGGATGAAATCAGCCAAGTCTGCGACACCGTGGCGTTCAACTCCCTGGAACAATTCCAGCGCCTCGCAGGTGCGCTTTCGCACGGTGCCAGCCCGGGCCTGCGGGTGAATCCCGGGCTCTCCTTCCTCGCCGATCAGCGCTACGACCCCTGCCGCCCGCATTCCAAACTGGGCGTGCCCCTGCCCGATCTGGAACGGCGCCTCGCCGAGCATCCCACCTTCGCCCAGGCTCTTCGCGGTTTGCATGTCCATAACGCCTTCGCCTTGCGCTCCTTCGAACCCATGACGAGGACGGTCGAACGGCTCGAAACCACCCTGCTCCACCGGCTGCCCAATCTGGAATGGATCAATCTGGGCGGCGGCTATTTGTTCCAGCGCGATGAAGATCTGGACGAACTCTGTCACATCAGCCGCCGGCTGACCCGGGAATATGGGCTGCGTGTGTTCTTCGAACCGGGCAAGGGGCTGGTGGGCGAGGCGGGCTATCTGGTGGCCAGCATCATCGACGTGTTCGCCAGCGAGGGCAAAACCATCGCCGTGCTAGATAGCTCGGTCAACCACAACCCAGAGGTCTTCGAATACCAGCGGCGGCCCGTGCCAGCTTGGGGAGAACCGGAATCAGGCGAAGCCGTCATCCTGGCAGGGTGCACCTGCCTGGCCGGGGACCTGTTCGGCGAATTCCGCTTCCCCCGCCGCCCGGCGCTGGGCGATCGCATCGTGTTCCGCGATGTGGGCGCCTACAGCCTGATCAAGGCCAACCGCTTCAACGGCCACAACCTGCCGACGATCTATGCCTGGGATGGCGGGCTGGAACTGCGGCTTCTGAAACAGTACTCTTTCGGCGACTATTTGGGTCAGTGGAGCGCGGATTGAGCCTGAGCGCCGCCCGAATCACCCGTTCATGCAATTGCGGAGAAACCCATGAAAGCGATCCTGATGACCCGTCCGGGCTCTCCGGACGTCCTGGAACTGGCCGATATCCCGGAACCGGCGCTCAGCGATCCGGGCCAGATCAAGGTGCGGTTGCGGGCCGCGGGCGTCAATCCCATCGACACCAAGCTGCGCAAGCGCGGCGTCTTCTTTCCCGATGCCCTGCCCGCGGTGCTGGGTTGCGACGGCGCCGGCGAGGTGGTGGAGACCGGCGCGGACGTGACCCGTTTCAAGGTGGGCGATCGGGTCTGGTTCTGCCATGGCGGCCTGGGCGCGGAGCAAGGCAACTACGCCGAATTCACGGTGCTGGATCAGCGCTGGGCGGCGCCGCTGCCGGACTCCCTCAGCTTCGAACTGGGCGCGGCAGCGCCCCTGGTGCTCATCACAGCCTGGGGCGGCCTGTACGACCGTGCCCGCCTGACCGCAGGCCAGACTGTGTTGATCCACGCCGGAACCGGTGGCGTCGGCCATGTGGCGATCCAGTTGGCCAAGCTGCGCGGCGCTCGGGTGATCGCCACCGTCAGCAGTCCCGAGAAAGCGGCCATGGCGCGCCAGTGGGGCGCCGACGAGACCGTGGATTACCGCAGCTGCGATTTCGCCGAGGCGGTCAACGAACTCACCTCGGGCCAGGGCGCGGACGTGGTGCTGGATACCGTGGGCCCGGATGTCTTTATGCAGAGCCTCGCCTGCACCGCGCACTTCGGCGACATCGTGACTCTGCTGGACCTGCCCGAACAGCCGCTGAAGGAAGCGCGCCTGCGCAACCTGCGCATCGGCTTCGAGCTGATGCTGACGCCCCAGTTACGTGGCCTGGAGAAGGCCAGGCTGCATCAGGTACACATGCTGGAAACCTGCGGCGCCTGGATGGCGGAAGGCAAGCTGCAGATCAACGTGAGCCATACCCTGCCGCTGGAACAGGCCGCCCACGCGCACGATCTGCTCGAGACCGGGCACATGAGCGGCAAGACCGTGCTCACCCTCGGCTGACCGCCCAATTCGAAGGAAGGCAGGTAACCGCCCCGGCCTAAAATGACTCCGCGTAATGGTGCACGGTGCTGATGATGAGAACCCCGGCTATGATCAGGGCCATCTGGCCCATCACGGCCTCGGCGTGGGTGCGCTTGTGCAGGGTGGGGATCAGGTCGCCCACCGCCACATAGATGAAGCTGGATGCGGCGAGGGCCAGGATGTAAGGCAGGAACTGGTGGAGGTTTTCCAGGCTGAAATAAGCCAGCACCCCCCCGGCCACCGTGCCGAGGCTGGACAGCAGGTTAAAGAACAACGCCCTGGCCTTGGAACAGCCGCTCTGCAACAGGATGGCGAAATCGCCCACCTCCTGCGGGATTTCGTGGGCCGCCACCGCCAGGCTGGTGACGATGCCCAGGTGCAGGTCGGCGAGAAAGGCGGCGGCGATGAGAATGCCGTCCACAAAATTGTGAATGCCATCGCCCACCACGATCAGGGTACCCGCCGGCTGATGGAAGTGCGCATCCATGTGGATGTGCGCCTCGCAATCGGTGGTATGGCAGTGGCGCCAGAGCAGAAGCTTCTCCAGCAGAAAGAACACCAGAATGCCAGTCAGCACCGTAGTGAAGATGCTCTCGGCCTGCCCGCTCCCGACTGCTTCCACCGCGTGGGGCAGCAGATCCAGAAAGGCCACGCTAAGCAGCGCGCCCAGGGCGAAACTGACCCCGTGAGGCAGGAGACGATCATAGTGCCGGTCCGGCACCAGCAAGAACAGGGAAGCCGCCAGGACGCTCAGGACACCGCCAAGCAGGGTAAACAGGATGATCCAGATGAGTAGGTGCATGTACAGGGAAACGTCGGGTTATGCTTCGCGCCAGATGAGGGTCGCCATGCGTCCTGTCTGACCATCGCGGCGGTAGGAGAAGAAGCGTTCGGCTTCGGAAAACGTGCACCAGCCACCGCCGTAGATCCGATCCACGCCGGCGCGACGCAAAGTGAGACGGGCCAAGTGGTAGAGGTCGGCCCCCCAGCGGCCCTCGCCGCTCGCCACGAAAGCCTGACCGCAATCCCCCAGGCGCCCGACAAAGGCCTCACGCACCTCATCGCCCACCTCGAAAGCCTCGGGACCGATGGCAGGACCGAGCCAGGCCATGAGCTTATCCCCTTGCATTGCGGCAACCGCCGCCTCCAGGACGCCCCCGGCCAGACCGCGCCAGCCGGCATGGGCCGCCGCTACCTGGCTGCCATCCTCGGCGCAGAGCAGCACCGGCAGGCAATCGGCCGTCATGACGGCGCATACCACGCCGGCACGGTCCGTGGTTGCCGCATCGCCCACCGCATCGCCGGGATCATGGGCGGCGACCACCTCCGTCCCGTGCACCTGCTGCAGCCACACCGGCTCAGCGGGCAGGTCCAGGGCTTTAACCAAAGACGCGCGATTAGCGGCCACCGCCACCGGCTCGTCACCCACATGGGCGCCCAGGTTCAGGCTGGCGAAGACGCCCGTGCTCCCGCCGCCGACGCGCAGGCTGCTGGCCGCGCGAATTCCGCGCGGGGCCGGCCAGTCCGGCTCGATCCAGGCCGGGCTCACGCCGGCACCCGCAAGGCATCCACCAGCGCGCGCATGTCCTGCGGCAGATCCACCTGCCACTGGCACCATTCCCCGCTGCGTGGGTGCTCCAGGCCGAGCACCTGGGCATGCAGGGCCTGACGCCGGAAGCCGCGAATCACCTCGGCCGCGGCTTCGCCGCAGCCGGCCGGCAGCTTGAGGCGGCCGCCGTACACCGGATCGCCCAGCAAGGGATGATGGATATGGCTCATGTGCACGCGGATCTGGTGGGTGCGCCCGGTCTCCAGCTTCACTCGCGCCAAGGTATGCCCCAGCAGCCGATCCTCGATGCGGTAATGGGTAATAGCCTCACGCCCGCCCTCGCGCACGGCAAAGCGCTTGCGGTCGCTGGGATGACGGCCGATCGGCGCGTCGACGGTGCCGCCCGCCGTGATGAAGCCCTGCAACAGCGCCAGATATTCGCGGTGGATGCTGCGCGCCTGTAACTGTTCCACCAAGGCGTGATGGGCCTGGAGGGTCTTGGCCACCATCAGGATGCCGCTGGTGTCCTTGTCGATGCGATGCACGATGCCCGCCCTTGGCACACCCGCCAGGCTGGGCGCATGGTGCAGCAGGGCGTTCTGCAGGGTGCCGTCACGATGCCCCGCCGCCGGGTGCACCACCAGGCCGGCGGGCTTGTTGACGATCAACACGCTGTCATCCTCGTAGACGATGTCCAGCGGGATGTCCTGGGGCTGGCAGTCGGAATCCAGTTCCACCTCGGCGCGCAGTTCGACCTGCTCGCCGCCGAACACCTTGTCCTTGGGCGCCAGGCTGCGGCCGTCCACCGCCACATGGCCGCTTCGTATCCAGCTCTGCAGCTTGCTGCGCGAGAAATCGGGAAAAATCTCCGCCAAGGCCTGATCCAGCCTCAATCCCGCGAGCTCCGCGGGCACATCGGCGACCATGAGCTCTCCCTGCTCCTCATCATCGTCCACGGCTGTCGGTTCTCTCATCGTTGCCAAAGGCTTTTGTGCGCCACGGGGGCTTTCAGTGTTGCGCCGCTCCGGTCGGCCATCCGCCGGAATCTATTGGCTGGGCGTATTTCCGGGTATACTCGGGCGCCATGATGCAAGCCCTTCTTACGATCCCGCAAACCTTGCGCCTCCTCCTGATCCTACCGCTGCTGGCCGCGCTGCTGGCCGCCTGTTCCAGCGAACCCGGCAAGGAGGACGAGCAGGCCGACTGGACGGCAGAGCAGTTATACAATGAAGCCAAGAAGGCATTGACCGGGAAAAGTTACGAGAAGGCCATCAAGCTGTACGAGAAGCTCGAGGCCCGCTACCCATTCGGCAATTATGCCACGCAGGCGCAAGTCGATGTCGCCTATGCCTACTACAAGAACAGCGAGCCGGACTCGGCTATCGCAGCGGTGGACCGGTTCATCAAGCTGAACCCCACCCACCCGCACGTGGACTATGCCTACTATCTGCGAGGATTGGTGAATTATAACCGAGGCATCGGCTTTATCGACCGTTTCCTGCCCACGGATTCATCCCAACGCGACCCCGGTTCCGCACGCGATGCCCTGAAGGACTTCGACGAACTCATCGCCAAGTTCCCCAACAGCAAGTATGCCGATGACAGCCGACTACGGGTCACCGCCCTGCGCAATAATCTGGCCATGTATGAAATCCATGTGGCGGACTTTTACATGCGCCGGGGCGCCTATGTTGCGGCGGCGCGTCGCTGCTCGGAAGTGCTACAGAAATACGGCGGCACCCAGGCCATGCCGCAGGCGCTGCAAATCATGGAGCAGGCCTACCGCAAGCTCGATCTGAATGACATGGCCGATGACGCGGCAAGGGTTTACGCCCTCAACTACGGTCCCAGTTCGCAGGGCCGTGCGGCGGTCAAGGCCCACGATCTGACACCGGCGGAAAAGGTCTGGGACTTCATCGGCCTAGACCGCTAAATCGAAAACCCAGGAATCAGGCTTCAGGATGACGCAGAACACCCAAACCGCAGAACCGGTCGACGTCCTTTGCGTCGGCCATGCCTCCTACGATCTGATCTTCAGCATCCCCCACCATCCCGCCTCGGACGAGAAACTGTTCGCCCAGGACTTCTGCGCCTTCGGCGGCGGACCGGCAGCGAATGCCGCGGTGCTGGTGGCACGGCTTGGCCTGAAGGCCGCTTTCGCCGGCTACCTGGGCGACGACCTGTACGGCGACCGCCACCTGGCCGAACTGCAAGCCGAGGGGGTGCAGACCCGCTGGGTCGTGCGCGGTCCCGCGCCCACCCCGCTATCAGCCATTCTGGTCAAGCCCGACGGCAGCCGCTCGCTGATCAATTACAAGGGTCAGACCGAACCCCTGCCGTCCGAAGCCCTTGTTTTTGATGACCTCAATGCCCGGACGATTCTCTTCGACGGGCACGAACCGGCCATCTCCGTTGCTTTGGCCCTGCGCGCACGCGCACTGGGAATTCCCACCGTGCTTGACGCGGGCTCGCTCCATGCAGGCACCCAGGCCCTCATGGGCAGGGTGGACTATCTGGTGGCATCGGAGAAATTCGCCGCTCAGTTCTCTGGCGCGGCCGATCCGCAAGCCGCCTTGTGGCGTTTGTCAGAAATCGCGCCTGCGGTGGTGATCACCCTGGGCGAGCGCGGGCTGATCTGGCACCAGAACGGCAGAAGCGGGGCTCTGGCGGCCTATCCCATTCATGCCACCGACACCACGGGCGCAGGTGACGCTTTCCACGGCGCGTTTGCCGCGGCGCTCTGCGAAGGCATGGGCTGGCGGGAAATCCTACTGACTGCCAGCGCCGCCGGCGCACTGTGCTGCACGCATACGGGGGCCCGCCCGGGGATGCCCACGGCCATCGAGGTGGCCAACTTCCTGGAACGCTTCGCGGCGCCGCCGGAAAACGCCGTGCAGGGGCGGAGTTCGTAGCCTCGTGGGAGTCTTTCGCGCCCACGTTCCAGGCAGCAAGCAGGGAGCGTCACGTCTGCGGGGCAGCGTCCCCTGCATTTGTCAAGTACAGGGGGTTGACAGGGGCACGTTCCCATATTAGTAATGGGGAAAAGGAGTGAACTTGCTCCACACATGCGCGTCAGCCCATTACCGTTTTGGAGCGAAAGGAAATTGGCGCAGGCAATACGTCAGCACGGGAAAATCCGGGCGGGAGGCCCCCTGAGTTCGGCCCACGTGGAATTTATGTCTCTCGGCCGGGGCTAATGGCTGGAGTTACGGCTGATAAGGTTTTGGTTACGTAAAGGTCTGAAAAAAGCCTAAGTCGAATCGGGTCTCCCCAGGAGACCGATCATCAGTGCTCGGTTTATGTGCCATTGATCGAGTAACAGGTGCAGTCTACCGCAATGGCGCGAATGCAGAGGCAGGGTTTTTTTCGATGAACATTTACGTAGGAAACTTATCCTATCAGGTTACCAGCGACGAGCTGCGCAAGGCGTTTGAACAGTTTGGTGAAGTATCTTCCGCGAATGTGGTGACGGACAAGTTCACCGGCCAATCCAAGGGGTTCGGATTTGTGGAAATGCCCAATCAGGCCAATGGCGAAGCCGCCATCAAGCAGATGGACGGCGCCGATCTCAAGGGCCGCAATATCCGGGTCAACGAGGCTCGGCCGCGGGCCGAAGGCGGCTCATCGGGTCCCCGCCGGGCAGGAGGGCCCAAGCGTTTTTGATCGACCACACTCCGAAGCTTCAGCCGCCGCCCTGATCGACCGATGGCGCGACGGCTGAAGCCTCTTTCTCGTCACCGCCCGTTCGGCAGCCTCACAACAGCCCGGCCGTCACACCAAGGCCCGACCGGTGAGCCGCTCCAGCAGACGCACCGGCGCGCTTGAAGGATCTTCCAGACCCTCCGCCTCCAGATAAAATGTCTGCTCCAACAGAAACTGCCCGGAACTTACCGCGTGCTGGACCTGGTCGCTGTAGACCACCCAGCTAGAGCCTGGCGGGAAGTCGCAGGTTCTTTGCGGCGAGCGCAGCTGATAATCAACGTCGCATTTCCCCAGATCGTGCAGTTGCAGCATGATGTGGTCGTACTCGGTGCGAAGCGCTTTGGTCAGCCCGAGGGCTCTCATCAACCTGGCCGACGCGGCTGAATAGCGTCCCACTTTCGGCAGGAAGCGCCGAGCGAGATTTTCGAAGGGTTCGCCCACACGCCATACTCTTGGCTCATACCCCGGGTTCACATTGGTGAACACGCGCAGGAGCCTGCGCCCGCCTGTCGGATTGGACGGGAAGGCGTCCACATGCAGGCGCGTGTCGTCCTTGCGCCAGCTGGTCTGGCGCTCAGCCACCGCATAAGGGCGATAGGAGGTAAAGCCGCGGATCAATCGCCCGCGATATACGGGAAACAACTGCCGGGCCAGGTTTTCCGCGCACTGCGCGAAGCGCTCCAGCATTCCGCCGAGCAGCGCCAGGTCTTCCGCGGCCCCCTGGCAACCGCGCAGCTCGGCAGTCGCTCCACGTCCGCGCAGGCTGATGTTCTTGGCCTTGCCGTCGGACCAGCGCTCGGACAGGAACTTCTCCTCATGGGCACCCACCTCAAACCGCAACCTGGGGAAAAACAGCAAACGCCCGGCTTCCAATTGCGCCTCCAGACCATCGCCGGCCGGCACGTCTCGATTCCATTCCTCGGTCGCGTACTCCTGTATGACCTGACTCAACATGAGTGCCTCCTATTGGGTTATCCTGATGGCAGCGGAATATAGCAGGCGGGGAAACACCATGCCATCTGCATTCTTGCCAAGCTGTCCGCCCGGTGCCTGCAACGGATACAGGTGCTTGTTTCGAGTCCGATCCAAGGCGACAATCAGCCCACACCGATGGCCTCTTCACAGTTCTCCAAGGACTTCGCCTCGCACGCACCGCCGGGTCCGCCGCCGGTTTCCGGGTTCGTGCGCCGCTTGCTTGCGATCCTCCCGGGGCTGATTTTGCTTGTTGGCAGCACGGCGGCCTGGCAACAGTCTTCGCTCCTGCGGGAGCGCGAGATGCGGGCTTACTCGGACCGTCTCACTCTCAACCTGAATGAGATCACCATCAGCCTTACCTACCGCCTCAAGGCCAATGTGCAGATTTTGCGCGGGGTAGCCGGCCTGTTCGCCGCCAGCCGTTCGGTCAGCCGCGAGGAATTCGCCGCCTATGTGCACAGTCTCGGCGTGGCGGAAAACTATCCGGGCATCCAGGGTATCGGATTCTCCGAGTGGATCGCACCCGCAGAGAAGGCCCGCCACATCGAGCGCCTGCGCGGCGAGGGCTATGCCGACTACGTCATCCGGCCTAGCGGCGAACGGGACGGCTATTCCGCCATCATCTACCTGGAGCCCTTCGACTGGCGCAACCGGCGCGCATTCGGCTACGACATGTGGTCAGAGCCGGTGCGCAGGGCCGCCATGGCCCGCGCCCGAGACGAAGGGCGCGCGGCCATGACCCGGAAAGTGACTTTGGTGCAGGAAACCGAGCAGGACGTGCAGGCCGGTTTTCTCATCTATGTGCCCGTTTACCGTGGCGGAATTCCCAACGACGCGGTGGAGACCCGGCGTGCCGCGCTACGGGGGTGGGCCTATTCGCCCCTGCGCGTGGATGACCTGATCAACAATTTCATGACCGCGGAGCATCCCGGCCACGTCCAGGGACTGACCCTGAAGATCTACGATGGCGCGGAGCAGGACGAGGCTCATCTCATGTATTCCTCGCCGGCCAATGCCTTGCCCGACGGACCGATCATCACGACCGGGCTGCAGTTTGAGGGCAGCGTCTGGACCATCGTCGCGCGCCCCGGGCCAAGCGCCGAACCCCTGGAAACCGGGCGCAGCGACATGGTGCTGGCCGGCGGTCTGCTGCTCACCCTCGCCCTCACCCTACTGACCCTCATCCTTACTCGCAGCCACGCCCGCGTCGCGGCAGCCCTGCGTGAAACGGCGAAAGCCAATCGCAGTCTGGCCGAAAAGGAAACCCTGCTGCGCACCATCTACGACAGTTCCAACGTGGCCATCTTCCTGCTTGACCTGGGAGGACGCATCACCCACGCCAATCAGCGCATGGGCGAAATGTTCACCTGTCCCTTGACCCGGCTGGTCGGCAGCCCGTACTCCGATCTGGAACAGCCCGACGAGCGAGGCGACGGCCTTCCTCCCTTACTTGAGCTGTTCAAGCAAGGCAAGGCGTCCATCCAGTTTGAGCGCCGCTACCGCAGACTCAGGGATGACTCGGAATTCTGGGGGATGCTCACCGGCCGGCCCATCGCCAACCCAGAGGGCAATACCATCAGCCTGGTGGGCGTGATAGCCGATATCAGCCAATTGAAGAAGACCGAGGCCGCCATGCATCTGGCGCGCACCGTGTTCGATCATTGCTCGGAAGGCATCATCGTCACCGATGCCAAGAACCGCATCGTTTCCGTCAACCCGGCTTTCACCCGTATCACCGGGTTTCCGGCGGAGGATGTGATGGGCCAGGATCCGCGCAAATTGGCCTCAGGGGCCCACAGCAAGGAGTTCTTCCGCGACATGTGGCGCTCGCTTCGGCAAACGGGGCGCTGGGAGGGCGAGTTGTGGAACCGCAAGCGCGACGGGACCGTGTTCCCCGAACTGCTTTCGGTCAGTCGCGTCCTCGACACGCAAGGACGCACCGCCAATTACGTCGGCATCTTCCAGGACATCACCGCTCGGCGGCAAGCCGAGGATCGCATCCGCGAACTGGCCCACCACGATTACCTGACGGGATTGCCCAACCGGGCCTTCTTCGTCGACCATCTGGATCAAGCGCTGGCGCTGGCACGCCGCTATGACCGCCGCCTGGCCGTGCTGTTCCTGGACCTGGATCGCTTCAAGCCGGTGAACGATACCTACGGCCACAATGCCGGCGATGCGGTCCTGTGCGCGGTGGCGCGCCGCCTGAAAGCCTCGGTGCGCGCCTCCGACGTGCTCTGCCGGCAAGGGGGCGACGAGTTCCTGATCCTGGTGCCAGAATTCAGGGATTGCGCGCAACTGGAAGAACTCGCCAACAAGCTGGTCAATACCCTGCGCCAGCCCATCACCTGGAACGAGCACCAGTTCAGCATCGGCTGCAGCATCGGCATTGCCACCTACCCGGAATGCGGCGATGACGAAGACAAGCTGATCCAGTGCGCCGACGCCGCCATGTACCGCGCCAAGGACGATAAGGAGAGGCACGTAGCCCTCGCAACCGGGCCGCTGCCTTGACGGCCCCGCGCGCCGCGACGGGAAGCGCCTAGGGCAGGCCGCCGCAGGTGATGGGATAGCGCCGGTCGCGGCCGAATGCGCGGCGGCTGATCTTGACCCCGGGAGGCGCCTGCCGGCGCTTGTATTCGTTGCGGTCCACCAAACGCTTCACCCGCAGCACGTCGGCCTCGGCAAAACCGGCGGCAATGATGTCGGCCACCGAGCGGTCCTCCTCGATGTAAAGGGACAGGATGGGATCGAGCACCGCATAGGGCGGCAGAGAATCCTCGTCCTTCTGGTCCGGCGCCAGTTCCGCCGAGGGCGGACGCTCCAGCACTCGCTGCGGGATCACGGGCGACAGGCTGTTGCGGTATTCCGCCAGGCGATAGACCAGCAGCTTGGGCACGTCCTTGAGCGGCGCGAAACCGCCGGCCATGTCGCCGTAAAGGGTGGCGTAGCCTACGCTCATCTCGCTCTTGTTACCGGTGGTGAGCAAGATCCTTCCGCGCTTGTTGGAAAAGGCCATGAGCAGCACCCCACGGCAGCGGGCCTGGATGTTCTCCTCGGTGGTGTCCGGGGGCAGGCCGCGGAAGCTCTCTTCCAGCAGCGTGGTGAAAGCCTGGAACGCCGGCTCGATGGGGATCAGATGATGGGCCACGCCCAGGGCCTCGGCCTCCAGGCGGGCGTCCTCGACGCTCATGTCGGCGGTATAGCGCGAGGGCATGAGCAGGGCCTCCACGCTCTCGGCGCCCAGTGCGTCCACCGCCAGTGCCAGGGTGAGAGCGGAATCGATGCCGCCGGACAAGCCCAGCACCGCGCCCTTGAACCCGTTCTTGCGCACGTAATCGCGGATACCCAAAACCAGCGCTTCATAAACGCCGGCCACTTCATCCAGGGGCGGGGTAATGGGTTGCTGCACCGGCACCAGCCGGCCAGCCTCGGAGGCGAATTCCACGCAGTGCAGCGACTCGGCGAACTCGTCTCCCCGCCAGATCACCTGCCCCTGCCCGTCCATGACGAAGGATGCGCCGTCGAACACCAGTTCGTCCTGCCCGCCCACCAGGTTGGCATAGATGATAGGCACGCCGGTCACGGTGATGCGTTCCCGCACCGCCGCTTCCCGTTCGGCGGTCTTGCCGATATGGTAGGGGGAGGCGTTCAGATTGAGCACCAGCCGGGCGCCGGCCCGCACCGCTTGGTCGACGATGCCCGGCACCCAGACATCCTCGCAGATGCTCAGGCCGACGGCGTGGCCGCCCAATTCGAAAACGCAGGGCTCGTGCCCGGCGGTGAAATATCGCTTCTCGTCGAATACCCCGTAGTTAGGCAGCGCCTGCTTGCGGTACAGCGCCTGGACCTGCCCTCCCTGCAGCAGCGCGGCGCTGTTGTAGAGTTGGCCGCCCAGGCGCTCGGGGAAGCCCAGCACGACGCTGATGCCCTCTATGCTGGCTGCCAGATCCAGCAGCGCCGCCTCCACGCGCTCCAGGAAATCGCGTCGGAACAGCAGGTCTTCCGGAGGATAGCCGGTCAGGGTCAGCTCCGGAAACACCACGGCCTGGGCCCGGAGCCGGTCCCTGGCTTCGGCGGCCAGTTGCGCGACGCGCGCCGCATTGGATTCGACGGCGCCGACGAGGAGGTTGCATTGAGCGATGGCGATGCGAAGGTTCACTGGAATGATCGTGAAGGGTTTGTACTTGGAACCCGGCCGGAGCTATGGGTTCCCGGTCGGTGAAGTGGAAGGCGGCGACGGCCGCCCGGATTATCCTGCGCAGTGCCGGCCTCAAGCCAGGCACTGGGCCATGCGGGCTCCCATCCGGGCCGGGGAATCGACGATCTCAACCCCAGCGGCCTTGAGCGCGGCGAACTTGCCCTTGGCCGTGCCCTTGCCGCCGGTGACGATGGCGCCGGCATGCCCCATGCGCTTGCCTGGCGGCGCCGTGGTACCGGCGATGTAGCCCACCACCGGCTTGCTGACATGGGCCTTGATGTACTCCGCTGCCTCTTCCTCGGCGCTGCCGCCAATCTCCCCCACCATGATGATGCCGCGGGTCTGCGGGTCCGCTTCGAACAGCGCCAGTACGTCGATGAACTCCAGGCCGTGGATGGGATCGCCGCCGATGCCAACGCAGGTGCTCTGTCCCAGACCCGCGCGGGTGGTCTGGTGCACCGCCTCGTAGGTCAAGGTGCCGGAGCGCGACACCACCCCGATGCAGCCGGGCTGATGGATGAAGCCGGGCATGATGCCGATCTTGCACTGGCCCGGCGTGATCAGCCCGGGGCAGTTGGGTCCGATGAGGCGCGCGCCGGTGGAACGCAAGGCCGCCTTGACCCGCAACATATGCAGTACCGGGATGCCTTCGGTGATGCAGACGATCAGTTCGATACCGGCGTCCGCTGCTTCCAGGATGGCGTCCGCGGCGAAGGGCGGCGGAACATAGATCATGC
The DNA here is from genome assembly GCF_000934725.1 of Methyloterricola oryzae. Taxonomy (NCBI): domain Bacteria; kingdom Pseudomonadati; phylum Pseudomonadota; class Gammaproteobacteria; order Methylococcales; family Methylococcaceae; genus Methyloterricola; species Methyloterricola oryzae. Next base: position 270,999 of record NZ_JYNS01000003.1, read on the forward strand.
TGGCGGTGGCGCCGGTCGCGTCGACCGCCTGCCGCACCGTGTCAAATACCGGCAGGTCCAGATGAGTCTGGCCGCCGCGGCCGGGCGTGACGCCGCCCACCAGTTGCGTGCCGTATTCCAGGCACTGCTGGGAATGGAAGGTCGCCTGCTTGCCGGTGAAGCCCTGGCAGATGACCCGGGTGTTGCTATCGATCAAGATGCTCATGGAGATCCCAGTGAAATTCAGGCGCCCGCGGCGTCGACGGCTTTCTGCGCCGCTTCGTCCAGGTCCTCGGCGGCGATGATGGCCAGCCCGGATTCCGCCAGGAGCTGGCGGCCCTCGGGCGCGTTGGTGCCTTCCAGGCGCACCACCACCGGCACGCCCACCTGCACTTCGCGGACCGCGGCGATGATGCCCTCAGCGATGAGGTTGCAGCGCACGATGCCGCCGAAGATATTGACCAGAATGGCCTTTACCGACGCATCCGACAGGATGAGCTTGAACGCCTCCGCCACCTTCTCCTGGGTGGCGCCGCCGCCCACGTCGAGGAAATTGGCGGGCTGCCCGCCGTGCAGCTTGACCAGGTCCATGGTGGCCATGGCCAGCCCTGCGCCGTTCACCATGCAGCCGATGTTCCCGCCCAGGGTGATGTAGTTAAGGCCGTGCTGGTTCGCGGCATGCTCCTTGGCGTCCTCCTGGGATGCATCGCGCAGGCCCACCAGGTCGGGATGGGCGAACAGGGCGTTGTCGTCCAGGTTGACCTTGGCGTCCAGGGCCAGGAGCGCGCCGTCCTCGGTGACGATGAGCGGGTTGATCTCCACCTGGCTGGCGTCCTTGTCCATGAACAAACGGTACATGGCCTGCATAATGGACACCAGGGCATTGATCTGCGGACCTTCCAGACCCATGGCGAAGGCGATCTCGCGGCACTGATAGGCCTGTAGGCCCGCCGCCGGATCCACCTTGCAGGTCAGGATGCGGTCCGGCGTCTTGGCCGCCACCTCTTCGATGTCCATGCCACCGTCCGCCGAGGCCATGAACAGGACGCGCTCGCTGGCGCGGTCGACCAGGCAGCTCAAATAGAGTTCGCGCTGGATTGGCCGAACCTCCTCCACCAGCACGGCGCCCACAGGCAAACCTTGAGGTCCCGTCTGATGGGTGACCAGACGCGAGCCCAGCATGTGCTTCGCGGCCTCGCCCGCCGCTTCGGCGCTGTCCACCAGCTTCACGCCACCGGCCTTGCCGCGTCCGCCCGCATGCACCTGCGCCTTCACCACCCAGCGCTCACCGCCCAGGGCAACTGCGGCGTCGCGCGCCTCGGCCGCGCTGAATGCGGGCAGTCCGCGCGGCACGCTCAGTCCATACTCGGCAAACAGGCGTTTGGCCTGAAATTCGTGAAGGTTCATGTAATCGTCTCGATGCCATTCCGTTTGCGCCGCGAACGCGGCTGGAGGGCATTTTACCATACACCCAGGGACTAGCTTTGATGGCTAGACGATCATGCGCCGGAAGCGCCGCGCGGCCAAAAACAGCACGAAAATTCCCATGACGGTCAGGATCAGGGCGTTATCCCACAGCTCAGCCAGTCCGGCCCCGCGCAGGATGACGCCACGGGAGATATCCACCATGTAGGTGGCGGGAACGCAGTAGCTGAGCAGATAGAACACCGTGGGCATGGTGTCGCGGGGAAAAATATAGCCGGACAGAAAGATGCTGGGCAACAGGGTCATCAGGGCCAGTTGCAGGGCCTCCGCCTGGGAATTCGCCTTGGTGGAGATGAGCAATCCGATGGCCAGGTTCACGAATAGATAGCTCATGGAAAGGAGCAAGAAAACCGACCAGTGGCCATGGATCGGCACCTGAAAGACGAAGCGCATGAAAGCCAGGATCACGCACAACTCGAAAGCGGCGAGCCCGAAATAGGGCAGGATCTTCCCCAGCATCAGCCCCAGCGGCCTGATCGGGGTGACCAGCAGTTGTTCCAGGGTGCCACGCTCCTTCTCCCGCACGATGGAAAAGGCCGTCAGCATGGTAGTGACGAACAGGGTGAGCACCGCCAGCAGGCCCGGGAGAAAGAAATTGGGCGAGCGCGAATCCGGATTGAACAGCAGCTTGGGCCGCACCTCGAGGGGAATGGCGGCGCCCGCTGGCATCAGCCGGCGCAAGGACTCGTCCAGCCCAATCTGGCTGGCTACGTTCACCGCCTGCCCCGCCACGGAGGAATCGGACCCGTCCACCGCCACCAGCACCTGGGCCGTGTTGCCGTCCAGCAGGTTGCGGGCGAAATCCACCGGAATCTTGATGCCGACCCGTGCCCGCCCGGCGATCATCTCCTCGTTCAACTCGCGGTCCGAATTCACGTATTTGTAGATGCGGTAGGTATCGGAGTTACGGAGTCGGTCCAGGAAGGCGCGGCTGTCGGCGCTGCCGATCCCTGGAAAGCCGGTGACGGCGCTGCTGCCGCTGAGGTCGTACACCACCGTGGGAATCTGGCGGATGTTGGTGTCGATGGCTGTGCCCAGGATCACCATCTGCAGGATGGGCATGATCAGGGCGAACATGATGGACATGCGGTCGCGACTGGCGTGAATGGCCTCCTTGTAAAAGATCGCCGCAAGCCCCCGGAAAGCGCCCATCAGCCGCTCTCTTCCAGTTCCTTCTGGCGGCGCCGAGTCAGCTCCACGAAGACGTCCTCCAGGCTGGTGGACAGCGCCTGGACCGACTCCACATCGACCCCCTGGGTGGCGAGGCCGGAGGTTAAATTTTCCGGGGGCAAGCCCGCATCCACCAAGGCGTGGATGGAGCGACCGAAGATGGTGGCGCTGCGCACCCCGGCGAGCCCCATCGCCACGCGCAGGCCCCGGGTAACTTCGGACGTGGTGATTTCGTAGCGGCGTGTGCCGGGCGGCGTGATATCGTCACGGGCACACAGGGATTCCGGGGTACCCTCGGCAATCAAACGGCCGTAGTAGATATATGCCAGATGGCTGCAACGCTCGGCCTCGTCCATGTAGTGGGTGGTGACGAAAAACGTGATACCGCGGGCGGAAAGTTCGAATAGCAGGTCCCACAGTTCGCGTCGCGCCACCGGGTCGATGCCGGCCGTGGGTTCGTCAAGATACAGGATGCGCGGGGCGTGCAGCATGGCGCAGGCCAGCGCCAGGCGTTGTTTCCACCCCCCCGAAAGGCGTCCCGCCTGCCGCTCCAGATAGGGGCCGAGCGCATTGCGCTCCACCGCTTCGGCCAGGCTGCGCTCCAGGTGTTCGCCCTTCAAGCCATAGGCCTTGCCGTAGAAGCGCAAGTTCTCGCCGGTGGTGAGGTCGTCGTAGAGACTGAATTTCTGGCTCATATAGCCAATGCGCGTGCGCACTCCATCGGGGTCGCGCCGCACATCGACGCCATCCACCCAAGCCTCGCCGGCCGTGATGGGCAAGAGCCCGGTCAGCATCTTGATGGTGACGGTCTTGCCGCTGCCGTTGGGCCCCAGGAAGCCGAAGATCTCCCCTTGCCGCACGGTCAGGTCCAGGCCATCCACGGCGGTGAAGTCGCCGAAGCGGCGGGTCAGGCCCTCGGCGCGGATGGCATCCATCAGCCGGGCAGAAAGCTCACGTCGGTATGCATGCCCGCGCGCAGCCGGCCGTCCGCGTTATCGACGCGCAGCTTGACGCCGATGACCTGATGCACGCGTTCCTCGAAGGTCTGCACGTTGCGCGGCAGGAACTCGGCCTGTTGCCGAATCTGCTCGACCCGGCCGTGAAACACCCGCTCCGGATCGAAGTCCACCGACAGTTCCACCGCTTGCCCGAGATGCACGGCGCCGATGCGGGTTTCCGGCACGTAGACCATCACGAACAGCTGGTCGGCCTCCAGCAGCTTGGCGACGATGGCATTGGGCGGCAGCAGGTAGCCCGGCCGCAGATCCAGCACTTCCACCACCGCGGCGGCGGGCGACGTGACCTCGTGTTCGGCCCACAACACTTCGGCTTCACGCAATTGGCCCTCGGCGATGAGCAGATCACCCCGCGCCGCCTCGATCTCTTCCTTGCGGAACCCGCGCTCAGTCCGCTGCATGGCCGCGGTGGCGGCCTTGAGACGCCCTTCCGCCGCTTCCACCGCATGCTGCTGCCTCCTCACCTCGGCTTGCGCCATGTCCAGGCGCGTGGCCGCGGCATCGTAGGCTTGACGCGATACCAGGCTTCTCGACACCAGGCCCTCGAGACGGCGCAGCTCGATGCGGGCGTTGTCGGCGTCCGCGCGCGCCCGTTGCAGATCGGCCCTGGCGCCCGCCAGTTCCTCGACCCGGTAGCCCTGCGTTTTGCCTTCGCGCCGAGCCGCCGCTTCGGATTCGGCGATGTCCTCGGGCCTCGAGCCCGCCTCGAGCTTATCCAGATTGGCCCGGGCCAGTTCCACCCGCCCCTTGGCCTGGGTGATCCGCGCCTGCTGCTCGGCGCCATCGAATTCCACCAGCACCTGCCCGACCTGCACCAGATCGCCTTCACGGACCCGCACTTGCGTCACGCGACCGCCAATCTTGGAGCCCACGTTAATGTTGCGTGCTTCCAGCACCCCCGAGGCCCGCAGTGGCGCGGGTAAATGGCTGCGCCAGCCGTACCAGGCGAGCCCAGCTGCCCCGGTCAGCACAAGGATGAGAAGGATGCCGCGCCTTGCAGCCAAGTCAGGTTCCGGACGTCGATCCACGCACCGTTGCAGCGCGAGATGAGTTTGACTCGATGTTGTCCACAGCCCGCCGTCGGCAAACCCTTACAGAAAAAACCGTAGTATGGAGATTCAAAAACTTAGACAACCCGTTGATCCAAAATAATAAATTATCTGATCACTTTTTATCCAGCGCCAAGGGGAAGCCCGCAGCACATGGATTTGCGCAAGCTATGGTCAGCTTGTACACCGACTTATCCACAGGAAATGTGTAAATCTCATGTCAGACGGGATCAAGCGAACTCAACGCAGTTTGCGCAGCGTCCTCGCATCGAAAATGTCGGTCGGTTTGGCCTGGCCACCCAGGGCGGCCTGGAAAACAGCCAGTTCGGCGCCGCGAAAATATCGGGCCACCTTCACGGCACTCCGTGCCGGCGGCACCTTGCCAGGGTTCGCGCTGGTGGAAACGACAGGCCCACCGAAGGCACGGCACAGGGCTGCGGCCGGGCCGTGGGCCGTTACCCGCACGGCCAGGGTTCCATCCGGCCGGCACAACCAGCGGGGGACCCAGTCCTGCGCCGGCACCACCCAGGTTACCGGTCCGGGCCAGCGCTCCAGCAAGGTCTCACGCAGTTCGGCAGAATCCAGCAGGAGGAAGGGTTCGATCTGGCTAAATTCAGCAGCCAGTAATATCAGGCCCTTGCTGACGGACCGCCGCTTTAGGCGGAGCAGACGGAGCACGGCGCCGCCATCCAGCGGATTGCAGCCTAGCCCATACACCGCTTCCGTCGGATAAGCCAAAAGCCCACCCCGACGCAGGTGCTGGGCGGCTCGCCGCAAGCGAAATGCAGAAACCCAGGCCATGACGCTGCCCGATGGCTCAGGCCAGAAGGTGCCCGGAGTATGCCGCCATTCCGACGCTCACCGCGCCTCAGGCAGCGGACTCGTTGGCCAGATCACCTTCGTAGGGTGTGGCATAACCGCATTCCTTTTGCGGACAGACCTTCTCGGTGCCGCGCCGCTTGGTGGTTTTCAGGGTCAGGATGGGCCAGCCGCAGGCGGGACAAGGCTCGTTCAGCGGCGGATTCCACACCGCATAGGTGCAGGAGGGGTAGGTGGAGCAGGAATAGAACAGCTTGCCGAAACGCGACTTGCGCTTGATGAGTGACCCCTTCTGACACTGCGGACACTGCGCTCCGGTGTCCTCCGGCTTCTCCAGCGACTCGATGTGCTTGCAGTTAGGGTAGCCGCTGCAACCGATGAACTTGCCATAGCGGCCGGTCTTGATCACCAGGGGCGAATTGCATTTCGGGCAGGTCTTGCCCTCGACGATTTCCGGCTCCGCCTGCTTGGCCTCGCCGTTCAGGTTACGGGTGTACTTGCAGGTGGGATAGTTGTTGCATCCGATGAAGCGGCCGTTACGCCCCAGACGGATGGAAAGCGGACCGCCGCACTCCGGGCAGGCTTCCTCGATGGCCTCATGGGTCACGTCCGCCCGCTTGAGGGTGCCGTCCTTGTCCTCGATCAGGTGCTTGAACGGCCCCCAGAATTCCCGCATCAAGGGTACCCAGGTCTTCTCGCCGCGGGAGACCGCATCCAGGTCGTCCTCCAGATTGGCGGTGAAGTGGTAATCCACGTACTGGGTAAAATGCTCGGTGAGGAACTTGTTGACGATGCGCCCCACATCCGTGGGATAGAAGCGCTTGCTCTCCAGGGTGACGTAATGCCTTTGCTGCAAGGTCGAAATGATGGAGGCATAGGTTGAGGGACGGCCGATGCCGTATTCCTCCAGGGTCTTCACCAGGCTGGCTTCGGTGTAGCGCGGCGGCGGCTCGGTGAAGTGCTGGCCCGCAATGATTTCGTCCAGGCTGACCGTCTGGCCTTCCTTTACCGGCGGCAGATAGGTTTCTTCATCGTCGGCGGCCGCGGCGTCATCGCGTCCTTCCAGATACACGGCCATGAAGCCAGGATTGATCACGGTCGAACCGTTGGCGCGGAATACATTGCCCTCGCCACAACCCAGATCCACCGCTACCGTGCCGATGGTGGCGTGGATCATCTGGCAGGCCACCGTGCGCTTCCAGATCAGGGTGTAGAGCTTGAGCTGATCGGCTGAGAGGAAAGGCTTCACCGCCTCCGGGGTACGTTGCGCCGAAGTGGGCCGGATGGCCTCGTGGGCCTCCTGGGCATTCTTGCTCTTGGTTTTGTAGATGCGCGGCTGGTCCGGCAGGTTGTCCTTACCGAAGCGGGCGGCAATCAGTTCGCGCAGGTCGGCGATGGCCTCGTTGGCCAGATTCACGGAGTCCGTGCGCATGTAGCTGATAAGGCCGACGGTCTCACCCTGAAGTTCGATGCCTTCATAGAGCTGCTGCGCCACGGTCATGGTTCTGCGGGTGGTGAACCCGAGCTTACGCGCCGCTTCCTGTTGCAGGGTCGAGGTGGTAAAAGGCGCGGCGGGGTTGCGCTTGCGTTCCTTCTCCTCCACCTTGAGCACACGCAGGCGCCCACCAGCCTGTTCAAGCAGGGCGTCGCGGATAGCGTGGGCCTGCTCCTCGTTGGTGACGCTGAACTGCTCCAGCTTTGTCCCCTGGTAATGGGTCAAGCGCGCGCGGAATCCCTGCTCCCCTTCCCTGACGCCGGCCTCTATCGTCCAGTACTCCTGGGTCTTGAAGGCTTCGATCTCAAGCTCGCGCTCCACGATCATGCGCAGGGCCGGACTCTGCACGCGCCCGGCGGAGAGTCCGCGGCGTATCTTCTTCCACAGCAGCGGCGACAGCTTGAAGCCCACCAGGTAGTCCAGGGCGCGGCGCGCCTGCTGGGCATTGATGAGGTCCTCGGACAGCTGCTTCGGGCTCTCGATGGCCTCGGAGATGGCGCGCTTGGTGATTTCATGAAACACCACCCGGTGCACCGGCTTGTCCTTCAGAAGTTTCTTTTCCTTGAGGATCTCATATAGATGCCAGGAAATGGCTTCGCCTTCGCGATCGGGGTCAGTCGCGAGATACAAGGCATCCGCACTCTTGGCCGCGTTGGCGATGGCCTGAACGTGCTTCTGATTCTTGTCGATGATCTCGTACTTCATGGCGAAATCATGCTCGGTGTCCACGGCCCCTTCCTTGGGCACGAGGTCGCGAACATGTCCGTATGAGGCGAAGACCTGGAAATCCTTCCCGAGGTATTTTTCTATGGTCTTGGCTTTGGCTGGAGACTCGACAATAACTAGGTTGCGGCTCATCGGCTGGTTGTGTTGCGGGAGATCGGGTTCTTGAGCTTAGGGGCGGTTCGCTGCTATCAATGCAGATAGCTAGGCAGCGCCTCGTACACCAGGTTTTCCATGCGGGCGAAGGCGATCTCTTCGTTGGGCTGGCTGAACAGCACCATCAGAACGATCCATTTCAGGTTCTCCAGGGAAATGGTTTCTTCGTTCAGCGCCATCACACGGTCAACCACCAGTTCGCGGCTGGCCGGACTCAGGATGCCGGTCTGCTCCAGGAACAGCAACAGCCCGCGGCACTCGGTATCCAGTTTGGCGAGTTCCTGGGAAGCGTAGATCCTAAACGCCGGCTGCGAAACAGCCTTGATGGGCTGCTGGTCGGCCAGTGACTCGAGCCAGTCGAACGCCTTGTTCACCTCCAGCTGGGGAAAGCCCGCTTCGAGAAGCTCGGTACGAATGGCGTCCGGGTCGGCTGTCGGCTCCACCTCTTCATCCATGTAGTTCTCGAAGAGATAAATCAGGACATCAAATACGTTCTCTTTCATGCTCGGTCTCGATTGGGAATGTGGGCGAGTGCTCACTTGACCCGGCAATAACAGCCGCCGCTCGTGGAGAAGATGTGTCCCTGCAGTTCCAGACGCAGCAGCGTAGCCAATATGGCATCAGGTGTGCGCCCCGTCGCTGCCACTAGAGTATCCACTGAGGTAGGGTCATACGCAATATATTTCAATAGCCAAACGTTTTCGTCGGCGTCAAGAGGCCGGTTCTCCGCGGCTGCCCGATCGTCGGGAATGACCCCGCGCCAGCCGAACTCTTCGAGGATATCATCTACCCCCTCAACCAGTTTGGCCCCCTGCTTGATGAGTTGATTGCAGCCTCGGGCCATGGGATTGTTCACGGACCCAGGCACGGCAAATACCTCCCTGCCTTGCTCCAGCGCCAGCCGGGCAGTAATCAGCGAACCGCTGCGCAGCGCCGCCTCCACCACCAGCGTGCCCCGCGCCAGACCGCTGATGACGCGGTTGCGGCGCGGAAAATTGGTGGCCTGGGGAGGGGTTCCCACCGGGAACTCGGAAACCAGGGCACCGCCCGCGGCCTGGATTTCCTCTGCCAGCGCGCGGTGGCGTGCGGGGTAGACCTGATCCAGTCCCGTGCCGGCCACGGCCAGAGTCAATCCTCTGCCTTCCAGGGCACCGCGATGCGCCGCGGCATCGATGCCGATGGCCAATCCGCTGGTCACCCCGCATCCGGCGAAAGCCAAAGCCCTCGCAAGCTCCCGCGCCATGCGCTCACCCGAGGGAGAAGGATTGCGGCTGCCCACCACGGCGATCTGCCTGCATTCCAGCGCGTCCGGCTTGCCGGAGACGAACAGCATCAGGGGAGGATCGGGTATTTCCCGTAACAAACCGGGATAAGAGGGATCGGAAAGGGTCAGGCAATGATGCCCTTCAGTCTCCAACCAGCGCAAGTCCCGCTCCACCGCATCCCAAGGGGGATTCTGCAGCCAGTGAATGGTCTCCGCCTTGAGTCCGACTTCGGCCAGGGTGGCGGCCGATTCCGCAAAAACAGCCTGAGGATCGCCAAAGAATTCCAGAAGCAGGCGCCCTGCGCGCCCTCCAACCCGCGGCGCCCGGTGCAGCGCCAGCCAATAGCGCAGGTGCTCCGGACAGCCACCGGCCACTAAGGCGTTTGCACGATGTCGCGCAGGTGAATGGCGCGGGTGGCGTTCATGACCAGCGCGAAGCTGACGCGCTCGAAGGGTTGGAACACCATGATCACGCCTTCCTTCTCCTCCGGCAACAACACCGATTCGCCAGATTGCCGGCTGACGATATCGCGCTCGATCCGGATGCCACGCCGCACGTCCAGCACATGGCCGATTTCGATGCCATCCGCGGTGCCGCGGTCTATCACGACGATCTGGTACTGACCGATCTGGGTCACGCCGTCCACCACACTGATGATCGTGCCGCGGATCATCTTGTTGGGCGCATGCGGTTGATAGCTCATCTGCAGTCGTTCGGACTCGATGGGCATCGCCCGATCGCCAATCAGCACCTCACGGTCGGTCTGGGTGAGTTGCAGGGTGGCCGGATCACCGGCCGCCTCGAGGCCCGCTTCCGCTACGTAGAGCGCTTCGTAACCGAGAATCTCGCCAGTCGTACCGTCCTTATAGGCGGCGCCCGGCCGGAAAATCATGTAGCCGGTTTGTGCGCCTTCCTCGATCGCACGCACATACACGCCGTCTCCCGCGCCGCCTGCGATGTGCTCGCCCACGAAACCCACCACGTAAGGCGCATTTTCCAACTCCGAGGCGTTGGCCACCTTGGGATGCGTCAGGAACTGGCGTATGGAATTCAGGGGAATGACCGGAATCGCACGCGCCAAAGGCGTTGCCCGGACTTCGGGGCTGAGGCGAAGTTCCGAAGGTCGACTCACCTGCAGCCTGGGACGCCCCCCAACATAGCTGAGGGTCAGTTCATCGCCAGGATAAATCCAGTGCGGATTGCGGACCTGAGGGTTCTCGTGCCAGATTTGCGGCCACTGCCAGGGCTTGGTCAGAAACCGGCCGGCGATGTCCCACAGGGTATCGCCCTGAACCACGACATAGGTCTGGGGGTGGGAGGGGTTGAGTTCAATTTCCTCGGCCAGGGTGAAACTGGAGCACAACAACAAGCCTGCGGCAACCAGTGAACGAAATTTCATGCTGTCCTCCGCCCCATCCCTGCCTCGGGATCGTCACGATAAACCATTAGAAACATAAGCGGGCGATGCCCAGGTCGCCGATGCGTTCCGTGCCGAAGACTCGTATCCCCGGAACAGCGCCCAAAGTCTAGATGAACTGGAATGGAATTCTAGCGGCCACCTCATTTGATGCTGCCCGCCTCGCGCATGCGGCCTGCAATGCGCTCCAGACGCCGCCGGTTCACGCCCAGGTCCCAGTAGCCCACACGGGAAGCCGAACGCAAGTGGATCAGATGGTCCTCCGGCAGGATCTGCAGTTCAATATCGTCCACGAAGCCGAAGACCAGGCTGGTGGCCTCGGCGCGCAAGTAGCCATCTCCACGCACCTCTTCCACCACGCGGATGCGCTCCTCTTCCGCCAGAGAAGCCTTCAGACTCTCCCAGGCTTTGTCGGACGTCACCCGGACCTGCAGTGGCCCGATATAGCGATCCCGGTCCGCTGATCGACTGGAAACACAGTTGGGGGACGGCGGGCAGGCCCCGATGCGGTTTCGGTCTATTTCCCCTTCGCCAAGACACGCACTGCTGAAAATCGCGAACAGCGCTCCCAACAAGGCAGTCAGCCACTTCCCTTCAATCCGGGCCTCCATCAATCGCGCCCTAGCGCGCCTGCGCTTGCAGCGACTCCAGCGTGAGCGGCTTCATGGCCTTGGCATCCTCGGCCACCAGCTTGCGCTCGGCTGCAGGCAGGGCAATCAGCCCCTTTTCCACCAGATAGCCCTTGTCGCCCCAGGCCTTCTCGCCGGTAAACTCCTTCACATACTGCGCCAGTCCCGGCACCTTGCCGATGCGATCGCCGCGAAAGTAGAAGTACAGAGTCCTGGAAACCGGATAGGCCAGCGAAGCGATGGAACTGTAGTCCGGCGTCACGCCGTCCACGGGTTCCGCGGACAGGTGCTTGGAGTGCGCTGCCAGCAGTTTGTAATCATGCACGGCCAGAGCATGAGGTTTGTCGACCAGGCGTTCGGCGATGCGCTCGTCGTTTTCTCGGGTCTCCACGTAGGCGCCGTCATCGCGCACGCTGTAACAGGCCTTCTTGTATTCTCCCGGGGTCTTCTCCTTCTTCGCCGCCAACCAGGGATAGCTGCGGCACCCTTCCTCCATGATCAACTCATTCAGGGAATCGCGGGTGCCGGAGGCCGCTCCGGGACCGTAAACCTCGATCTTGACATCGGGCAGGGCCGGATTGACCTGCCGCCAGGTCTGATAGGGATTCGGCACCAGCTTGCAGTCCGATTTGCAGGCCGGATCCGGGACGGACTTCGCCAACGCCAGGTAAATGTCTTTGCGCGAAAGCCCAATGGGCTTCTCCTTCTTCGCGTGGATGAAGACGATGCCGTCGTAACCGATCTTCACCTCCACTACTTCCTTGACGCCGTTGCGCTCGCAGGTTTCCAACTCCTTCTTGCGCATGCGCCGGGACGCATTGATGATGTCCGGGGTCTCGGACCCCGCGCTGTCGCAGAACAGGGTGAAACCGCCTCCCGTCCCCGTGGACTCCAGCCACGGCTTCTTGAGCTTGGCGGATTTGGCGAGATGTTCCGATACGGCCGCTGAAAACGGCGACACGGTGCTCGACCCGACGATGTGCACGTAATCGCGGTCCGCGGCCTGAAGGCCGCCGGACACCGCGACTGAAACAGCCAGTACCGCTGCGCTAGCAATGACTTTCGTGTTCAAGTTTTGAGACTCCTCATGGACTTATGATGCGGGGTGCCCCAGAAAAAGCAAACCCGCCATGACAGCGGGTTTGCTCATCGTGCGCACTTGACCCGCGCCGCGAATGCACGCGGCGCGTCAAGCCTGCATCAATCGCCCATCCAGATCAACTCGACGCGGCGGTTCTTCGAGCGCTCCGCCTCGGTCTTGTCGGGCGACACCAGCGGGTACTCCTCGCCGTAGCCCTTCGGATGCAGCGAGTTGGTCACGCCGCGGCGCTTCAGGTAGTCCGCCACCGACTGTGAGCGGTGCTGTGACAGCTTCATGTTGTAGGCTGCGGTGCCCTCGGTACTGGTGTGGCCCGCCACTTCGATGTCCTTCTTTTCAGGGAAGCTCATCAGCTCTTCGGCCACGCCATCCAGGATCGCCATGGCGGTCGGGGTGAGCTCAGCGGAGTTGTACTTGAAGTTGACGCCCTTCAGCTCGATGCGGATCGGGCAGCCCTGATCATCGACCTTGGTGCCGCTTGCGGTGCCCGGGCACTTGTCGTCGCAATCGTTCACGCCGTCGTGATCGGTGTCACGGGTGGAGCACTCATCAACCGGCGCGGCAGCCACCGGCTCCAACTGCGGCTTCGGCTTGTCGCCAAAGGGAATCACGAAGCCCAGGTTGACCACCATGTCATTGAGCACGTCATTGTTCGGCGCGTAGTTGCCAACCGGGGCGGTCAGGCGGTAACGCACGTCGCCGCGCAGCAGGAAGTTATCTGCCAACTCGACCGTGGTACCCAGACCGGTTTCGAAGATGAAGTCAGCATAGGAATTGCTGGCGCCCGGCGAACGAGCGCTGGTGTTTACGCCACCGGCGGCCGCCACCACGTAGGGCGAGAAGGTGTCACGCATCAGGAAGTACTGCAGGTCTACGGTACCGCCAGTCAGGTCGGTGTGACCGACGCCGCTGTTGGCGCTGTAGTTCTGCCAGAACCCGCGCAGTTCCACATTGAAGTATTCGTTGATGATCTTACCGATCGCACCGCCGGCACCCCAGCCGTCCTTACCGTCACGATCGCCACCGGTATGGAGGTAGCTTGCAAACGGAGCGATATAGAATCGGTCATCCATAAACTCTTCGGCTTGCGCCGACGAGGCCATTGCAGCCAGGCCAGTCAGACCCAAGGCCAAAATTTGTTTCTTAAACATGTCGCGCTCCTTGTAGCTAGTAGACAACATCAATTCGCCATTTCAACAACAGCGTAAATCATATACCCGCATTTGCAACAAGGCAAACATTAAGGAGGCAAAAATATAGCCCAATTCGCCTCAATTTGGTGCCGAGCCAATTTTCGCCATTTCTTGTGAGGCAACAGTGGCAGGAAGCGCCACAAAACCTGCCTCGGCGGCTCGCTTCTGCCCGTGTTGCGAGAGCGCCAATGCCACGAACGATCGGGGCAAGTCGAGGCGTTCCCGGGAAAGCGTCATATATAGGTAAAGGAAACGGCTCAAGGGATAGGCACCGCTGACAATGTTGGCCGCCTCGGGCCCAACCGGCTGCCCCCCTGCACCGACCGCCAATGGTACGGGCCGAACCCCCTCCGCCAAAAACGGTGACGGCAGAAAACCGATCGCGTTGGCATGATCACGTACCGCCTCCAACAGTGCACGCGGTTCGGGCAGTTGACTGAGGGACGGACTGAAATCGCCACCGCACAGGAGGTTCTCGCGGACCGCCTGGCTTGCCGAGACCATTCCGCCGCCGAGACCAAAAAGGCGGATCGGCCGCGTGTGCCAGATCGCCACAGGGAGGACCTGCCCCCAGACCTTAATCTCCCCGGAGCCCTTGCAAAGCCTCTGAGCAGAGAATATTCCATCCACCTGCGCCTGCGTCAATCCCTGCAGCGGATTGACTGTGTTGACAATCACCACCACAGCGTCCAGGGCGACCCGCGTCGGCATGGGCATCGTTCCGCGTCGGGTGCGAAATGCCGCGAGTTCGGCGGGGCTCATGGCCCGGCTCATGGCCGCAATCTGCACGGCTCCGTCCGCCAGGGCGGCGGCCGCCTCCGCGTCACTGGTGGACTGAACGCGGACCCGAACGTCCCGTTGCTGGCGGCGAAAATCCTCTGTCCAGGCTGTCAGCAGAGACAGCAGGCTCGGAGAACCTGAAATGACCAAGGCGCGTGAGTCCGACTCCTGGGCGCTTGTAGCCGGAACCGCAGATACGATGAAGAGGAAAATCGGGATGCACCAGCGGCAAGACAGGATGCGGTACAGGCGGCACACCGGGCAGATCAAGCCCTAGCCTGCGCCGCGAGAGGCCTTAGTACGCGCTTTTCCGGAAAGACACAACTGAAGCGGCTACCCTTGCCCAACTCGCTGTAGATCTGCAGTTCGCCTTCGTGCCGCGACAGTACATGTTTAACGATGGCTAGCCCCAGGCCGACCCCGACGCGCTTGCTGCCATCTTCCACCTCGACCCGATAAAAACGCTCGGTCAACCGTGGCAGATGCTCACGCGCGATACCCGGGCCGTTATCAGCGACTTCAAAGCGAACCCCTGCCGGATCGTCACGCCAGCAGACCTGAACGCGCCCGGAGGACGGCGTGTACTTCAGGGCATTGACGATGAGATTGGAGAAAGCCCCGCGCAATTCGGACTCCACTCCCGAAAGGTCAGCCTCGCTCTCCAGGCTGAGTTCGAGACTCGCTTGGCAGTCCGCCAGCAGGCGTGCCTCATCGCACAGACCCCGCAACAAGGGCGCCATGGAAACCGGCTGATTCTGGACATGGGGACCGGCTTCGAGCCGGGTCAGCGAAAGCAGACCGTCGATCAGGTTCTGCATGCGGTTTGTCTGTTCCTGCATGCGCCGCAACATGCGGTGGTAGCGCTCTGGCACTTCGCCTTCGGCATCGGCCAAGGCCTCCAGATAGCCTTTCATGACCGTCAGGGGCGTGCGCAATTCATGCGAGACGTTTGCAACGAAATCGGCCCTGACCCGCTCCATGAAGCGCAGGTGGCTGACATCTTGCGCCACCAGCAGACGCAGGTCGTCCCCGTAAGGAACGACGCGGATCTCCAGTTCCGCTTCCTCCCGCACCGGCGAAGGAACGCTAACGGTACCTTCGAAGGCCGACTCACGGAGAAACTGGGAAAAACGAGGGTAACGCAGGAGATTGATGATCTGCTGACCCACGTCGCTCTTGCGTAGCCCCAGCAGCTTTCCCGCCGCCTCGTTGAACCATTCGATCTCATCGCGCGGTCCAAGCACCACCGTCGCATCCGGCAAGGCGGCGGTGGCGGTGCGGAAGCGCTCGAGCATGACGATGAGGCGCTTCTTGCGGCGTTTGTTGCGGCGCCGGAGACGGTAGATGAGATAGTAGATCTCGTCCCAGATGCCGCCGCCGCCCGGCGCCTTGCCGCCGCCACGCAGCCACAGCAGGAGCCGATTCAGGTGATAGAGGTGACGCCCGAGATAGACCAGGCAGCACAGCCACAGGACCGGAAAATAGAAGCCGCTGAGTTTTCCGGCAAACAGCCCCACGGCGGCGAGCCAGACGATCCAGTGAACCTCCGAGCGCCAGGGGCTTATCATCCGGGATCAGGGTTGCTCTGAAAAACGGTAGCCAAATCCGCGTACGGTCTGCACCAGATCCTCGCGGCCATGCTCGGCCAGAATCTTGCGCAACCTCCTGATGTGCACGTCCACAGTCCGCTCCTCGATGTAGGCGCTGCGTCCCCAGACCTGATCCAGCAGTTGGGTTCTGCTGTAAACCTTGCCGGGGTGCGTCAAAAAGAACTCAAGCAGCCGGTATTCCGTTGGACTGACCGCTAGATCGCGATCACCGACCGTGACCCGGTGACCGTCGGCATCCAGCGTAACACCGCCCAGTTGTATCTTGCCAGTGGTCTTGACGAGACGGCCGCTGCGGCGCAGCACGGCTCGGATACGGGCAACCAGTTCGCGCGGTGAAAATGGCTTGGCGACATAATCGTCGGCGCCGACGTCCAGCCCCCGAATCTTATCCTCCTCTTCGCCGCGGGCAGTCACCAGGATAATTGGAATTTCGCCGTAGTTGGAGTCCCGCTTCAGTCGCCGCGCCCAATCCACCCCGTTCATCCCGGGCAGCATCCAGTCCAATAGGATCAGGTCCGGCAACTGCGCCGTCAGGCTGGCCAGGGCCTGCTGCGTGTCCGCCACTGCCTGCACGGCGAAGTCGGCCTGTTCCAGCACCAGGACCAGCATCTCCCGAATGGCATCCTCATCTTCAACAACCAATACATTGATATCAGGCATTCATGGAATACCAAGGGTTTGAAAATGACGGATAGTAGGTCAGCTATATGACAACCCCATTACATTCCGGTCGACCGAGGCGCCAGGCGGCTCACGCCGCCTTGCTGACCACCAGGGAGCCCTGCTCCGCCTCCACGCGAATGGTATCGCCAGGCTCGAAGCGGCCGGCGAGGATGTCCTGCGCCAAAGGATTCTCGAGCCGTTGCTGGATTGCCCGCTTGAGCGGTCTAGCCCCGTAAACCGGGTCGAAGCCGGCCTCGCCCAGGCAATCGAGCGCGGCATCGGAGACCTCCAGCGCCAGGTCGCGCCCCAGCAGGCGAGTCCGCAGCATCGCCACCTGGATCTTGGAGATGGCGCGGATCTGCTCCTTCTGCAAGGGATGGAACACGACCACCTCGTCGATGCGGTTGATGAACTCGGGCCTGAAATGCAGGCCGACGATTTCCATCACCGCCGCCTTCATGCGGGCATAATTTTCCTCTCCGGCCAGTTCCTGGATGCGGTCCGAGCCCAAATTGGAAGTCATCACCACCACTGTGTTGCGGAAATCCACCGTGCGCCCGTGGCCGTCGGTCAGCCGTCCGTCATCGAGCACCTGCAGCAGGATGTTGAACACGTCCGGGTGCGCTTTTTCCACCTCGTCCAGCAGGATCACCGAGTAGGGCCGGCGCCGTACCGTCTCGGTCAGGTGACCGCCCTCCTCATAGCCGATGTAGCCGGGCGGCGCGCCGATCAGCCGGGCCACGGAATGTTTCTCCATGAACTCCGACATGTCGATGCGCACCATGGCCTCCTCGGTGTCGAACAGGAATTCCGCCAGGGCCTTGCACAATTCGGTCTTGCCCACGCCGGTGGGCCCCAGGAACAGGAAGGAGCCGTTGGGACGATTGGGGTCGGCCAGTCCGGCCCGGGAACGGCGAATGGCGTCGCTCACCGCCTTGATCGCCTCGTCCTGGCCGACCACGCGCTTGTGCAGGTTCTCCTCCATGCGCAGCAACTTCTCGCGCTCGCCCTCCAGCATCTTGGAGACCGGGATGCCGGTCCACTTGGACACCACTTCCGCGATTTCCTCGTCGGTCACCCGGTTGCGCAGCAATTGCTTCTCACGCGACTCGGCCTGCTCGGCCTCGTGCAACTCCTTTTCGAGTTGGGGAATGACGCCGTATTGTAACTCGCCCATCTTGTCGTAATCGCGGTTCTCGGCGCGATTGAGCATATCCAGTTGCAGCCGGGCCTGCTCCAGTTGTTCCTTGATGGCGGCGGTGCCCTGAAGCGAAGCCTTCTCCGCCTTCCAGATCTCCTCGAGGTCCGCGTAATCGCGCTCGGCGTCGTCGATGTTCTCCTGCAAGGCCTCCAGGCGCTTGCGCGAAGCCTCGTCGGTCTCCTTTTTGAGGGCCTCGCGTTCGATCTTGAGCTGGATCAGGCGCCGCTCCAGACGATCCATCTCCTCCGGCTTGGAATCTATCTCCATGCGGATGCGGCTGGCGGACTCGTCGATCAGGTCGATGGCCTTGTCCGGGAGGTTGCGGTCGGTGATGTAGCGGTGCGACAAGGTGGCCGCGGCGACGATGGCCGGGTCTGTGATGGTCACGCCGTGGTGAACCTCATATTTCTCCTTGAGCCCGCGCAGGATGGCGATGGTGTCCTCGACGTTGGGCTCGTCGACCAGCACCTTCTGGAAGCGGCGCTCCAGGGCCGCGTCCTTCTCGATGTATTGGCGGTACTCGTCCAGCGTCGTCGCGCCCACACAATGGAGTTCGCCGCGCGCCAGCGCAGGCTTGAGCATGTTGCCGGCGTCCATGGCGCCTTCCGCCTTGCCGGCGCCGACCATGGTGTGCAATTCGTCGATGAACAGAATGATCTTGCCTTCCTGCTTGGCGATGTCATTGAGCACAGCCTTGAGCCGCTCCTCGAATTCACCGCGGAACTTAGCGCCGGCGATCAGGCCCGCCATGTCCAGTGCCAGTAGGCGCTTACCCTTGATGCCTTCGGGCACCTCGCCGTTGACGATGCGCTGCGCCAGCCCTTCGACGATGGCGGTCTTGCCGACGCCGGGCTCGCCAATCAGAACAGGGTTGTTCTTGGTGCGCCGCTGCAGAACCTGGATGGTGCGGCGGATCTCATCGTCACGGCCGATCACGGGATCCAGCTTGCCCTGCTCCGCGCGCGCCGTCAGATCGATGGTGTACTTCTGCAAGGCCTGGCGCTGCTCTTCCACATTGGCGTCGTCGGCGCTCTGACCTCCGCGCACCGCATCGATTGCCTTCTCCAGGGCATCACGGGTAAAGCCCGACTGCCGAAGCAGATCGCTCAGGTTGCTCTTCTCGTCCAAGGCCGCCAGGACGAAGATCTCGCTGGTAATGAATTTGTCGCCGCGCTTTTGCGCCAGTTTGTCCGTCATGTTCAAGAGGCGCGACAGCTCGTTGGAAATCTGCACATCGCCGCCGACCCCCTCCACTTTGGGGAGCCGATCCAGGCGCTCCATCAGCGCCGCCCGGAACTGTTTGACATTCCCTCCCGCCTGAGCGAGCAGCGGACGCACGGTGCCGCCCTCCTGATCGAGCAGCGCCGCCATCACGTGTAGCGGCTCGATGAACTGGTTGTCGCGTCCCAGCGCGAGGCTCTGCGCATCCGCCAGGGCTGCCTGAAATTTGCTGGTGAGTTTGTCCATTCGCATGGAAATTACCTTCGTAGAATAGGTGGGTTGCTTACGAAGGTGGGGGTCCCCGACCCGGATTTCAAGGCGCGGCGGACGCCGGCCGGGCGGGTGACGCCGCGCAGGTCGCGGTGGTTGCGCAACCAGGCGTCAAAGGCAGGCTTTGCGCCGACCATTCCCTGATCCCTTTCTCCAGATGATAGACGCGATCAAAGCCCGCCTCGCTGGTCATCATCTTCCCAACCAGGGCGCTGCGGTTTCCGGAACGGCACACCAGCACCACGGGTTGGTCTTTCTTGCCGAGCATCAGCTTCAGTGATTTGAGCCAAGCCTCCTTGTCATACTGTCCGCTGGTATCGAAAAAGGTGAGTTCGTGGCTACCCTGGATCACGCCGGTGGCGGCCCATTCCTGGGGCGTGCGTATGTCCACGACGGCAGCCCCCTTCTTCTGCAAGGCTTGCAGTTCATCGCTGGTTATTCCGACCAGACTGCCGGCCAAGCTGGGCGCCGACAAGACGAAAAGGCTGAGAAAAAGGAGGACGGCTTGCGTCATGTCTTAATCCTGTCTACACAATTGGGCGCGGGTTATCCCGTTAACCCGAAAAAGCATACCACCTGGCCTGCGTTTTTCCCGAGAAGGGTCACCCCCACCTCCCCGATACGCACAGATTCTGTGGATAAGAATGTGCATCGACTGGTGGAGCCCGGCGCAAGCCCTTTAGAATGGACTATAGAAAGGCTCTTGATCACAACTTGTACAGCTTACCACCGATGTTCTACCGCAAAACCTGGAACCCGTTGATTTGCGCGGGCTTGCTCGGCCTGGCGCCCCCAACATGTGCCACCGCGGAGGAGCCGCCCATCGAAGACGGTCCCTTCCGTACCCCAGAACTGGTGGAAGTCGCAAAGCTCCATCCTGGCTTCAAGCTGGACGTGCGCTATGCCACCGCGAACAACTTTCTGGGGCGGGCGGTTTATCCGGAAGCCAGGGTTTTCCTGCAGAAGCCGGCGGCGAAGGCCCTGGTTCGGGCTCAAGCGAAACTGAAAAATAAGGGATACGGCCTGGTTCTGTTCGACGGCTACCGGCCCTGGTCTGTCACCAAGATATTCTGGGATGCGGTGCGGGAAGACCAGAAGCCGTTTGTCGCCGACCCGAGCAAAGGCTCCCGTCACAACCGCGGCTGCGCCATCGACTTGAGCCTTTACGATCTCAAGACCGGCCGTGAAGTTGTCATGCCCAGCGCCTATGACGATTTCGCCGAGCGCGCCTACCCCGATTACACCGGCGGAACCCCGCAAGCCCGCCGGCTGCGAGACTTGCTTAGACACACAATGGAAAGCGAAGGGTTCAACGTCTACCCCACGGAATGGTGGCATTACGATTACAAGGACTGGGGCGATTACGCCATCCTGGACCTGCCCTTCTCCGCCCTGCCCCATTGAACCCCTTGCGGAGTTTCAAGGCCTTATCTGCTACCCCTAGCTCCGTTTAAAATTTGGGTTGACGCATAGGCGAATTCACGACAAAATGCGCAGCTCAAACGACGAGATGGCCAGGTAGCTCAGTTGGTAGAGCAGGGGACTGAAAATCCCCGTGTCGGCGGTTCGATTCCGTCCCTGGCCACCATTAAATTCAAAGGGTTGCTTCGATTAATCGAACAAGCCTTTTTCCGCGGTAGACGCACAGTAGACGCTAGGGCGAATACTGGAACTCGCATCCTCAATACATCTGGTAAGACATGCCATAGGAAAAGGGATGTGGCATCCAGACTAACAGTTGCACGGAATGGCTGCGCTGAAGCCCAATCGGCGTTCCTTGCTAATTCCGATCACCAAGATCTCCCTGTCGCTCACCCCGTCCAGCATTAATCCTGTAGGGATTCGGCACTTATTCATCTCGGCTCCCCGCACCGTTCCAGATGAAGTTAAACCCGCGACCTCGGTCCTAGATTCAGAATTCCGCCCGGACACTTTAGGCCCGCGCCGCGCTCTGTGCCCGCCTTTCCGGGGCACCTTTCAGCCACGCCCTTCAGGTAGCCCAGGTCAATTGGACGCGTTCGCTTCTCGCATCTGCTTTCTTCTATTTGCGCGAAGAGACGGGGGCCCTGCCAAATCACGGTCAGTCCGCACCAGAACCGCCGCTGCTGTCTGCATTGCTGACGTTCCCGATCAGCAGCACGGCGACGAACCATCGGCCTTAACCGACACTCGGCTCCTCCTCTAAATCGCCCTTAATGGCTGCCTTTCGGGTGATGTTGGCGACCAACTGGGACCCCTAGGATGCTGCTCCGAGTGGCAGAGGTTTAATTGTGGATTCAAGCGGGATGCAACCGTCACATCCACAAATTGATACCTGTCATTCAAGTTCCACTTCGATGCTCGATGGGAAGATTTGTCCAAGCCCCCACGCGAACAACCAGCGGCCAATCATCGCTTTGCACCCGGATTTTCCGCCTACCCGGGCGCGCTGACTAAAAAATCGATCTCCAGGGCCTGCTGGCCGATCTTGGCGTGCAGCGCGTTCATATCGATGGCTGGCTCGGTCTGCTTATCGCCGCCGAATACCCCGGCGACACCGTCCAGCAACTGGCTTCTCCAATCGCTGATTTGATTAAGGTGGACATCGAACTGCTGGTCTAACTCGGCCTGCGTCTTATCGCCCCGGAGGGCGGCCAAAACCACTTTAGCCTTGAAGGTCGGTGAGTGGTTCCGGCGTGGTCGTCTACTCATGGCATGCTTCAAGTCATCGGCGTTACCCACGCCGCTAGGGAGCAGTTTATCCACTTAGCCGAATGTTCAATTTTCCGAAGCCACCTCCCAACCAGGTTCGTGGCAGTGTTCACACAAGCTCTTTATCTTTGCTTGTCACGGAGCGTGGATGAGGCAGGAGCGCTAGCGTATTTTGCACCGTAAAGTACTCCACCAAACCAGCCAAGTGACGCGATTCATCCGCCATGGTCGCGCTGGCGGCGGCCGATTGCTCGACGAGAGCCGAATTTTGCTGCGTCACTTCGTCAATTTGCCCAATTGCCTGATTGACCTGTTCCACGCCTACGCTTTGCTCTGCTGACGCAGCGGCAATTTCCGAGATCAGTTCGGTTACCTGATTTACGGAGGTTACGACCTGCTGCATGGTTTTGCCGGCCTCTTCCACGAGTAGGGCGCCTTTTTCGACGTCCTCCACGGACGAGTGGATCAGACCCTTGATTTCTTTTGCTGCGGATGCCGACCTCTGAGCCAGATTGCGCACTTCACTAGCGACTACGGCAAATCCTCGCCCTTGCTCGCCGGCCCGCGCTGCTTCCACCGCCGCATTCAATGCCAATATATTGGTCTGGAATGCGATGCTGTCGATGACTCCAATAATGTCCACAATCTTGCGGGAACTGTTATTGATGTCATGCATGGTCCCGACCACCTGCTGAACGACTGTGCCTCCTTTCGATGCAACTTCCGATGCGGAAATGGCCATCTCGTTTGCCTGTTTGGCGTTGTCGGCATTCTGCTTAAGGGTCGATGACAATTCCTCCATGGTGGAAGCTGTCGTTTGGAGCGTTAGGGCCTGCTTCTCGGTGCGCTGGGATAGGTCCATATTCCCCAATGCGATTTCCTTCGAGGCCGTATTCAGGGTGTCCGTGGCGTTCTTGATCTGCGAGATGATTTCGGTGAGCCGCGTGACAGTGCATTCGAAGTCTTCCTTGATCTTCCCGAAAGTCCCTTGATAATTTTTCTCCATGGCGACCGTAAGGTCTCCTTTCGCGAGGGAATCCAATACTCTCTGGATATCATTCATGGAATCCCCGACCGTTTGTAAGAATTGGTTCAGGCCCTGGCTCAAACCCAGATAAAAGCCTTCCTTGCAACTCGTATCAACCCGCAGGTTAAAGTCACCCCGCCCCACGGCATCGACGATACGCGCAATCTCAACTTGAGTTTGTATTTCCGATGTCAGGTCGGTCCATTCCGCCACCGATCCCATGCGTTCTCCCTTGTCGTCGATGACGGGATTGGCGATGACGCGCATGGTGTGCGAGCCCAGAGACAAATTAGCCGAGTACGTGCTTGTGAATTGGGCGAGCAAGGAAGCCTGGTTCGCCGGATTCTTGTGGAATGAGTCCACGTTGGCTCCAACCAGATGGTCTGCATTAAAGTCAGGCAATTGCTTGCGAATTTCGGATTCGGCCTGCTTGAGAATTCTCCGGACTGAGGGATTGGCGTAGACGATCTCACGCGTGTTGTCAGCGATCATGACGCCGGTACTGACATTGTCCAGGGCAATTTTAATTCGAGTATTTTCCGCAAGAATCTTCTGCTCAAGTTCTCGCTTGTTTAATTCCTCGGTTATGTCTCTCCACTCCGTTACGAATCCCACCACGTAGCCTTTTCCGTTGAGCACAGGGCTTCCGACAACGGCGAATCTCTGGCTGCCCAAGCTCGTCTGAATCGAATAGGTAGTGTTCAACGAAGCGCCCAATGGGCCTCCCTCGTCAGAAAGTTCGTATAAGGATTCGAGCTTGGTGCCGAGCAACTGGCTGAATGCCACCCGGGAGGCGTTGAAACCTTCTTCCCTTTCCAGTTTGCCGAGCATGTTTTTCATGGCGTTGTTGATATAGACGATCGTCTGATCGTGGTCTGCAATTAGGACCCCGGTTGAGACTTTCTCCA
This sequence comes from Methyloterricola oryzae, assembly GCF_000934725.1. Lineage (NCBI taxonomy): Bacteria > Pseudomonadati > Pseudomonadota > Gammaproteobacteria > Methylococcales > Methylococcaceae > Methyloterricola > Methyloterricola oryzae. The sequence continues at coordinate 294,865 of NZ_JYNS01000003.1, forward strand.
GCGCATTGCTTAAAAGTAGGCCCTGCTCTGCTAGCCGGTTGGATTCCGCAAGATCGAAAGCCAGGCGTGTCTGGGCGGATTTGACCGAGTCTCTGAGTCGTCTGATTGGGTCGCCTGTGTCGAGCAGGCTGACGCTCCCCTTGTAATCGCCTTGTGCCATCGCTTCCACACGCTGGGTGATGGAGGCGATGCCGATATGCAGAGTGCGCGACAAGTAGACGCCCAGAAATGCGGCGACCAGCACGCTGACGATCGACCAGGCCAAGGCCAACCCAGGCTGGCCCATGTAGGCGCTCAGTGTCGCAAGTCCGCCAAGGACGGAACCGATGGCAAGCGCGAGCCCCAGCCGGATTGAAAACGGGACGCTGCGAGGCAGGATTCTGGACCACAAAGGTGACGCAGGTTGCTCTCCTGCATTCATGGAACGGTACAAACGATCGGCAGCCTCGATTTGTTCCTGGCTCGGTGCGTACCGGACGGACATATACCCTACGATACGTGAACTCTCGCGGATTGGCGTGACGTTGGCTTCGACCCAATAGTGGTCGCCGTTCTTGCACCGGTTTTTGACGATACCAACCCAAGGCCGTCCGGACTTTAAGGTTTGCCAAAGATCTGAAAAAGCGGCCGCCGGCATATCTGGATGACGGACGATATTGTGGTTGAAGCCGAGTAGCTCCTGCTCCGAAAATCCGCTGATTTCGATAAAGTCGTGATTCGCGTAGGTGATTCTGCCCTTAAGATCGGTCTTGGAGACGATCATGGAATCGACCGCGAGACGGACCTCCTTGTTTGTGATTGGCATGTTCAATTTCATAAATGGCCTCCTTGTAATACTCACCTCCTGGCGAGAATCGCAGGTTCAGTGAGTACAGCAGCTGCGCCGCTTGCGATGCGTTTATGCAACAGCCAGCTGCCTTTTCGGAATTAGCGACCCTTGGACAAAGGGACGGAATTGTATAGACGCCGTTCTCGAGTCAGATAATGACTGGATCAGCTTTTATGACACGGGAGACTGGGTGCCCTGACTTTTGGCGGAACGCCGACGGGGATTGGGTCGGTAATCCCGAAAGAACTATCGAGACGGCTTGGATGCGAATGTACTCCGAGCCGTTTCGAATCATTACAGTAGCAGAGTCGGTTGACTGAACCAGAGATTAGCACAAAGGGGTAACGATACAACGCAAGCAGCCGCACTTTCGCGGGCATAGAACTCTGAAAACTGTCGGCCACAAAAATCAAAGGTAAGGGTCGCGTGTCCGCTTTGGCCGACCTGACGCCGAGAAATCCAAGCCAGCGACTGACTCCCGCTGAGTGCGGAACGGGCATTCCACCCGGGAATGGCCGCTGATGTCTGTATTGTGTTGAAAAACATCGATCCCGGAGATGACGGCGCCCGGGACGCGTTCCTACTTGAAATCTGGCAAACTTTCGGAAGGCATCTGAACCAATTTTTGCGTACGAGTCGATGAAAGCGCCGTTTCTTGCTCCGGCATGCTGAACAAACTGCGGGCAGGCGAGTTTTTCAACACAATACAGACATCAGCGGCCATCCGGGCACGGAATGCCTTTGTACGCTCAGTGTCGGCCAGTCGCCCGATTAGATTTTTCGGCGTCAGGTCGGCCTAACCGGTCATTCGGCGTTGCCAGCAAATTCGTTCGAATGGCTACTTTCGGAACCGGCCTGGAATTTGGCAGGCCGCCCACCCATAACCGGACGGTCGATTATCAGAAATCCAACGGACTCTTCGCCTCCTTGAGGGTGACGCTCTGCACCGTATGGGCATATTTGTGACAGAAATCCCAGTAATAGCGCAGCCATTTCAGATAGTACGGGCGCTGTGGCGCAAGGACGTCATGTTGTGCCAGCAGGGCCTCGTAGAGACGGGTCAGTTCGGTGGGAAGGGTAAGCATGTCATGCAATCCAGATCAGTCTATCCTGAGTCAGCGGGATGATAGACAGAGGGATAGACCAAGCGCTTCAAGGCACGTTGTCAAGCGCCAGGCAGCGTGATAAAAATCTTGGGAAGCTATACGGAAACGATTCAATCAATTGTTAGGGGTCGCCAGTGAGCGTCTTTACCTTCCAAGCACGGTGGAAAGAAGAGTTGCTTTGTACCGGTCCAGGAGGAACGTTCGTTCTTGAGCTACCGATGGGGATCTTGTCCGCTTATCTGCCGACTGAGGATGTGTGGAAACAGAATGCGCCGGTTTGGGCTCGTGACCTTTGGCCTACTCTCCGCGTTGAATTGGCGGAATGGTGCACAGCTAACAAAGCCGAACTGGTGGTTGATTCGACAGCAGGTGTTTTCTAAGTAAAGGTAACCCCTAACCCTGCATTCGAGAGAGACCTCGCGCGAAATGCCGCGCGAGGCCACTCAACTCCACGTTGGGCCGCACAACGGAGGTCAAGTGGCAAGATCGCCGAAAACAACAGCCGAGGTTCTGCAGCGGGCCCACGATATGCTGCACACGGCGCAACTGGGCTTGGTTGGTCTGCAAAGCAAGGACCCGAGGACACGAATTGCCGGTGTACGCAATGTCATAGTGTTCGGCCGCGCGGTCACGAACGTACTTCAAAACTTGCGCTCTACGGAGAGGGCGTTCGACGACTGGTACAAGCCACAGGTTGAAGCCATGGAGGCTGACCCGCTGATGAAGTACTTGTACAAGGTTCGCACGGAGATCCTCAAGGAAGGTTCAATCCCTGTAGCCTCCTCGATCACACTCAACGGCAACCCCATTGAGTTGATTCGACGCTGCAAGCCACCGCCCGGAGCGAAGGGCTTCTTCATTGGGGACCGTATTGGCGGCAGCGGTTGGGAAGTCGGGACGGAAGTTGGCGTTGTGGAGAAGTTCTATGTTGAACTGCCGTCCGACTTGCCAGGATTCAGAGCCGACGTCACGGTTTTCTTCGCTGAGGCACCGCCGGAGATCGCTGGCGCTCCTATCGAAGCCGTATTAAATCAGTACCTTGAGCGACTCGCAGAGATTGTTGAAGGCGCCCAGGCCAAGTTTGCAACAGGTGCGGCCTAACCCCTCGGTCAACGCGAGGCCCAGCGTTACCTCGAACGTTGAAGTCGTAAAGCGAGCATATGCCGGGCGTCAGCTCTTAACAGATCTACCGCTTTAGAATTCGAAGAAAGCTGCCATTGGTGAACGGCGGGTTTCGAGCCAAGCGAATGACCTGTAGAAGTTCAGACTTGATCTGACAGGGGAGGCCATTACCGTTGGCCTGGGTGGGTCAAGCGGATGAGCAATGCCAAATTCACCCGATCAATGTCGCGCAAAGGCTGCTCCCCGGATAATGCAGCCTGTGAAGGATTCTTTGGCAGGCTAAAAACGGAGCTCTTTTATCGTAGGAACTGGCAGGACACCTCGATCGACCAGTTCATCGCAATGGTTGACGATTACATCCGCTGGTATAACGAAAAACGGATCAAGTGTAGAAGTTCAGACTTGATCTGACAGAGTTCCTTGCCGCGAGGTGGGGTTACCCGTTTTGATAGAGGTGCGAAGCTTCATCGAAACGTCGCGTGAGCGCAGGAGTAACCCCATGAGTAGTCTCAATCAGAATGTCATCCGTCACAAGATCGGTCTGCTGAACCTGGCAACCGAACTCGGCAACGTGTCCAAGGCCTGCAAGGT